>DASSZQ010000263.1:0-2379 GCA_035702755.1 Solirubrobacteraceae bacterium | reverse complement strand
CTTGGTCGCGTTGGTCTCGTGCGTGGCTGTGACGACGCTCGCCACCCGCGTGAAGTTCGAGACGCCGTTCGGCTTTACGGTGGCGACACAGCTGGCCCTGGTCCCGATGGTCTTCGCCCTACCGCTGGCGGTCGTTCCTCTCGCGTTCGCGCTCAGTCAACTGCTGGCCACCCTGCCGGAGGTGATCTCCGGGGAGCTGGGGGTGGCGGCTCTGCTCCGTGTTCCGGGCAACACATGGTGCTCAGTCTTCCCCTGCGGGGTGTTCCTCTTGGCTGGCACGGCTCCCGGCCACGCCGGCCCGGTCCTGCTCGTCGTGGCGCTTGGGGCGCAGTTCGTCGGCGACTTTGCTCAGTCCGGCGCGTACTTTGGGATCGCGCGCGGAGCTGGACTGCGGGAGCAGTTGCGGGAAAGCTGGGTGTACGTCATCGATGCCGCACTCTCCGGAGTGGCGTTGGCCGTCGCCAAGGAGATGCACACCGCCCCGTACGCCGTTGTCGCCGTCGTGCCGCTGCTGGGCTTGCTGTCGGTGTTCGCGCATGAGCGGCAGGGGCGCCTGAACAACCTGCTGGAGCTCAACGACACCTACAAGGGCACGGCGCTGCTGCTCGGCGACGTCATTGCCGCCGACGACGGCTACACCGGCGAGCACTCACAGGACGTCGTCAGCCTCGCCGTCGCCGTCGCCGACCAGCTGGGCCTGGATGCCGAGCGGCGACGCAACCTGGAGTTCGGCGCCCGCCTGCATGACGTGGGCAAGATCGCGATCCCCAAGGAGATCCTCAACAAGCCGGGCAAGCTCGATCCCCATGAGTGGGAGATCATGAAGACCCATGCCGCCGAGGGCGAGCGGATGCTCAGCCGGGTGGGGGGCTTCATGCGCGAGGTGGGTCAGATCGTGCGCTCGCACCATGAGCGCTGGGACGGGGGCGGCTATCCCGACGGCCTGGCGGCCTCTGCCATCCCGGTGGAGGCGAGGATCATCACCTGCTGCGACAGCTGGAACGCGATGCGCACCGACCGGCCCTACCGCCGCGCGCTGCCCTACGAGGCGGCGATGGCCGAGCTGCGCGAGTGCGCCGGCTCGCAGTTTGACCCGGAGATCGTCGAGGCGCTCGTGTCGGTCGTCTCGGCCGACCTGCCGGCCTCGACGGCCGAGACTGCCGCTGAGCGGCGCGTGGCGGCGGGGTACAGCCCGGCCGCCGCCGTCGCCTCCTGAGCGTCAGGCCGCCTCTTCGGCGTCCTGGGCGGCGCGCACCCGGGAGCGGGAGCGGCGCGGGCGCTTGATCTCGTCGACCTGACCGGCGGGCTCGCCGGGCGGCGCGTCGGCGGGCGGTGCCGCAGCTTCCTGGGTCGACGGGGCCGTCTGGCTCTCGTCCGCCGGCCGGCTCGCCGGCGCCTTGTCCTGGGCCCGGCTCCGGGTGGAGCGCGGCTTGGCCGAGGAGGACTTGGCGCGCGGCTTGGCGGCGGGCTTGGCTGCCCCCGTCGTGCTGCGGGCCCGGGAGCGGCGAGCGGGCGACGGGGCCGGCTCCTCGCCCTCGCCCGGCTTCTCGACGGGGCTCGGCGTCTCGCTCTCGGTCGGCGGCTCGGCGTCGGCCGCGGGCGGCCGCTCGGTCTCAGCGGGCTTCTTCTCAGTTGGGGTGGGCTCGTCCTCGGCGGCGGGGGGCGCTTCTTCGTTCTCCGCGAGCTCGGTGGCGGTCTGCGGAGTCTCCGTTGCGCCGTTGGCCTCGGCGGGGGCCCCGGCCCCACCCTTGCGCCGCCGGCGCTTGGAGCCGCGGCGGCCCTTGGGGAAGTTGCGCAGCAGCTCCCGGGCGAGGGCGGCCGGCTTGCGGGCCATCCGCGTGCGGGCACCCCGCAGCGCCTCCTCGGCCTCCGGGGTGTGCGCCAGCGCCGCGGCCAGGAGCGCCGCCGACAGGCGGCGGTCCTCCTTGCGCGAGGCGTGGACCAGGCGCCGCGCGTTGCGGGCGTGGGCCGATCCGCTTGAGTTGACCAGCAGTCCCAGCAGGCGCTTGGTCTCCGGCCAGCGCTGCACCGCGTACTCCTCGTGCACCTCGCGGGTGTACTCGGCCATCCGCCAGATCCAGGCGTTGGCCTGGTCACGGCGGCCGATCCGCCGCTCGGCGAGCGCTTGGAGCATGATCTTGACGCCCTCGCGCCGCTCGTCGCGGGGCCAGCCGCCCATGATGTCGATCGCCTGATCAAACGCCTCGGCGTCGCGGCTGGCGGCGATCTCCTGGAGCGCCCGGAGGCGCAGCTGGGCGTTGCGGTTGCGCTGGACCGCGGTGAGCAGGAACCGCCGCTTGAGCTCGCCGCCCCGGTCGAAGTGGAGCATCGCCTTGGCGCGGCGCCAGCCGTTGGGGGCGACCCGGGCGCCGGCGAGGG
>DASSZQ010000245.1:0-32682 GCA_035702755.1 Solirubrobacteraceae bacterium | reverse complement strand
GGTGGCGCGCCGTCCCCGGGCGCGACAGACTTCACCCGGCACCGGCAGTTTTTTGAGAGAGGGGAAGCAGATGATCGAGCCGTATCAGGCCGTGGGCCTCATCCAGACGATGCGCGGCATCCGGCGCCGGGAGGAGATCGGCCGGAACCTGGAGCACATCGCGCACATGGTCAAGGCGGCGTCATGGCTGTCGAGCATGGACCTCCCGGTGCGGCTGATCTGCGTCCCGGAGGGCGGGCTGCAGGGCTTCACCGACGAGGTGCTCGACCTCGATCATGAGACGTACGCCCGCGAGTGCGCGATCGACATCCCCGGCCCGGAGACCGACGAGCTCGGCCGGCTGGCCCAGCGGTGGAACGCGTACGTCATCGCCCAGGCCAAGGCGCGCCACCCGGAGTTCCCGGGGCGCTTCTTCAACGTGGGGTTCGTCATCGAGCCTGAGGACGGAACTGTCATCCTCCGCCACCACAAGCTCGTGCCGCTGCTCCCGGTCGAGCACTCGGTGACCCCCCACAACGTCTGGGACCGGTGGGTGGAGCTCTACGGCCGTGACCTGAACGCCTTCTATCCGGTCGCCGAGACCGAGATCGGCCGCATCGGGATCATGATGGCCAACGAGGCGTCATACCCGGAGAACGCGCGCGGGCTGGCCATGAACGGCTGCGAGCTCGCCTACCGCGGCCCGTACCCGGCCCCCGGCGTGATGAGCGGCATGTTCTCGGTGCAGAACCGCGCCCGGGCGCTGGACAACAACATGTACGTCGTCGGGATGAACCTCGGCACCTACTACCTTGACGCCGAGTCCACGACGCCGATCGACACCTTCTCCGGCGGCTCGCAGATCGTCGACTACCGCGGCCAGGTGGTGACCGAGGTTCCCTACGGCGCCGGCTCGACCTGGATCGCCGGCACCATCGACATCGAGGCGCTGCGCCACTTCCGCCAGGCCGCCCAGTGGGACAACTGGATGAAGGATCTGACCACCGAGCAGTACCAGCTCATCTACGAGGAGCCCATCTACCCGCGCAACCTCTACCTGGAGCGCCCGCCCTACACCCATGACGAGTACCGCGAGCAGGTGACCCGCCGGCAGGTCGCCCTCCTGCAGGAGCGGGGCATCTGGGCTCCGCCGCAGCGCTCGGCGGCTCAGGTTGAGCCGACGTGATGCCGATACCGGCGGTGTGAGCTCGCGCCGCGATCGTCTCATCGCCGCCCTCGCCATCCTGCTCATCCCGGGCGCCTGCGCCACCCTGCTCTGGATCGTCCTCGGCCTCACCCGCAGCGGGGACTATGCGGTCAACGGCTACGTGCTCGGCGACAACGCGGGGCCGGCGCTCTCGGCTCTCGTCCACGGCCGTCTGGCGGCGATGGCCTCGGTGCAGCCGCTGATGGGGCTGACCTCGCTGCTGTGGCGGGCGCCGTTCGTCGCCGTCGCCGACGCGCTCGGCGCCGGCGCCCAGCTGGCCTACGCGGTCGGCGCGCTGGCCTGCCTGCTTCCGGCCGCCGGCCTCGTTGCCTGGCTTGCCCGCGACGCCGGGTCGGTCCGCCGCCTGGTCGCCGTCGCCCTCGCCGCCGCCGCCATCGTGGCCGGGCCGGCGACGCTTCAGGCGGCTCAGATCGGCCACCCGGAGGAGGCGCTGGCCACTGTTCTGGCCACCGCCGCGGTGCTCGCCGCCGTCGGCGGCCGCCGCGGCTGGGCGGCCGTTCTGCTCGGCCTCGCCGTCGGCACCAAGCAGTGGTCGCTGCTGGCGATGCCGTGCGTGCTGGTGGCGCTGCCGGACCGCCGCACCGCGGTGGCGGTCAGGGCGATGCTCATCGCCGGGGCGGCCGCGCTCGTGCTGCCGCTCGCCGATCCGGCCGCATTTGCTCACGCCGACGCGTCGGTCGGCAGCCTGCACATCGCCGATCCATTCAGCGTCTGGTGGGGGACGGGGAGCGGGAACGGCGGCGATCCGGGAGCGCTGGCTCACTATCTCCCCGCCGGCGTGACCCGGTCACAGGCCGCCGCCGTCGCCGTCGTCCTCGCCCTGGGGGCGATCTGGGGCTACGGCCGGCGGGTGGGCGCCGGCTGCGTCCCCCGCGTCGATCCGCTCGCGCTGCTCGCCCTGGTTGGCCTGGTGCGCTGCGTCGGCGATCCGGATCCGCTCACCTACAACTTCGTTGCCGTGGTCATCCCCCTCGCGGTGTGGGAGGCCGGGAGCCGGCGGCGACTGCCGCTCGTCACCGCGCTCAGCTGCGGTGCGCTGTGGCTGGCGCCCACCGGGGCCAACGCCTTCCTCGCCGGCACGGGCGCCCCGCTCGGCGAGCCGCTGCTCAGCATCGTCTGGATCGCGGCCGCGCTCGCGCTGGGCGGCTACCTCACCCGGTGCGCCTGGCGCCCCCGCGGTGTGGCCGCCCCGGCGGCCGCATCCGCCCGCCGGCTGCCGGTCCCCGCCGCGTAGCGCGCCGCGCGCCGGCTGCGCACCGCGCCGCGAGCGATGTGAACAACCCGTGTTTGCCGGTGCAGGTTTGCCGGTGGCGGGTATGACAGGTGGCGGCAGGCCAAACCGGCACAGGGAGGAAGCGGATGGGTCACTCGGTCACGCGTCGTCAACTGCTGAAGACGGGGGCGGCCGCCGGCGCGGTCGCGCTGGGGTGGGAGAGCCTGATCCAGCGCGCCGTCGCCGCCTCGCCTAAGTGCGGAACGCTCAATGACATCGAGCACGTCGTGATCCTCGTCCAGGAGAACCGTTCCTTTGATCACTACTTCGGCTCCTATCGCGGCGTGCGCGGCTTTGCCGACCCGCAGGCGCTGGCGTTGACCGACGGCAGCGGACTGTCGGTGTTCGCCCAGCCCGGCTACCCGGGCGGCTATGACGGTGACCACCTGTACCCGTTCCATCTGGACTCCTACAGCAACGGCGAGTGCACCAACGACATCGACCACAGCTGGGCGCCCCAGCACACCTACTGGGACTCCGGCAGGATCGACGGCTTCGTCACCGGCCACCTCGCCGTCGACGGTCCGGCCAACGGCCCGCTGACGATGGGCTACTACGACCGCTCGGATCTGCAGTTCTACTACGCGCTGGCCGACGCGTTCACCCTCTGCGACGGGTACCACTGTTCGGTCATCGGCCCCACCGACCCCAACCGGCTGTACACCATGTCGGCGTGGCTTGATCCGGCGGGCACCCAGGGCGGGCCGATCCTCTCCACCAGCAGCACGCGGATCGAGCGCTACCGCACCCTGTCCTGGACGACGATGCCGGAGCAGTTGCAGGCGCGCGGGATCAGCTGGAAGGTGTACGGCAGCGCCGACGGGGACTACGGCGACAACGTCCTGCCCTACTTTGACCAGTACTGGTCAGACCCGGTGCTCACCGCCAACGGCCTGGTGCCCCAGTACCCGGCTGACTTCCAGGCCGACGTCGTCGCCGGAACGCTGCCAGAGGTCTCCTGGGTGCTGGCGCCGCTCATCTCCTCAGAGCACCCGCCGGCTCCGGAGATCTTCGGCGAGTCGGTGGCCGCGCAGGTCCTCAACACGCTTGTCGCCAATCCGTCGGTGTGGGCCAAGACGGCGCTGCTCATCACCTACGACGAGAACGGCGGCTTCTTTGACCACGTCCCGCCGCCGACGCCGGCCGCCGGCACGGCCGGTGAGTACCTGACGGTCAGCCCGCTGCCGTCCGACGCCGGCGGCGTCGCCGGGCCGATCGGTCTCGGCTTCCGCGTCCCCATGCTCGTCGTCTCACCGTTCAGCCGCGGCGGGTTTGTCTGCCATGACACCTTCGATCACACCTCCACCCTGCGCCTCCTGGAGACCCGGTTCGGCGCCGAGGTGCCCAACCTGTCAGCGTGGCGGCGCTCGGTGACCGGCGATCTCACCTCGGCGTTCAACTTCGCCAAGGTCGACGCGTCGGTGCCCTCCCTGCCCCAGCCGTCGATGACCGATAACCGGGTCACGATGAGCTCCTGCGCGACGAGCGCACCGCTGAGTCTGGCCACCGACACCACCACCACCCTCAAGCAGCTTGAGCAGACGGTCGTCACCCCGTACCCGGTGACCGTCAACTCGGCCCCGCCGCCCCAGGAGCCGGGCCAGGCCCGCACGCCGAGCGGCGTCGTAGCCTGCCGGGGGTGAGCGTCTTCCGTGCGCCGGCCCCAGACCTGATCAACGAACGCCTCGACGCGCTCGCCCACCAGCGGTTCCGGGCCCGGTTTCACCTGCGCGGCCGCGAGCGGGCCCTCGTCTCGCTCCGCGGGACCGAGGCCATCCGCCGCCATGCCGAGGACCTCATCGCCCGGCGGCTGGCCCCCGCCCAGCCGCCCAACGACGGCCGCCAGACGCCGTATCGCAACCATCCGGTGTTCGTGGCCCAGCACGCCACCGCCACCTGCTGCCGCGCGTGCCTGGCCCGCGCCCACGGGATCCCGCGCGGGCATCCCCTCACCGAGGACGAACAGGGCTACGTCGTCGATGTGATCATGCGCTGGATCGAGCGCGAGCTCCCCGCCGCGCCCCGGTAGGGCGCTCCCTCAGCCCTCGCCGTCGCCAAAGCCGCCCGGGATGCGGTCGCCGCTGCGGATCTCGTCCAGGTCCGCCCGCAGATCAGGCTCCAGGCGCTCGGCGCCCTCCAGCAGTTCCTCAGAGGTGGTGGCACCGATCGACTGCACGATCCCGTGCTCGTCGACGAACACGTTTGTCGGAACCCCCCGGATCCCCAGCGCCCGTGCGTACTCGGCGGTCTCGTCGAGGAGCACGGTGCCCAGCAGATCCCACGCGTCGCGGTAGCGCGACGCCTCCTCGCGGGCGCCGGTGCCCTCCCACACGTTGACCATGATGAGATCCAGACCGAACCGGCCGGCACGGCGACGCAGGGACTCGACCACCCGCGCCTCCGCGTTGCACGGTCCTCACCAGCTGGCGAAGAAGTGCAGGATGTACTTGCGCCCATCCCACTCCCGGGTGCGGCGCACGCGCGCGGAGCGCAGGTCAGGCAGGGCAAACGCCGGAACCCGCTCACCGACGAGGGGGTGGGCGGCCGTCGCCGGCTGATTCTCCAGCGGGCCGGTGAGCAGGTCGTCGATCACCGTCAGCGTGGCGCTGCCCGCGTTGGAGATGAGCAGCCAGCCGGTGTCCGGGTCGACCGCCGATCCCGCCGGCGCCTCGCCGACCGGGATCCGCCCCCATTCCCGGTCGTCGTCGATGCCGATCACGCTGATGGTCCCCTCGGCGCGGTTGCCGACATAGACCCGGTCCCCGCCGGGCGCGAGGTTGATGCCGACGGGGCCGCGGCCCACCGGGATCTCCGCCGCCGGGCGCTGGTGCGCGAGGTCGATGCGGGTCACCGAGTCCGAGGCGGAGTTGGCCACGTACGCGCTGTCGTTGCGGCCGCTGACGATCATGGCGCAGGGGGCGCGACCGACGTCCAGGCGACCCGCCGGGGCCTGGGACTCGATGTCGACCACGGTCACCGAGTCCGAGAGGAAGTTGGCGCAGTAGATGCGACCGCGCCGTGCGGCGAAGGCGATCCCGCCGGCGCCCGGCTCCGCCGGGACGGTGGCCAGCAGCTCCAGCGAGTCGACGTCGATGATCGCCACCGCCGACCCGGCGGCGCATCCGCAGTACAGCAGCCGGCGGGGCTCGTCGAGCGCCACCGATGCCGGATAGCCGGGGACCGACACCGTGCGCAGGACACGCTGGCTGGGGATGTCGACGACGCTGATGGTGCTGCCGCGCAGGTCGCACACGAACACCCGGTTTGCCCGCGTGTCCAGGGCGATGTCGGTGGGCTCGCGTCCCACCGGGATCTCGCCCAGCGGCTCCAGCCGCTCCAGGTCGACGACGGTGAGCGCGTGGGCGCGGGAGCTGGTGACGTAGGCCCGCCGCCGCTGGGCGTCGACGATCGCGCCCTCTGGACCGAGCCCCACCGGGATCTCGGCCACCACGCGGTGGGTGGCCGGGGGCTGCGCGCCCGGAACAAAGCAGGCGGCGCCGTCCTCCACGTCGGCCAGGTCGTCCGGTCGCTCGAGGGTCACTGTGCCGCCGCCGTGTTCACGGTCGCTCCTATACCGCGCCGCTGCGCCCGCTCGCAGGAGGTGTCATTGCAGAAACGAAGCGTCCCGGGAGCGTGTCGTCGCGGTGACAGAGGCTGTCCGGGCCGATCTGTTTGTCTGCAGACACGCGCGTCCGCGGGATGGGTCGCCTCCGAGCGCGGGGGTAGTCGCAGCGCCATGAAGCCGTCGAGCCTCAGCCGGGCTCGCGGGGCGCACCAGCTGAGGCCCGCCCGGATCATCCACACCGCCGAGGACCTGCGCCAGCGGGTGGAGCACCGGGTGGAGCACGATGTGGGGGGCCGGGTGCGCCTGCGCGTCATCGCGCTGTTCGCCTGCGTCCTGATGCTCAACTCCGCCGACACGGGCACGGTCGGCGCGGTGGCGACCCAGCTGGAGCATTCGCTGCGCATCTCCAACACCCAGCTGGGGTTGATCGCGGCCGTCTCGGCCCTGGCCGGCGCCGCGGGAACGCTCCCGGTCGGCATGCTCACCGACCGCATGCATCGCCTCAACCTGCTGACGATCAGCATCGTGCTGTGGAGCGGGGCCATGGTGGCCAGCGCGCTGGCCCCCTCCTTCCTGGTGCTCGTCCTCACCCGCGTCGCCCTCGGCGCGGTGACCGCCAGTTCCGGCCCGACGCTCGCCTCCTTGACCGGCGATTTCTTCCCGGCCACCGAGCGGGCGAAGATCTGGGGGATGATCCTGACCGGGGAGCTCCTCGGCTCCGGGATCGGCATCGTCGTCAGCGGCGACCTGGCCTCGGCGCTGTCGTGGCGGTGGGGCTTTGCCTGGCTGGCTGTCCCCGGCCTCGCGCTGGCGATCGCCATCCGGAAGATGCTGGTCGAGCCCGCCCGGGGGGGAGCCAGCCGCCTGCCGCCCGGCGCCACGCGCCTGGTCGGCCGTGCGGCCGCGGCCGCCGGGACCAGCACCGGCGGCGAGGAGTCCGAGGCGGGTGGTCCCGCCGTTGAGGAGGAGCAGGAGGTCGCCCAGGAGACCGTCCGCGCCGAGGGAGTCACCCCGCACGACGAGCTCGTCTTGCACGCCGATCCCGTCGACATGCCGATCATGCAGGCGGTGCGCTACGTGCTCCGGGTGCGCACCAACCTCATCATCATCGTCGCCTCGGCGCTCGCCTACCTGTTCTTCGCCGGGGTGCAGACGTTCGCCGTCGAGCTGATGCGCACCCGCTATCACCTCGGCCAGGCGACGGCCAGCGGGCTGCTCATCCTCGTCGGCGCCGGCGCGCTGGCGGGGGTCGTGTTCGCCGGGCAGATCGCCGACCGCCTGCTGCGCAAGGGCCGCCCCAGCGCCCGCGTCACGGTCGGCACCATCGGCTACATCGCCGCCGCCGCCATCTTTGTGCCCGGCCTGCTCAGCCCGCTGCTCATCATCTCCGTGCCCCTGTTCGTCCTCGGCGGCGCGGCGCTCGCCGCGCCGGACTCGCCGCTCAACGCGGCGCGGCTGGACATCATGCACCCGCGGCTGTGGGGTCGCGCCGAGGGCGTGCGCACCTTCCTGTACATGCTCGCGTTCGCCGCGGGGCCGCTCCTGTTCGGCTTCATCTCCGGCATCCTCGGCGGCCCCCGGGGGGCAGCTGGGGAGAACGCCACCGCTCCCGGCAACGGCACCGCCCTCGCCTACGCGTTCCTGATCATGCTCGTCCCGCTCGCCATCGCCGGGATCAGCCTCCTGTGGGCCCGGCACACCTATCCGCGGGACGTGGCCACGGCCATGGCCTCGATGGATGAGACCTCGCCCGCCGCGACGTCATCGAACTGACAGTGTCACGCGCTCCGGCGCGGGTAGGTCAATAGATACGGGCTTATGCGACGCTGCTGTCCCCCAGGTGAGGGCTGTAATGCCCCTGGACTCGCCGAAACCTGCTCGCTGATGCGGCTGCGCGCCGCGGCGGGTGGGGACGGCGAGCGGGCGCTGGGGTTGTGGAGCCGCTATGAGGCGGCTCGTGGCCGGCGGGAGCGGCGGTTCCTGCGCCGCGCCTACGAGCGGGCCAGAGACCGCGCTCTTGGCCCGTGGACGCCGTGGAGCACCCCGCTGGCCCCGTCCAGCCGGTCAGGCCAGCCCAGCCGGCCGGACCAACCGAGCCGGCCGAGCCGGCCCCGCCGGCCGCGGCGCCGCGAGCCCGCGTTGCGGTGACCGACCGCTGGGCCGCCGCCGGGTGCTCTCAGCGGAAGCGGCTCATGAGGTTGTACGGCGGCGCGAGATCGATGCCGTCCGGCTTGTGGAGGTAGCCCGGCCGGGTGCCGGGGTGCCCGGTGTGTCCGTATTGCCAGACGATCTTGTTGGTGTGCGGGTCGATGACGATCACCCGGTCGTTGTAGTCATCGTTGGTGATGACGTCACCGTTGGGCAGCGGCAGCGCCAGCGACGGCTGGTTGAGGGCCTTGGCGCCGGTGGGGGCGTAGCTCCACAGAAGCTTGCCCTGCGGGGTGAACGTCTCGACCGCGCCGGGGTCGGTGTAGTCGGCGGAGAGGAAGACGCCGGGCCGCACCTCATTGGTGTCCGATGGATAGGTGAAGTTGGGGATGTTCGCCGAGCTCACGACGTTCCCGCTGGGGGTGAGGACGTCGACCCAGGAGCCGTTGATCTCCGTCACCACCGTGTCGCCGTTGCTCATGGGGAAGGCGCCGTTGGGGCTTCCGTAGGTCACTCCGGCCTGGTGGATGCAGTCGCCGGTCTGGCCAAACTGCCGGGTGATCTGGTGCGACGGCGGCGTGATCGTCAGCACGCGGCAGTTCTTGATGTCGCCCATGATGATCTGGCCGTTGTGATGGAGCAGCGCGTCGTCCGGGTTGAATAGGTAGTCGGCGGAGGACCCGGAGACGCCCGGGTGCCCGTACTGGTAGGTGACCTGGCCGGTCTGGATGTCGATGATCCGGACGACGAAGTCGTCCTCCTCGGTGACGATCACGTGGTGGCCGTCCGGCGTGAAGAACACGTCGTCAGGGATCTTGAACGTCTGGCCCGGCGGGAGCTCTCCAGGACGCGGGAACTGCCAGAGGACATGGCCGGTGGGACTGACCTCGATCAGCCGGTTGTTGTCGCGGTCGGCGATCAGCACCGGGCCCGGCAGCACCGCCGGGTCAGAGCCCGGCGCCAGGTTGACCACCTTCGCGGCCGCCGCCCGCGCCCGGGAGGCGGCTTCGCGCGCGCGTAATGCGTGTTTGGACGGCCGGCCGCGGTCCGGGCCGGACGGGCCGCTGGCCAGCGCCAGTCCGGCCCCCGCGAGCGCCAGCACGACCACCAGCAGCCCCAGGCGCCGCATCGCGATCTGGGCTGGGGAGGGTCGTTTTCGGCGGGGGGCCATCGCAGAGCAAGCTTGGGGGCGGCCGGCCGGTGCGTCCCCGCACCGCGCTCGGTCGTTTTCAGCCGCCGGACGAGGCGCACGCCGACCCGGATCCTCACTGCGCGGATCCGGACGACGCCGGGCAGGGCGCAAACCGCCGACGACTTGATGGAAGTGAACCATAGTCGCCGGGCGCTCGGCCTCGCCGGCCCGCGGCCCTTCTAGTCCGGGCCGATCATGGCGGGGGCGACCCGCTGGCGGAGTCGACCGAGGTCGCCCGCCTCAAGGCCCTGCGCCCTCAGCCACGCCGCCGATCCGCCAAAGCGCTCATCAACCAGCTGGAGCACCCGCTCCATGGTTCCCGGGACGGGAGCATGTCGCTGGGGATCCTGACCCTCAAGCTCGGCCCGGTAGGTTGCGGACCCCAGCAGGCGCTCCAGGATGGCCTCGATGCGCTCGGCGGTGGCCAGGTAGTCGCGCACGATCATGTCGCGGCTGACGCCGGCGCTGTCAAGCGCCAGGGCGACGACGACGCCGGTGCGGTCCTTGCCCGCAGCACAGTGCACGAGCGCGGCCCCGCGGGCGCGGGCGACCGCGCGGACGGAGGCCACGATGGAGTCCGGGCGGGCGAGCAGGTAGCTCAGGTACGCCCGGACGACGGGTGACTCGGTGGCGAACTCCCCCGGCTGGGGTTCCTGCCACGGCTTGACGGTGGCGGCATCGAGATCCGTGTTGCCGGTGGTCTGCGGATACAGCGACCGGTGCTCGATCCGCACCCTGGGCTCGCCCGTCAGCGGTCCCGGGCCCTCCAGCGCGACCTCCACGTCGGTGCGCAGGTCAAGCACCACCTCCAGACCCTGCTGATCCACGAGCACGGCGACATCCTGTTCGGTCAGCGACTGCAGGTTGTCTGAGCGCAGGAGCACGCCGGGGACCACGACCCGGGCATTGGCGGCCCCCTCCAGGGAGAGCCACGGGATCATTCCGTTCTCGATCGTCACCGCTCACGATCCTCGCACGTCGCATCGCGGCGTCGCCGAGACGGGTTCGCCGGGCGCCTCTCGCGATCAGGCGCCCGGCGAAGAGTGGGTCTCGTCGGCGCTTTAGTGCAACAGCGCTTCGTAGCGCGCCAGGTACAGCGGCCACCCCTGGTCGCCGCCGACGCCCTCCCGCAGGCCGTCCCAGCCGTCGCCGTGGCGGTCGAGGTACCGGTGCTCCAGGGAGACGCGCGTCCGCTCCGGGGTCTCGGCGACGAATCGCACCTCCACCTCGCTGCAGCGATCCGGGTCGGATTCGATCTGCCATCGCGGGCTGATGTCCCAGCTGAAGACGACGCGGTGCGGCGGCTCGTAGGCGAGAACGCGCGCCCACCGGTACTCGCTGCCGTCAACGCCCCGGTCATACACCGAGCCACCGGCGTGGGGCTCGAACACCGTCTCGGCGATGTCGACGGCGAGCATGTTGTGCTCGCGCGGCTTGATTTGATCAAACTCCTCCGTAAACGCCGCAAACGCCCGCTCAATCGGCGCCTTGACGACGATCGACGTGCTCACCGTCGTCGCGATCGCCTGTGTGTGGCTGCTCATCCCGCCTCCTTGAGTTGGTTGCTCGACGACCGCCTGATAGGCGGTCAGGGCCTGTCCCCAAAAGCGCTCGAGATCTGTGCGCAGCGCCGCCAGCCCGTCCGGATCGACGCGGTAAATGCGCCGCGTGCCCCGGGACTGGTCGCTCACCAGGCCGGCGTCCTTGAGCACCCGCAGGTGCTGGGACACGGCCGGGCGGCTCACCGGCAGCTCGCCGGCCAGTTCACTGACCGCGCGCGGGCGATCCAGCAGCAGTTCGAAGATCGCCTTGCGCGTGCGATCCCCCAGCGCGGTCCACGCATCGGCTCGGTAAGTCTGCACGAACCGTAAGCCTACGCTTACCCAGCTCGGTGTCAAGGGAGACCCCCTCCTCGAATACCGGCGGCCTGATCCGCAGCAAGTACGGATTCGCCACCCACGGCGGCCTCGGCTGCCCACGGAATCCAGGCCGCGGTCTGACCATCATCGTTGAGCCATGCCCGAGGCGCTCGATCACAGCGCGGTGGCCGCGGACGCCGCAGCGGTCGGCGATGGACCGGTTGACCCGCAGGAGCGGATCGACCTGCTGCTGGCCCACCTGAACGCGCGAACCTCCGGGCTGTCCCCGCGCGAGTCCCAGCGCCGCCGGCTCCAGTTCGGCGCCAACGAGATCTCGCGCAGCGCGCAGCGAAGCCGGCTTCGAGAGCTGGCCGCGCAGCTCGTTCATCCGCTGGCGCTGCTGCTGTGGCTGGCCGCGAGCCTCGCCGCCGCCAGTGGGAACGCGACGCTGGGCATCGCCATCGTGGCGGTGATCCTGCTCAACGCGACGCTCGCCTACGCCCAGGAGCTGCAGGCCGAGCGGGCCACCGAGGCGCTGCGCGAGCTGCTCCCTGCGCAGGCGCGGGTCCGGCGCGACGGCACAGAGACCGAGGTGGCGGCCACCGAGCTTGTGCCCGGCGACGTCGTCCTGCTGGCCGAAGGCGACCGGCTGTCGGCCGACGCCCGGCTGATCCAGGGCTCGCTTGAGCTCGACATGGCCGCGCTGACCGGCGAGTCAGAGCCGGTGGTGCGGGCGGCCGAAGCGCAGGCCCCGGCGGCCTCGCTGCTTCAATCCGGCGACCTCGTCTTCGCCGGCACGCTGTGCACCGGCGGGGAGGCCGAGGGCGTCGTCTACGCCACCGGGATGCGCACGCAGCTCGGCCGGATCGCCGCCCTGTCACAGCGCGTGAAGCCGGAGATCAGCCCGCTGCAGCGACAGGTCAACCGGGTGGCGTGGCTGATCGCGGCCATCGGCGTTGCCGCGGCGGGCGTGTTCTTCGTCGCCGGCATCACGCTGGCCGGACTCTCCCTGGCCGCCGCGGTGACCTTCGCCATCGGCCTGCTGGTGGCCAACGTCCCGGAGGGACTGCTGCCGACGATCACCCTCTCCCTGGCCGGTGCCGTGCGGCGCATGGCCGCCCGCCGGGCGCTGGTGAAGCGGCTGACCGCCGTCGAGACCCTCGGCTCCACCGATGTCATCTGCACCGACAAGACCGGAACCCTCACCGAGGGGGTGATGAGCGTCCGCCTGCTCTGGGTGGGCGGCGAGGAGGTCCGCCTCACGCCTGACACGCGGGCCCAGGAGCCGCCGCAGCTGTTGGCCGCGCTGCTGCGCACCGCGGTTCGCTGCAACAACGCGACCGTTGACCGTGGCCCCGCCGGCTGGGTGCGGACCGGCGATCCGAGCGAGAGCGCGCTGCTCATCGCCGCCATCGAACTCGGCGAGGACGTTGTGGGCGCCGAGCGCGAACGCGACCGGCGCCGCAAGCGCGTCTTTCACTTCGACCCCCACCTCAAGCGCATGACCACGCTCGACGAGGAGCCGGGCGGCGAGCTGTGGTACCACGCCAAGGGCGCGCCGCTTGAGCTGCTGGACCTGTGCACCGCGATCCGCGACCAGACCGGCGACCACCCCCTCACCGACGCCGACCGCGCGCTGGTGCGCGCCACGTTTGAGCGCTATGCCGGCCAGGGCCTGCGCGTGCTCGGCTTCGCCCAGCGTCGCGTCGCCCAACTGGAGGACGGCACCCGGGAGCTGGTGGAGTCACACCTCACGTTCGTCGGCCTGGCCGCGCTCGCCGATCCGCCCCGTCATGGCGTCGCCGATGCCGTGAGACGCTGCCGGCAGGCCGGCATCCGCATCATCGTCGTCACCGGGGATCATGGCCTCACCGCCACGGCCATCGCCCGCCAGGTTGGGATCGTGACCGCCGAGCCGACGGTGATCAGCGGCGCGCGGCTCGACGCGCTGCCCCAGGCCGAGCGCGACCGGCTGCTGCACGACACGCGTGAGCTCATCGTCGAGCGCTCCAACCCGGAGACCAAGCTCCACATCGTCGACGCACTCCGCGCGCAGGGTCACACCGTGGCGATGACCGGTGACGGCGTCAATGACGCCCCCGCGCTGCGGCGGGCCGACATCGGCGTGGCGATGGGCGCCTCCGGCACCGACGTCGCCCGCGAGGCGGCCACGATGGTGCTCACCGACGACAACTTCACCTCGATCGTCGCCGCCGTCGAAGAGGGACGGGTCGTCTACGACAACATCCGCAAGTTCATCACCTACATCTTCGTCCACGCCGTCCCGGAGATCGTCCCGTTCGTGATCTACGCGCTGGCCGGCGGCGCCATCCCCCTGCCCCTCACCGCGCTCCAGGTCCTGGCGATCGACCTCGGCACCGACACCGTCCCGGCGCTCGCCCTCGGCCGCGAGCCCGCCGAGCCCGGCACGATGGACCGCCCGCCCCGCCCGCGCGAGGCCGGCATCATCAGCCGCGCCATGCTCACCCGCGCCTGGCTGCGCCTGGGCACCGTGGAGGCCGTGTTGGTGACCGGCGGCTTCTTTCTCGTGCTTGGCGCCGCGGGATGGTCTCCGGGTGATCCCACCGGAGCGGGCACCGCCCTTCACCAGGACTACCTGCGCGCCACCACGATGACCTGGGCCGGCATCGTCGCCTGCCAGATGGGCGCCGCCTTCGCCACCCGCACCGACCGCGCCTCGCTGCGCCAGGTGGGGGTCCTGTCCAACCGCTATCTGCTGCGCGGTGTCGCCTTCGCCGTCGCCTTTGCGGCCGCCATCATCTACGCCCCGCCGCTGCAGTCGGTGTTCGGCACCGCCGCGCTGCCGGTGCAGTACATCCCCGTCCTGCTCGTGTTCCCGTTCATCGTCTGGGGCAGCGACGAACTGTGGCGCTGGCGCGTCCGGACAGCGGGGCGGTCCCATCACGCGGAGCGCGCGTAACGTCACACGAGCGTGTGGCCGGCGACGCGCGCCTCATGGGCGAGGAGCCAGCGCTTGGCCTCCAGGCCGCCGGCGTACCCGGTGAGCGCGCCTGAGGACCCCACCACCCGGTGGCAGGGCACGATGATCGCCAGCGGATTGCGCGCGTTGGCGGTGCCGACCGCCCGCGCCCCGCGCGGTGGCAGACCGAGCTCGGCGGCGATCTGACCGTAGGTCGTCGTCGCGCCGTACCGCACCGCCCGCAGCCGAGCCCAGACCCGCTTATGCAGAGGCGGTCCGGCCGTGGCCAGCGGCAGGTCAAAGGTCGTCAGCGTCCCGGCGAAGTACTCGTCAAGTTGGGCGGCGGCGTCATCGATGACCCCGCCGCCGCGGCGGGGGCCGGACGGCATCACCGGCGGCGGGTCGTGAGCCGGGAGGTACACGCCGCGCAGGCGCTCCTCGTCGTCGGCGATGAGCAGGAGCGGCCCCAGCGGGCTGTCGTGATGAAGATGGTGGGTGGCGGTCATGGAGAGCAAACGCCGGCGGCCCTCGCCGCGTGAGACCGCCGGGATGCCGCCGACGTCCATCAGCGGGTGGCGAGTGCCGGCTCGCCGTCCGCCGCCGGACCGCCACCGGCGCCCGCCGGCTCCGTGTCGGGCTCCAGGTGGGGCAGGAGGCGATCCAGCCACCCTGGGCTCCACCAGTTGGCGCGATCGAAGAGGAACATGAGCGCGGGCACGATGACCATGCGGATGATGGTGGCGTCGATGATCACGCTCGCGCCCAGCCCGAGGGCGAGCATCTTGATGACGACGTTGGTCGACAGCAGGAAGGCGAAGAACACGCTCGCCATGATCAGCGCCGCGCAGGTGATGACCCGGGCGGTCCGGCTGAGCCCCATGGCGACGCTGCGGCGGTTGTCGCCGGTCAGCAGCCAGTACTCGCGGATCCGTGAGACCAGGAACACCTCATAGTCCATCGACAGGCCGAACACGATCGCAAAGATGATCATCGGCACGTAGGACTCAATCGGCACCGGGCCGCTCACCCCCAGGGCACTCGCCCCCCAGCCCCACTGGAACACGGCGACGATGACGCCGTAGGCGGCGGCGATCGACAGCAGGTTGAGCAGCGCGGCCTTCAACGCCACCACCGGGCTGCGGAAGAACGCCAGCAGCAGCAGGAAGGCGGCCGCCACCACGACGCCGATGATGAGCGGCAGGCGGCTGGCGACCGTCGTCTGAAAGTCGATCGTCGCCGCCGCCGTCCCGGTCACGTAGCCGGTGGCGTGAGCGCCGCGCAGGACCGACGGGAGCACGTCGTTCTGCAGGTGAGCGACGAGCGACTGGGTGGCCTGCGCGGTCGGCCCGGTGGTGGGAATCGCCCGGCCCACCAGCACGGCGCCGTCGGGGCTGGACGTGAGCGGGCCGGCGCTCGCCACCCCCGGCGTCCCCTGCACCGCGCGCCGCAGCGACCGGGCGAGGCTGGTGCTCGTCTGGGCCGTCGTGTGCGCCGGGAGCTTGGCGACGATCGTCAGCGGCCCGGTGGCGCCCGGGCCAAAGCCGCGGCTGATGGAGTCATAGGCCTGGCGCTCGCTCCAGCTGGCGGGCTCGGCCCCCGGGCCGACGTGACCGATGTGCATCGACAGCGTGGGGATGGCGATGACGAGCAGCAGCGCCGTCGCGCCGAGCGCAAAGCGCCACGGGTGCCGGGCGACGGTCTCGGTGTAGCGGTGCAGCGGCCCGGTGTCGGTGGCGGGCTCGGCCACGGGCGAGCGGACGTGCCAGCGATCGATCCGCTGCCGGGCGAAGCCCAGCAGCGCCGGGACGAGCGTCAGCGATGCCAGTGCCGTCACCGCCACGCTCAGCGCCGCCGCCAGGCCGAGCTTGCCGATGAACGTGATGCCGGACACGTACAGGCCGAGCATGGCGATGACGACCGTGGTGGCGGCGATCGCCACCGACCGCCCGCTGGCGGCGAGCGTCCGGCGGATCGCCCGGTCCGGGTCGTCGCCCTCGATGAGCAGCTGGCGATACCGGGTTGTGAGAAACAGGGCGTAGTCGATTCCCACGCCGAGCCCCATCATCAGCGCCAGCGTCGGCGACGACTTGCCGAAGGTGACGGCGGCGGCGAGCATGCCAAGCAGCCCCAGCCCGGAGAACACCCCCAGGATGGCGCTGACGAGCGGAAGCCCGGCGGCGATGACGCTGCCAAACCCGGCGAGCAGGACGACGAGGGCGACGGCGATGCCGATGAGCTCGGAGAGGCCGTCATTGGCCTTGGGCGCCGCCGCCTGGCCGAGCGCACCGCCGTACTGCACGGCGACGCCGGCGTGGCGGGCGGGAGCGGTGGCGGTGTCGACCGAGGTGATGTATGCGCCCCCCAGGCTCTGGGGGTTGGTGTCGAAGTTGACCGACGCGTACGCGGTGCGGCCGTCGCGGGACACCGTGCCGGGGCGCAGCGGGTCAGACACCGACAGGACGTGGGGCAGGTGCGCGACCCGGCTGACGGTCTGCTCAATCGCCGCACGCTGGGTGCTCAGCCGGGCGTGGGGGTCGACGAAGACGAGCTGGCCGTTCTGCCCGCCGGCGCGCCGCTCATGGGCCCTGAGGATGTTGAGGCCCGCCTGCGCCTGGCTGTTGGGAATCGTCAGCGTGTCGCTGAAGACACCTCCGAGGGCGTTGCTGGCGACGGTGGCGCCGACGAGCAGGACCAGCCAGGCGGCGAGGACGAGCCGGCGGTGGCGCGCCGACCAGGCTCCGACGGTGGCGATGATGCCCGGGGCCCGCGTGGCCGGGCCCGCTCCGCGCATCGGCCGCCGCCTGGGAGAAGTTGACATGTCTGCCAGATTCGCACAAACTGGCAGAACTGTCAAATTCTGCGATACTGGGCGGGGTGAACGAGACGCTCGGTCGCCGCGAGGCCAAGAAGCAGGCGGTGCGAGCCGCCGTGCTGCAGGCGGCCAAGCGGCTGTTTGCCGCCCAGGGCTACGAGGCGACGACCGTCCGCCAGATCAGCGAGGCCGCCGGGGTGCCCGAGCGCACCTTCTACCGCCACTTCGAGGGCAAGGAGAGCCTGATCGCCGACGAGGCCGAGCGCTGGATGGCCGTCGCCGCCGAGCGGATTCGCGCCCGCCCGCCCAGCGAGTCTCCACCGGCGGCGGTGCGGGCCGCCTTCACCGGGCTGGCCGGCGAGATCGCCGCCGACTCCGACACGCGCCCCATCTGGATGTTCACCAACCACCCCCGCCCGCATGAGCTGCTGCAGAAGTCCGCCCCGCGCCCCCTGCTGCGCTTTGAGCAGGCGATCACCGACGCCCTGCTGGCGCGGGCGCGTGATCACGGCGCTCCGCTGGATCGCTTCTCGGCCGAGCTGACCGCCCGCGTGTCGGTCGCCATCCTGCGCAGCGCCGCCATCCACCACCAGGAGCAGGACGGTGGCGGGGCGCCGCGAGGCCCGGTGCCCCAGGAGGCGATCGCCGAGGCGTTTGAGCGGCTGGCCGGGATGCTGGCCGGCCCCACCGCGCCTTAGCCCCCGCCGTCAGGGCGAGGTGAAGACTCAGCGACTGAGATCACTCGCCACAGCCCCCGCCCGCAGACCTGACTCGATCGCGCCGTCGATGAAGCCGGCCCACCCGTCGGCCAGATCGCTACCCGCGAACAGCACGCCCGGCTCCGGACGGCGCATCTCGGCGTGGTGGTGCTCGTACCACCCGGGCCGGTGGATCGCCCACGTCCCACGAGAGAACTCGTCGGAGAACCAGTTGTGGTTGGTGACGGCGAGCAGTTCGTAGCCGGGCAGGAGCTCATCCAGGCTCCGCTGCATCGCCGCCAGGTCACCCGGGTCGACCAGCTGCTCGTCGAGGCCGAAGCCGATCATCAACTGCGTGCCGTCGCCGTCGAGCGCCTCGCTGCTGAGGTAGCCGAACGGGTGGCCGGGGGCGACCGCGTTCTGGAGCACGTGCTCGCCCCGCACGCGGATCATGAGCTTGACCCCCCGGCTCGCCTGCCCCAGCGCGATCGCGCGCTGCTTGGCCTCCGGCAGGCCCGGCTCGAACGCGATCGATCCGAGCGCGTTGAGCGGCACCGTCACGATCGCCACCTTCGCGCGCATCCCACCTCCGGCCCGCGTCTGGATCTCGACGCCGGACCCGCGGCGAGCGATCGCCGCGACCGGCTCGGAGAGACGACGCTCGAACGGAGCCGCATCCGCGATCGCGTTGAGCAGCGCGCCGGTGCCGCGGTCGATCGTGACCCGCCCGCCGGTCTCCTGGGTGAGCTTGAGGCTGTAGCCGGAGAGAGCGTGCCAGCGCAGCACCGAGACGGCGCCGGCGTCGTCGACCGGGGCGCTCGCGAGCGACTCGAGCTCCGCGGTGAGCACCGCCCGCTCCTCGTCGGACAGGTCAAGCTGGTCGATCCGCTGCGCGATCGTGAGCCGGTCGTACACCGCCAGCTCGTCGATTGCGGTGAGCGGAGCGTGGGGCTGCGGGAGCGCGGCCCGGACGCCGTCGACAAACGCGTCCCATCCGCGCTGCGCGATCGCGTCACGCTCGTCGATCGTGCCCGTGCGCCGCTCGGAGCCGACCCGCCAGTGGGCGCGCTCGGTGTCGTCCGACGCGCTCACCGTCAGTCCGGCGCGGGTCAGTTCCGAGAACGTGTGCGGCTGATGCCAATGGACCCACCCGCCGCCGTACTCGATCTTGAACCCGTCCCACTGCGCGGTCCAGGTACGCCCGCCGAGGCGATCCCGCGCCTCCAGCAGCACCACCGATCGCCCGCGCAACGCGCACTCGCGGGCGGCGGTCACCCCGGCGAAGCCGCCGCCGACAATGGCAACGTCGAACGTGTCACTCATCCGCCGGCCCTCTCTCCTCGTCTGGTCGAATCCCTCAAAACCATCGCCTACCCCTCCCTGATCATCGCGTCGACGGCCACGGCTCCGGTACCGGGCCCTCCCGCCAGCACCGGGTTGCACTCGACCGCCTCAAGCTCGTGCGCCACGAGCAGCTCGCCGAGGCGCTGAGCGAGTTCGGCGACCGCGGCCACGTCGACTCCCGGGCGGCCGCGACCGCCGAACAGCAGCGCCGCGCCGCGCAGCTGCGACAGCGCACGCTGGACTCGCTTGGCGCTCGCCGGCAGGGGGATCACAGCGACATCGTCCAGCAGCTCGGTCCAGATCCCCCCAAGTCCGACCACCAGCGCCGGCACCGAGCCGCCGCGGTGGGCGGCGACGATCAGCTCGGTGCCGGCCGGGGCCATCCGCTCGGCAAGTACGCTGCCGCCGTGCTCATCGGCGAGTCGCGCGATCGCGGCGAACGCATCGCGCAGCTCACGGTCGTCGGACAGACTGAGCCTGACCCCGCCGAGCTCTGACTTGTGCTGGACGGCGCTTGAGCTGAGCTTGAGCGCGATCGGGCCGCCCAGCTCACGCCGCGCCGCGACGGCGTCATCGGCGGTGGCGACGAGACGGCCGCGGGGCACGGCAACGCCGGCGTCGCGCAGGATCCGCTTGGCATCGTGCTCGGCGAGCCAGCCGCCCGCGCCGGCGGAGAGACCTGTCCGCGCCGCCTCAGCGATTGCCCGCAGCCGGTCCCCGGTGGGATGCGCGGGATCGGGAGCCAATTCCATAGCGGCCAGCGTGGCCAGCGCCGCCGCGCAGCGCAGGCCGGTTCGCAGGCCCGCGGCGGTGGCAATGCCGGCGCGGTGCAGCTCCACGGCCGCGCGGTCGTCAAGCAGCTCGGGCAGCGTCGAGCAGACGATCGTCGGGACGGGGCTGAGCGAGGCGCCCAGTTCAAATCCGGCGCGGGTTGTCGCCCACGACTCCTCGGCCGCGCCGCGGAGTCCGGGGGGCTGGTCGTAGAAGATCACCACCTGGTCGACGCCGGGGTCCTCCCCGAGGGCGCAGACCAGCTCGCCGAGCGCCTCCTGCTCGCCCCACAGCATCGAGGTGTAGTCAAGCGGGTTGGCGGCGGTGGCCGCGGACGGCAGCAGCTGCTCAAGGCGGGCGCGCGTCCGCGGGGCGAGCTCCGGGAGGGAGAGGCCGAGGACATCGACCTCGTCGGCGCCCTGGGCGGAGTCACCGCCTGAGCAGGTCATGATCGCCAGGCCGCGGCCGGTGATGAGCTTCCGATCGCCGGTGCTCGCCGCGGCCGCCGTCCGGCGCGTTGCGATCGCCTTCGACAGCTCGAGCAACTCGTGCACGTCCTGGGCCACCACGGCGCCGGCCTCGCGCATGAGCGCGCGAAAGACGCGCTGGTCGCCCGCGAGTGCGCCGCTGTGGGCGGCGGCCGCGCGCGCGCCGGCCTCCGAGCTTCCGACCTTGAGCACGACGACGGCGACGCCCGCGTCCGCGGCGGCCGCCAGTGCATCGACGAACCGGGGGCCACCGTCATCCTCGAGATACATCGCGATGGCGCCGATCCCCTCCTCGGCCGCCAGCGCCTCGAGGTAGTCGGCCGCCGACAGCACTGCCTGGTTGCCGCTGGCGATCACCGTGTGGAAGCGCAGCCCGCGGGACGATTCGAGCGCGTTGACGGCCACGTTGCCGCTCTGGCTGATCAGCGCCACCGGCCCGGGCTCCGGCAGCGACAGCGCATCTCCCCAGAGCGCCAGACGACGAGCCGGGATCACGATGCCGTTGCAGTTGGGGCCGACGACACCCAGGCCGTGGCGCCGGGCCGAGGCGACGAGCTCGTCCTGGAGCCCGCGACCGGAGACGACCTCGGCAAAGCCGGCGCTGAACACGACCGCACCCCCGCACCCGCGGGCACCGGCCTGCTCGATTGCGTCCGGGACGCCGGCCGCCGGGATGGCGACGATCACGGCATCGACCGCCTCCGGCAGGTCGGCGACGGTCGGCACGCACTCACGGCCGAGCACCTCCTGGCGATTTGGGTTGACCCCGTAGACCCGGCCGGGAAAGTCGACCAAGGCCAGGTTGCCCAGCGCCTCGCCGCCGTAGCTGCCGGGGCGGTCGGTGGCGCCGACGACCGCAATCGAGTCAGGGCGCAGCAGCCACGAGAGCCCGTCCGCAGCCGTTCGATTGGCGACGCTCAATGGATGGTCGCCTCGACCCCGCGGCGCTCCAGCGCCCGGGCCACGATCAGCCGCTGGATCTCGCTCGTGCCCTCCCAGATGCGGTCGACCCGCAACTCACGGGCGAGACGCTCGGCGACGTTGGAGCGCATGTACCCCCGTCCGCCGAAGATCTGCACGGCCCGGTCCGCACAGCGGCCGGCTGCCTCGGAGACGAACAGCTTGGCCATCGAGGCCTTGGCGTGCACGATCTTGGGGTCGGCGCCTGCGTCGACCATCTCGCAGACCTGGAGTGTCAGCAGGCGGCCGACGGCCGCATCCGTGGCCGAGTCCGCCAGCGGGAACGAGACCCCCTGATAGTCCATGATCCGGCTGCCGCCCTGCACGCGGCTCAGCGCCCAGGCCGTGGTCTCGTCAAGCAGCCGCCACATCGCGCCCAACCCGTGGATCGCGATTCCCAGGCGCTCCTCGGTGAACCACCGGCGCTGGAGATCGTCGCCGGCGCCGACCTCGCCGATGATTGCGTCGCGAGCGACCTCGACACCCGTGAAGCGGATCGTCGGATGACCGTGGGGGTAGTTGTGGGTGAACCTCGGCTGGTCGATGAACTCCACCCCGGGCGCGGTCGGCTCGACCAGAAACAGCGTCGGCAGCCGGTCTGAGCCATCGATCACGTTGGCCATCACGACCAGGATGCGGGCCACGTCGCCCGAGGTGACGAACCACTTCTCGCCGTCGATCTTCCAGCCCCCGTCGGTCGCAACGGCCGTCGTCTGGATCGCCGAGGTGTCCGAGCCGGCGCCGGCCTCGGTGACGGCGTAGGCGTCTCCCCCCTCGCCTCGCAGGGCGGGCACGACCCAGCGCTGCCGCTGCTCTGGCGTGGCCGCCTCCCATACGTTGTACACGCCGGGAATGTGCCAGTGCAGGCCGTTGGTGACCCGCCCGAGCGTCTCGTTGACCAGGAACGACTCAACCATCGTCCATCCCTGGCCGCCGAGCTCCGGGGAGACACGGCCGCCGACCAGGCCGGCGGCGATCGACTCTCGCTTGATCTGGTCGATCGTCTCCTCGGGCAGCAGCCCGCCCGCGAGCTCGGCCTCGACCTCCAGCGGCAGGAG
Organism: Solirubrobacteraceae bacterium; assembly: GCA_035702755.1. Classification (GTDB taxonomy): domain Bacteria; phylum Actinomycetota; class Thermoleophilia; order Solirubrobacterales; family Solirubrobacteraceae; genus Palsa-465. The sequence continues at coordinate 10,366 of DASSZQ010000245.1, read as the reverse complement.
CACCCGCTCAAGGAAGTCACGGGCCCGCGCCTGGAGCTCGCGCTGCCGGTCGGTGAGGCCGGTGGCCGGGGATGCAGTGGCGGTCATTTCACTCCCAGTGATCGTCGGATGAGGGCGTCCAAGCGCTGGCGCTCACGCTGGGGACGAGCGAGAGCCAGGTGTGTCGCTTGACCACGGCCGGTAGACTAACACCAACTGATCACAAAGTCAGGAAGAGGAGAATGGACATCACCGCCGTCTCGACCGGCCAGCAAAACGGATCCTTGTCTGCCGCCCAGTCCGCCGCCCCGCAGCTGTCCTGGACCGCGCTCAATCCCTCGATGTACACCGACCCGGCGCTGCTGGAGCCCGAGCAGGAGCTGATCTTCGAACGCACCTGGCAGCTGGCCGGGCACATCTCCTCGCTGCCGAAGGCCGGCAGCTACATCACCGCGTCAGCGGGCAACCAGCCGGTGCTCGTCGTCCGTGACGAGCAGGGCGCGCTGCGCGCCTACCGAAACATCTGCCGCCATCGCGCGTCCCGGCTGCTCAGCGGCGAGGGCCAGTGCAAGGCGGCGATTCGCTGCCGCTACCACGGCTGGACGTACCGGCTCGACGGCAGCCTCATCGGGGTGCCGGAGGGCATGGCGTTCGAGGAGCGCCTGGACAAGAAGTCACTGAGCCTGATGCCGGTGCGCGTCGAGGAGATGTGCGGGCTGATCTTCGTCAACCTCGACCGGGACGCCGCTCCGCTCGCCGAGCTCGTCGGCGACCTGCCACAGCGGCTCGCGCCCTACCGCCTTGACCGCCTCCAGCAGTTCGCGAAGGGCACCGGCAGCCAGCCGGCCAACTGGAAGGTCGTCGCCGACAACTACATCGAGGGCTACCACATCCCCATCGCGCACCCGTCTCTGATGCGGATGCTGGACTACAAGCACTACGACGTCGAAGTTCACGACCATTACGTGTGGTTCGACGCGCCGCTGCGCGACAAGCCGTCGAGCAACCGGCTCGAGCGACTGTACGCCGACCTGGTCACACCCATGCCGGGCCTGACCGACGCCGACCGGCGCATCTGGCGCTACGTGTACCTGTACCCCAACACGACGATCGACCTGTACCCGGATCAGGTCAACACCTGGCAGCTGCTGCCCGACGGGGTCGACAAGACGGCCGACACGTGGGCCTGCTACCGACCCTCCACCACCAATCCGCGCACGCGGTTCGTACAGTGGGCCAACAACCGCCTCAACCAGCTCGTGCTCAAAGAGGACGTCGACCTCGTGGACAACGTGCAGCAGGGCGCGATGACCCGTGGCTATGAGTGCGGCCCGCTCTCCCGGCGCGAAGCCGGCGTCGCCTGGCTCGCGGACCGGATCCGGGCTGACCTGGCGCCGGCGCTGGCGCAACGGGCGTGACCCAGGCCGCGGGCAGGAACGGCGCGCGCGAGCGGATCCTGGCCGCGGCCGTCCGCCAGATCGCCGGCGACGGGATCGACGGCGTCCGCATCGCCCGCATCGCGATGGATGCCGGCGTCTCGCCGGCGCTCGTCCATTACCACTTCGCCACCCGCGAATCGCTGCTGGCCGAAGCGCTTGACTACTCCTACGCGCTCGCGGGAGATGCGCGGCTCAAGGACATCCCGCCGGCCGGCGCGACCCATGCGCAGCGGCTGGCCATGATGATCGACCAGTGCCTGCCGACGACACCGGCCCTGACCGAGGACTGGGTGCTGTGGATGGAACTGTGGCTGCGGGCGGTGCGCCACCCTGAGTTGCGCCCGTTCGCCGAGGAGCTCTATGCGCGGATGCGCGCCTGGTTCGCGGACGAGATCACCGCCGGGATCGCCGCCGGGGAGTTCGCGCGCTGCGATCCCGAGGAGGTGGCCGACCGGACGCTCGCACTGCTCGACGGCTTTGGGGTGCGAACCCTGATCGGCGACTCCGCCGTCCCGCTGGAGCGCGCGCGGCGCGCGGTGTCGGCATCGCTGGCCCGCGATCTTGGGGTCGGCGAACGCCTTTCCGACCCCGGTCCGACCGCGCGCCCTCAGCGCACCAGGGCCCGTCCCGCTTGACAGTGACGGGCGGGGCGAGGTAGTTTCCTGGCTGCCAATTCAGGTTTCACCAGGGAGAGAGGGCAGCAGTGAGTCCGCGCCCCAAGCTGGGCCACATCCGCAGGCCACAGATCATCGAGGCCGCGCTCGCCACCATCTACGAACGGGGCTTTTCCGAGACCCGAATCATCGACATCGCCGACAACGCGGGCACGAGCGCGGCGACGATTCTCTACTACTTTGAGTCCAAGGAGAAGCTGCTCGAGGAGGCCCTGACCCACTCCGACGAGCAGTTCTACGCCAAGCTGCGAGAGGAGATCGAAACGCTGGACAGGGCCAGCGCGCAGCTCGTCCACATCGTCGAGCGCTCCGCTGCGCCGCCGGACCCGCTCGACGACTGGACGCTCTGGATAGAGATGTGGCTCCAGGTGCGCCACCGCCCGCATCTGCGCGGGACCTACGAGCGGCTGGAACGCTCAGGCCAGCAGCTGATGATCGCCGAGGTGATCCGCCGCGGGCAGGACGACGGCGAGTTCAACGCCGATGTCGACGCCGAGGACGTGGCGACGATGCTCAGCGCCCTGATCGACGGTCTCGGCGTCCAGGTCACGCTCCAGCATCCCGACGTGACCGCCGAGCGGATGGTGCGGCTATGTCTCGACGCGGCGGCCACCGAGCTCGGCTTCGTTCCCGAGCGACGCCCGGAGACACGACAGAGCGCATCGGTTGCGCCGATCGGCGCCAAGGCCGCCAAGCGCTGACTAAAACCGGCGCCCGCGAGCCGGCGCCCCGGGTGGCTCAGGGGACGTTTCCGCGCCGCGCGCAGACCGGGGTGCGTCAGCTGTGCGGCGCGGCGCTGGTGGCGAGGTCAAGCGGGAGGTCGCCGAGCGTCTCCTCGTGGATCTCGCTCACCCCGACTCCCGGATCCGGAAGCACACGCAGCGCGTCGGCGGGCAGTTCGATGCGGACCGGAGTTCCCTGGCTGTAGGGCAGCCCCTTCCCGTCGTTGCGCTCCAGCGCCTGGAGCGCGGCGCCGTTCGCGAGCCGGACGAAGATCTGCGTGGTCGACCCCAGGAACACGAGCCGCTCGACCATGCCCGGCATCTGGTTGGCGCCGGTGGACTCGTGCGGGTGCAGGTGGATCCGCTCTGGTCGGATCGCCAGCTTCACCTTCCCGGTGGCGCGCAGGTCGCCGGCCTCGGCACCGAGCACGAACTCCCCCAGCCGCACCCGGCACGGGCCTGCACCGCCGGACGTCTCGACGGTGGCATCCATGAGATTCGAGACGCCGAGGAAGTCGGCGACGTACGCGTCGGTCGGCTCGCTGTAGACCTGCTCCGGGGTTCCCAGCTGGGCGATCTTGCCGCGGTTCATCACCGCCAGGCGATCGGACATCGTCAGCGCCTCCTCCTGGTCGTGGGTCACGTACAAAAACGTGATCCCGACCTGCTTCTGGAGCGCGTTGAGCTCGACCTGGAGCGTGCGGCGCAGCTTCGCGTCCAGCGCGCCGAGTGGCTCGTCCAGCAGCAGCACCGCCGGCCGCAGCACCAGTGCCCGGGCCAGCGCGACGCGCTGCTGCTGACCCCCGGAGAGCTGGTTGGGCCGGCGCTTCTCATAGCCCGCCAACTGCACGAGCTCAAGCGCCTCGCCGACGCGCGTGGTGATCTCCGCCTTGGAGACCGAGCGGTACTTGAGGCCGAAGGCGACGTTCTCGGCAACGGTCAGAAACGGGAACAAGGCGTAGCTCTGGAACACGGTGTTGACGTTGCGCCGGTTGGGAGCCAGCCTGGCCACGTTGACCCCGTCGAGCACGATGCTGCCGCTGGTCGGCGGCTCAAAGCCGGCCACCATCCGCAACGTCGTGGTCTTGCCGCAGCCGCTCGGTCCCAGCAGCGAGAAGAACTCACCCCCCTCAATCTCCAGCGAGATGTCGTCCACGGCCGTGACCTCATCGAACCGCTTGGTCAGCGACTGGAGCTGGACGTGTCCTCCGGGCATTCTCTCCCCTCTCACATGCCTGCAATGCTGGTGAGCGCCTCGGTGGCGCCTGCCTTGCGCTCGCCCCTGGTCATCCACCGGTAGGCGACATAGCCGATCACTGCGACGACCAGCGAGAAGAACAGCATGATCGTCGCCAGCGCATTGAGGGCCGGACCCTGCAGCCCTCCGTGCACGTTGGAATAGATCAGTACCGACATCGGCTGGGTGGCGGCGGTCGACGAGACCTGCTCGACGATCACGAAGTCATCGATCGTGCTGGCGAACACCAGCACCGTGCTGGCGAAGATCGCGGGCATCAGCATCGGCATCAGCACCCGCCGGATCGCGCCCAGCTGCGACGCGCCGAGGTCAGCCGCCGCCTCCTCGTAGGTCTTGCCGATCGTCACCAGCCGGGCGCGCACGATGATCGCCGGCCAGCTCAGGTTCCACACCACCAGGCCGGCCACCTCGGCGGTCGTCCCGAGCGCGATGAACGTCAGCAGCTGGGTGACGAGCATGAACAGAGCCACCGCCAGCAGCAGCTCGGGAATCACGAACGAGAAGATCATCACGATGTTCAGCCCGCCCGAGGTGCGGCCGCGCCAGCGGTCGATCCCGATGGCGAAGGCGACCCCGATCGGTACGCAGATCACCGTCGTCAACCCCGCCAGCCGCAGGGTCTGGATCACGGCCTGGTGCAGCTCCGGGTTGTTGGCCACCGACTGGATCCATCCGCCGACGTACCACTTGGTGGAGAAGCCCTGCCAGGTCGCCTGCGAAGCACCCTTGTTGAATGAGAACAGAACCGCGACCGCGATCGGCAGGATCGACCACGCGATGTACAGCACCGTGAAGCCCTCAAGCCCCCACGGCCGCCGCCAGGGGTTGCCGAGCGGACGTCGGCGGCGCTCGATGACCGCGCCCGCGGCGGGAGCGGAGACCGGCTCGCCGATCACGCTGGCCATCAGGCGTACTCCCTGGAGGCGCGCGCCGTGCTGATGACGTAGTAGATCATCGGTATCAGCAGCACGATCAGCAGCATGAGCGACAGCACCGCGCCCTGCCCGGTCTGACCGGCGGCCTCGAGCTGTCCCTCGATCACGTTGCCGATCATCGTCGTGCCTGGCGCTGCCGACATCAGCTGGTTGGTGTAGTAGTCGCCGATCATCGGCAGCACGGTGATGAACGTCCCGGCGATGATCGTCGGCTTGCTCAGCGGCACCGTGACCCGCCAGAACGTGCGCCACCGGCTGAGGCCGAGATCGCGCGCGGCGTCGAGCAGGCTGCCGTCGATGCGATCGAGTCCCGCGTACAGGACCAGGATCAGGTACGGGATGTACCCGTAGACGAGGCCGAGGATCACGGTCACCGACTTGCCGCCGAGCCAGTCGGTGTTGCCCGGCAGCCCCACGGACGACAGCGCCTTGTTGAAGAACCCGCCCTGCTGGAGGAGGTCGATCCAGGCCAGCATGCGCATCATGTAGCTGACCCAGAACGGCGCGATGAGCAGCACCAGGTACAGCGCCTTGCGCCTGCCGGCGTACCGCGACACGAAGTACGCCACCGGGTAGGCGATTGCCAGCGACAACAGCGCCGCGATCCCGGTGTAGATGAGCGTGCGCAGCATCGCGGGGCCGATGAACGCACCGGACCCCACGATGTTGCTCCACACCATGCTCAGGTTGGCCGTCGACCAGTGCAGCGGATTCCAGATGGGAACCGACGTCTGAAAGAACGCGTTGATCCCACCGCCGGCGACCGACAGCATCGCGTAGAACGGCAGCACGAACAGGACCAGCAGCCAGATGGCGCCCGGCGCGGCGAGTCCGATCCACAGCAGCCGGCCGCGCCGGTGATCGGTCCTACTTGAGCCGCGCACGCACTCCCCCTAACCGCCTGTCGTGTGGTGGGCCCGACGCATGCTCTGCTCTTACAGCCCCTTGGAGAACTTGTTCCAGGTGTCCTCCCAGGCCAGGTTGGCTGACTCCGGAAGCTCGAGCTCCAGAAGCCCCTCGCGGAAGTAGGAGGGCAGCACCACCGTCGAGGACAGCTGCGGCGGGAGCAGCTTCTCCTTGATCAGGCGGGGCGCCGTGACCGCGGTGAGCGGCTGCATGTAACCGACGTAGGTGTAGTTCTCGATCGCGTTGTGGACGTCGAGCATGTAGTTGATGAACAGGTGCGCCAGCACGGGGTTGGCGCCGCCGGTGAGGTTGACCATCAGGTCGTTGTTGACCGGGGCCTTCTTGTCAGGCGGCGTCCAGTAGCCCAGCACGTCGATCGGCGTGCCCTTCGGCAGGTACTGGTAGGACGCCGCCATGTCGCCTGACCAGGCGTGGTGGATCCACGTCTTGCCCGTCGGCACGTCGGTGTAGTCGTTGTTGTCGATCCGGATGTTCACGCTTGACAGCTGCGCAAGCGCGCTGCCGGCGGCCTGGATCTGGGCGGGGTCGGTCGTGTTGAGGTCGAGCTTCCCATCCCGCAGCAGCGCCAGGCTGATCCCCTCACGGTAATCATCGAGGAGCGCCACCTTGCCCTTGTACTTGGCGCCCTCCCACGGCATGTTCCACGACGGCGCCAGGTTGACCTTGTCCTTGCGCCACGCCATCCCTGTGGTGTAGATGGAATATGGGGTGGTGTACTGCCATCCCTGGTCGTAGAACGGGTTGCGGTAGTCCGGCCAGGCGTTGGCGATGTTGGGGATGTAACTCTGGTTCAGCGGCCGGATCAGCTTCGATTCGACGAGCGGGCCGAGCACGTCGATCGTCGGGATGAAGACGTCGAACTTCAGCTGCCCGGTGCCGAGCTTGGCCATCGCCTCCGACATCGTGTTGAACGTCGTGAGCTGGTACTTGCAGTTGTACTTCTTGCAGAAGTTCTTGATGACCGCCTCGTTGATGTACGCGACCCAGTTGTAGATCTGCAGGGTCGCGTTCTGCTCAGGCTTCAGGCCCGACGCGATCGGCTTGTTGCTGCTGTAGATCGGCCACTTCACCGGCGTGTTGGGCCGGGCCAGCGGAATGCCGCCGCTCATGCTGGCGGCGCCTGAGCTGCTCGTGGCGCCACCAGCGCCGCCGCCGGCGCCGCCGGTGCCGCCGGTGCCCCCGGAACTCCCGCAGCCGGCGAGCAGCGCGCCGAGCGCTACGCCGGCGCCCGCGCCGAGAAGCTGGCGGCGCGAGATCGCATCACCCTCATCGGGCTCCGGACGGCGCCGGATCCCTCCCTCCGACCATCCCTCACGTGGATGCACTGCGACTCCTCACCTCTCGTGGACGCCTGGGCGCCCGGCCGCACTTTATGAGTCCCTCACGCTGTAAGCAAGCCACGGGCCCAACTCGGCAACCCGGAGCCGGTTCTCTCCTCGAACCTTGAATGGCGGCTCAGTCTATAGCCGACCCCCTGCCTGCCGCAAGTTAGGTTTGAACGAATTGGTCGACGTGCGGACAGCCGCCGGCCGACACCGGAAATCAGGCCTCTGCCGCGGCGGCGAGCGCCTCGCCGTAGCGGCCGTCTCGCCATGCCAGCGCGGCCTTGAGCCCGGACTCGGCCACGATCCGATCGAACTCCCGCTGCTCGGGCGTGTCGGCGGCGTTGAGGATTGCCGAGAGATCGAGATTGGCGTGGACCGCCTGCCGCAACCCCATCGCCTCGTAGGCGCGCGTGAGCGCGAGCTTGGTGAGGCGCAGCACCGGCAGCGGGGTCGGTGCGATCTTGGCCACCAGCTGCGACACGGCCTCCTCGAGCTCGTCGAGGTCGACCACGCGGTTGACGAGTCCCAGACGATGAGCCTCGCCGGCATCGATCGCGTCGCCGGTGAACAGCAGCTCGTTGGTCTTCTTCTGCCCGATCACAAACGGCATCAGCAGCGCGACCGGCCCGGAGCCGTAGCGGATCTCCGGCTCTCCGAACCGCGCGTCCCGAGCCGCCACGATCATGTCGCAGGCCATCGCGAGCTCGCAGCCACCCGCCAGGCACCAGCCGTGGACCGCGGCGATCGTGGGCTTGCGCAACGCCCAGATGCGCATCGCCAGCTCGACGTCGGCGTCCAGCAGGGCGTGCCACCGGTCGGCGCCCGGCACCTCCGAGTCGGCCTCCTCGGAGAGGTCGTAGCCGGCCGAGAAGGCGCGACCCGCCCCGGTCAGTACCACCACCTTGACGGCGTCATCGCTCTCGGCGCGGGCGAGCGCCGCGCGCAGCGCGCCGACCAACTCGACGCTGAGCGCGTTGAGCTTGGCGGGGCGGTTCAGGGTCAACCACGCGGCCGGGCCGCGCGTCTCGTACAGGACGGTCTCGCTCGCGTTGCCTGCGGGGATCTCACTCATTGGCGGCTCCGATCTCGACGAGGGCATCGACGGCGATCGCGCCGGCGGGCCCGAGGATCAACGGGTTGATGTCGACGGCGACGATTCGCGGCTGCTCCAGCGCCAGCCGTCCGAGCGCCACGAGCACGTCGGCCAGGGACTCGGCGCCGGACGGCAGCCCGGCCTCGCGCACAAGCGCCAGGGCGGTCCCACGATCCACCGGCGCGAGGCACAGCACGGGTCGGGTCTCCTCGACCGCTCCACCTCCGCGGCCAACCGCGAGCACCGGTCCGTGGTCGCGATCGCGCAGCAGGCCACACAGCAGCTCGACCCCGGGTTCGATCTGCCGGGCCACGAGCACGTGGCCGCCGAGACGGATCGCGGCGCGCCGCACCGCCTCGAGGCTGTCGAGGCCGAGCACAACGCCGCCGGTCGCGCTCTTGTGGGCGGGGCCGTCGACCTTGACGACGACCGGCAGCCCCAGCTCACGGGCGGCGGTCACGGCGGCGTTGGGGTCGGCGGCGCGGTGCCGCGGCGCGACCGGAACACCGTAGGCCTCGAGGATCTGCGCGGACTCATACTCAGGCAGCGCCCCGTCGGTGCGGGCGCCGATGACCGCCTCGAGCGTGACGGCGTGCCCGGCGGCGGGCTGCCTCGGCTCGGGCGGCGCCCAGCCGGCGACCGCCGCGAGCGCGCGCATCGCGTGGCCGGCACCCCGCAGCAGCGGCACGTCAAGTCTGCGTGCGGCGGCGGCGATCTGCGCCGGCGGATCGCTGGAGCCGACGGAGGTCACGGCGGGGAAGATCGAACGGCCCTCGACGGCGGCGGCCAGTGACCGGACGATCATCTCGCACCACTCGCCCTCGCTGTCACCGCGGTACTGCGACAGGTCGACCTGCGCGAGCAGCAGGTCGAACTCGCCGGACGCGGCGAGGAGCTCGAGCGAAGCCGGATAGACGCGCTCGGCCTCGTCGATCGCCCACGCGTCGAGCGGGTTGGCCGGCGCGAGGTAGTTGGGGAACGCGTCACTCAGCCGCGATGCGAGCTCGTCAGTCAGCGGGGCGAACGGCAGACCCGCGGCCTCGCCGCGGTCGGCGAGCAGCGCGCACTCTCCGCCGGACTCCGAGATCGCACCGATGCGGCGGCCGACCGGACGCGGGCGGCGGGCGCCGAGCAGCTCGAGCGTTTCGATGAGATCGTGCACGTCCTCGACCGGAATCACGCCGAACCGCCGGAGCACGGCACCGAGCGCGCGGTCGGATCCGACCAGCGCCCCGGTGTGGGCGAGTGCGGCCCGCGCGCCGGCGGCGGAGCTCCCCACCTTCAGGCACACGACCGGCTTGCCGGTCACCGCACAGGCCTCGAGCGCGGCGGCGAACGCGGCCGGCCGGCGGACGGTTTCGAGAAACAGCCCGATCGCGCGCGTCCCGGGGTCGTCGGCGAGGAACGAGACGAAGTCCGCCGCGTCGCGGGCCATCTCACCGCCACACGAGATCACGGCGCGAAAGCCGATGCGCGGCCCGGCCGTCACGAGCGCCTCGGCGACCGAGCCCGACTGCGCCACCACCGTGACATGCCCGTTCACGAACGTCTCGGGCACGGTTCCGATCCACAGCGAGCCGCCGCCCGGTCGGGCCACCCCCATGCAGTTGGGGCCGAGGATCGCGGCGTCCAGCTCCTGCGCGCGGGCCGCGATCCTGGCGATGATCGGCGCACCGGCCCGGCCCGCCTCCGCGCCCAGCCCGGGAAGCACGAACGCGCGCACCCCCGCGGCGGCCGCCTCCTCGAAGGCATCCTCGACGCGCTCGTGACCGACGAGCAGCAGCGCCACCTCGGGGAGCTCGTCGAGGTCGGCCATCCGCGGCACGCACTGAAGCCCCAGAACGTCGGTGTGGCGCGGGTGCACCCCCCAGGCGGGAACGTCGCCGGCGACGAGCGCCGAGATCGTCTCGGCAAACCGGGGCGAGGCGCCGACGACCGCGACCGAGTGCGGGAACAGCAGCTGGCGGATCCCGCTGCGGGGAGTGCGGATCGCTTCGGTGCGGTGCCGCTCGCC
>DASSZQ010000150.1:0-29168 GCA_035702755.1 Solirubrobacteraceae bacterium | reverse complement strand
GAGGGCCCGGGCGGGTGGAGCGCCCGGTTTGTACGAAATTCGAATCGCGCCGGGCGGTTTCGTCCGTGAGTGGCATACAGCGGCGGTTCTGTTCGAGATCCTCCGCGCCGCGTCCGGGTTTCGAACACACCGGGACCTTCTCGCGCGCATCCCGGCCTCCGGGCCGCTCAGCCCCGTTCTTCACTGCCGTCTGTAATCGGTCCCCGCTCGCCATTGACCCCACGGGGCAAGCGGCAGGGATGCCGCGCCCTGAGTCCGGATGATCATCGCCGGGACTCGCCCGCAGGGCACCGTACGCGCCGCAGTCGCCCCACCCGGCCCGCAGGGCCAGCCCCACGCGCAGAGAGGACACCGCACGTCCCGCCTCATAGCCAAAGCCGTTCCCAAACGGCAGCCGCGTCCGCATCGCTCGCGCCCTCGACGACGAGGCCAGCTCGGGGACTCAGGCAATGAGGCCGATCACGGGCGCGCCGTCAGACAGCGGCGCCCGCGACCCCCGGCGGCACACGGCGACTCGTCATAACCAGGCGCTAGGATCGCCGACGTGAGCGCCCTTAATGACCTTCCCCTCCTTGCCTCCGGCAAGGTCCGTGAGATCTATGACCTCGGCGACGAGCTGCTGATCGTCGCCTCTGACCGGATCTCCACCTACGACGTCGTCCATCCCACGCCCATCCCGGACAAGGGCAGCGTCCTCACCGGGCTGTCGGCGTTCTGGTTTGACCGCACCAAGGACATCCTGCCCAACCACGTCGTCTCGGTCACCGACGGCGTGCCGGAGGAGGCGCGCGGGCGCGGCATGGTCGTCCGCAAGCTCAAGATGCTTCCGGTGGAGTGCGTGGTGCGCGGCTACATCACCGGCTCGGGCTGGAAGGACTACCAGGCGACCGGCAAGGTCTCCGGCCACACGCTGCCGGACGGCCTTCAGGAGTCCGAGCGGCTGCCGGAGCCGCTGTTCACCCCGTCGACCAAGGCCGAGGTCGGCCATGACGAGGCGATCGACTTCGACGGGGCCGCCGAGCTGATCGGCGACCGCGCGCTCGCCGAGCGCGTGCGTGACGTCTCGGTGGCGCTGTATGAGTTCGCCGCCGAGCACGCCCGCAGCAACGGGATCATCCTGGCCGACACCAAGTTTGAGCTGGGGCTCGACGCCGACGGGACGCTGACGATCGGCGATGAGATCTGCACGCCGGACTCCTCGCGCTTCTGGCCCGCCGACCAGTACGAGCCCGGGCGCGGCCAGCCGAGCTTCGACAAGCAGTTCGTGCGCGACTGGGCCTCGTCGACGGGCTGGGATCGCAACCCGCCGGCCCCGCCGATCCCTGACGACGTGGTCGCGCGCACGCGGGAGAAGTACATCGAGGCCTACGAGCGCATCACGGGCGAGGGCTTCGACGCCTGGCGTGCCCGCACGCGGGCCTGAGGGAGCACAGGTGCGCGCCCGCGTGCTCGTCAGGCCCAAGGCGGGGATCCTTGATCCGCAGGGGCAGGCGGTGGAGCGCGCGCTGCCGGCGCTTGGTTTCAGCGGCGTGCGCAACGTGCACGTGGGGCGGCTGATCGAGCTTGACGTCGAGAACCCGGAGCAGCTGCCGGAGATGTGCCAGCGCCTCCTCACCAACCCGCTCATCGAGGACTATGTCGTCGAAGCGGTCGACGGCGGCCAGGTGGCCGAGATCGCTGCGTCCGATTCCACGGCGGACACCGAGGGCCAGGACGCCGCGTGAAATTTGGGGTCGTCCGCTTCCCCGGCTCCTGTGACGAGGTCGACGCCCAGCTCGCCTGCCAGCGCGTCGGCGAGGCCGTCATCCTCTGGCACCGCGACCGGGACCTCCAGGACGTCGATGCCGTCGTCATTCCGGGCGGCTTCTCCTACGGTGATTACCTGCGGGCGGGGGCGATCGCCCGCTTTGCCCCGGTCATGGAGGAGGTCGCCGCCTTCGCCCGCTCCGGCGGCCTGGTGCTCGGCATCTGCAACGGCTTTCAGGTCCTGTGCGAGGCCGGGCTGCTCCCGGGGGCCCTGCTCCCCAACACGTCGCTGCGCTTCATCTTCCGCCAGGTGGAGCTGCAGGTGGTGTCAGACGATTCGCCCTTCACCCGCGCGTGCGCGCCCGGCGACCGCCTGTCGATCCCGGTGAAGCACACCACCGGCCGCTACTACGCGCCGCCGGAGCAGCTCGCCGAGCTGGAGGCGCGCCGGCAGGTGCTGTTGCGCTATGCGCCCGGCGAGAATCCCAACGGCTCGCTAGACGACATCGCCGGCGTGTGCAACGAGACCCGCAACGTGTTCGGCCTGATGCCCCACCCGGAGCACGCGGTCGATCCGCTGCTCGGCCCCACCGGCGGGCTGCCCATCTTTGAGTCCATGCGCGCCCACGTCGAGCAGCACGTACTCGCCTGATGGCGGGCGGTTCGTCAGCGGCCGGCGCCGGCACCGCCCGGCACCGCGACCTGGGGCTGACCGACGCTGAGTACGAGCTGATCCTCGCCGGATTGGGGCGCGAGCCCTCGGACACCGAGCTGGCGATGCTGTCGCTCATGTGGTCCGAGCATTGCGCCTACAAGCACTCGCGCAAGCTGCTGCGGCGACTGCCGACCGAGGGGCCGGCGGTGCTGATGGGACCCGGCGAGAACGCCGGCGTCGTCGACGTCGGCGGCGGGCTGGGCGTCGCCTTCAAGGTCGAGTCCCACAACCACCCCAGCGCGGTCGAGCCCTTCCAGGGGGCGGCGACGGGCGTCGGCGGGATTCTGCGGGACGTGTTCGCCGTGGGCGCCCGGCCGATCGCGGTGCTCGACTCGCTGCGCTTCGGCGAGCCCGCCCAGTCAGAGCGTTCCCGGTACCTGCTGGAGCATGCCGTCGGCGGCATCGGCCACTACGGCAACTCGATTGGGGTTCCCACCGTTGGCGGGGAGATCTACTTTGAGCCCAGCTACGAGCAGAACTGCCTGGTCAACGCGATGTGCCTCGGCCTCGCCCCCCACGAGCGGCTGATCCGCTCGGCCGCCGCCGGTCCCGGCAATGTGCTCGTGCTGCTCGGTGCGCTGACCGGCCGCGACGGCATCGGCGGCGCGTCGGTGCTGGCCTCCGCCGAGCTGGGAGAGGCCGACGAGGCCAAGCGCCCCTCGGTGCAGATCGGCGACCCGTTCGCCGAGAAGAAGCTGCTTGAGTGCTGCCTGGAGCTGCTGGACTCCGAACTGCTCGTCTCCCTGCAGGACCTGGGCGCCGCCGGGCTGACCTCGTCTTCGTCGGAGATGGCGGCCAAGGGCGGCGTGGGGCTGGACATCGACTGCGCGAAGGTGCCCCAGCGCGAACCGGGGATGGAGCCGTTCGAGATCATGGTCTCCGAATCTCAGGAGCGGATGCTGTGCGTGGTGGAGCCGGACCGGGTGGCTGAGGTGGTGGCCGTGTGCGAGCGCTGGGAGACGCTGGCCACCGCGATCGGCGAGGTCACCGACTCCGGCCGGCTGCGCGTCCTGTCCGGCGGTGAGGTCGTGGCCGATCTGCCCGTGGGGATCCTTGTCGACGACTGCCCGCTGTATGACCTGGAGCCCGCGCCGCCCTCGACCCCGCTGTACCCGTCAGCGCCCGCCGTCCTGCGCGGCGACGAGGCCCCCGGCGAGACGCTGCTCGCGCTGCTCGGATCGGCGAACATCGCCTCGCGCCGCCCGGTGTTTGAGCAGTATGACCCGGTTGTGCAGTCGCGCACCGTGCGCCGGCCGGACGATGCCGATGCCGCCGTGCTGGTGCTGCCGACCGGCGAGGCCATCGCCGTGGCCATCGACGGCAACGGCCGCCGGGTCGCCTGCGACCCCCGGCGCGGCGCTGCCGAGGCGGTGTACGAGTGCGCGGCCAACCTCGCCTGCGTCGGCGCCACCCCCCTTGGTCTCACCAACTGTCTGAACTTCGGCAATCCGGAAAAGCCGCATGTCGCGTGGCAGCTGACCGAGGCGGTCGCCGGCATCACCGAGGCCTGCGCCGCCCTCGACGTCCCCGTCGTCGGCGGCAATGTCTCGCTCTACAACGAGGCGCCGACCGGCCCCATCTTTCCCACGCCGGTCATCGGCATGGTGGGGCGGCTGGCCGACCCGGCGCGCACCGGGCGGCTGGGCTTTGCGAGCCAGGACGACGTGATCGCGCTTGTCGGCGACCTGGGCGGCGCCGCGGCGGAGGGGTCGGAGCTGGCCAAGCTTCGCGGCGAGCCGATCAGCGGGCCGCTGCCGACCATCGACGCGGAGGCGATCCGGGCCGCGCATGGCCGGGTCCGATCGCTGATCGCCGCCGGCGCGGTGCACACGGCACATGACGTCGCCGAGGGCGGTCTGGCCGTCGCCCTCGCCGAGTGCTGCGTCGCCGGCGGCATCGGCGCCACCGTCCGGCTGCCGGACGGGATTGACCCGTTCGCCGAGGCGCCGGGACGGGCCTTCGTCGTCGCCGGTCCGGAGGCGGCGCTGGACGGCCTGCCGGTGATCGGCCGCGTCGGCGGCGATGCGCTGGAGATTGAGGGGCTTCTCAAGCTCGCAGTTTCCGAGATGCGGCGGGTGCGCGACCGGGGACTGGCTCAGTTCCTGTAAGCGGCGTTGCTAGCCTGAGACCGTAAGGCGCTCCTGGATGGATCCCTCCCTCGACCATCGCGACGGCCCCCGTGACGAATGCGGCGTCTTCGGGATTTACGCCCCCGGCCATGACGTCGCCCGTCTCGCCTACTTTGCCCTGTTCGCGCTTCAGCACCGGGGCCAGGAGTCCGCGGGCATCGCCACCGCGCCGCGCGGCGGCAACATCATCGCCGTCCGTGATCAGGGTCTCGTCTCCCAGGTGTTCGACGAGAACACGCTGCGCGGCCTGGTCGGCGACATGGGAATCGGCCACGTCCGCTACTCCACCACCGGTTCGTCGGAGTGGGAGAACGCCCAGCCGATCGTCCGCAACGATCGTCGGACGCTGGCGCTCGCCCACAACGGCAACCTCATCAACGCCGTCGAGCTCCACGCCGAACTGCGCGGCCGCGACGTGCCCTTCCGCTCCACGTCGGACTCCGAGATCATCGCCGCCCTGCTCGCCACCCACCCGGCGGAGCGGATCGAGGATGCCGTCGCCGACGTGCTCCCGCGGCTGAACGGCGCCTTCTCGACGGTGGTCACGACCGGTGACCGCGTCGTCGCCTTCCGCGATCCCCACGGCCTGCGGCCGCTGGCGATCGGTCGCATCGACCCGCCCTCCGGCTCGCCGGAGCCGCCCGTGTGGTGCGTGGCCAGCGAGTCATGCGCGCTTGACCTCATCGGCGCCCGGCTGATCCGCGAGGTGCTGCCCGGCGAGGTGGTGACGCTTGACGCCGACGGCCTGCACTCCCAGCGGGTGCTCACCGACGAGCGCCGCGCGTTCTGCGTCTTTGAATACATCTACTTCGCCCGCCCGGACTCCAGGATGGGCGGGACGGTTCTCCAGGTGGCGCGAGCCCGGATGGGAGAGCGGCTGTGGCAGGAGGCGCCCGTCGACGCCGATGTCGTCATCCCGGTTCCGGACTCCGGTAACGCCGCCGCCCGCGGGCTGGCCCGGGCCGCCGGGCTGCCCCAGGACGATGGCTTCATCAAGAATCGCTACGTGGCGCGCACGTTCATCCAGCCCGGCCAGGAGCTGCGGCGCCAGGGCGTGCGGATGAAGTTCAATCCCGTGCCCGAGGTCGTCGCCGGCAAGCGGCTGGTCGTCGTCGACGACTCGATCGTGCGGGGGACGACCGACCGCCAGATCGTCCAGATGCTCCGCGATGCCGGGGCCGCCGAGGTCCACCTGCGCATCTCGGCCCCGCCGATCAAGCACCCCTGCCACTACGGCATCGACATGTCCACCCGCGAGGAGATGATCGCCCACGGGCGCTCGGTGGAGGAGATCTGCGCCGAGCTGGGCGCCGATTCACTGCACTATCTCTCGCTCGACGGGGTCTACGCCGCCGTCGGCGGCAGCCGGGCCGAGCACTGCGATGCCTGCTTCTCCGGCGAATACCCGCTGGAGGGCACCGACGCCGCCAGCGGGAAGTTCGCGCTGGAGAACCAGCTCCCGCTCGTCGGCGCCTAACGCCCCGGGGTGGGCGGCAGTCCAGGTCGGCGAGCGCCATCCGGGCGGACGGCGCCAGGCCCGCGCCCAGTACCGGCCGAGGCCGGCGGTATCTTCGAGCGTTCGCCATGGACCCCCGTCAGGCACTGCACCAGCTGTTTGGCTTTGAGGACTTTCGGCCCGGGCAGGCCGAGGCGGTGCGGGCCGGGCTGGCCGACCGCGACGCCCTCATCGTCATGCCCACCGGCTCTGGGAAGTCGCTGTGCTACCAGCTCCCGGCGCTCATGCGCGACGACCTCACAATCGTCGTGTCCCCGCTGGTGGCGCTGATGCGTGACCAGGCGTTCGCCGTTCACCGGATCGCTCCCGGGTCGGTGACCATGATCAATTCGCAGCGCACCCACAACGGCAATGCCCAGGCGATGGCCCGCGTGCGGCGGGGCGAGGTCCGGCTGCTCTACGTCGCGCCTGAGCGCTTTGCCTCGCCGGCATTCGCCCGGACGCTGGCGAGCGTCGACGTGGGCCTGTTCGTCGTTGACGAGGCTCACTGCGTGTCGCAATGGGGCCATGACTTCCGGCCGGACTACTTCACCCTGGCCGACGCCGCCGCGCGCGTTGGGGCCCGGTCGATGATGGCGTTGACGGCGACCGCCACCCCCCAGGTTGCCGCTGACATCGCCGCCCGGCTGCGTCTGCGCGATCCGGTCCGGGTCACGACCGGGTTTGACCGGCCCAACCTGAGCTTTGGGGTTGTGCGTTGCGGCGGCGCGCGGGACAAGGAGCGGCGTCTGGTGTCGACGCTGTCGGACCCGGCCGCCCGGCCGGCGATCGTCTACGCCGGCACCCGCCGTGCCACCGAAGCGCTGGCGGGGACGCTGTCCCGGGCGCTGGACGGCGGCGTCGTCGCCTACCACGCCGGGATGTCCGCCGAGCAGCGGGGCAACGCCCAGGCCGAGTTCATGACCGGCCGGGCCGAGGTGATCGTCGCCACCAACGCGTTCGGCATGGGCATCGACAAGGCCGATGTCCGCACCGTCTGTCACGCCTCGGTCCCCGGCTCGCTGGAGGCGTACTACCAGGAGGCGGGCCGCGCCGGCCGAGACGGGCAGGCGGCCCGGTGCCTGCTGTTCGCCGAGTCCCGGGACAAGGGGCTGCATGTCTTCTTCATCCAGCGCGCAAAGCTCTCGGCCGATGCCTTTGCCCGGGTGGGGGAGCGCCTGCAATGGGCCGGCTGTGACGGCCGGTATGACCTGCCGGTGGCGGAGCTGGCCGGGCTCGTTTCCGAGCGCGGTGCCGGAGACGAGGAGACCGCGCGGGCGGTGCT
This sequence comes from Solirubrobacteraceae bacterium, assembly GCA_035702755.1. GTDB lineage: Bacteria > Actinomycetota > Thermoleophilia > Solirubrobacterales > Solirubrobacteraceae > Palsa-465. The sequence continues at coordinate 21,798 of DASSZQ010000150.1, read as the reverse complement.
CGGCGTGCTGGCTCGCGCCGGGGTGATCACTCCAGCGCCCGCCCCGCCCGAGCGCGCTGTGGGCGACCTCACCGGGACCTGGGACCGGCGCGCGGCCGCCCAGTGCATCGCGATGGCGCGGGAGGCCGAGCGGGTGCGCTGGAACCAGTACCGGAGCGTGTGGGGATACGTCGAAGACGACGGCTGCCGGCGACAGATGCTGCTGCGCCACTTCGGCGACCCGGCGGCCGGCCGCGCTGACGGCCCGTGCTGTGATGTCTGCGATCCGCAGATCGTCCCCCTCCCCGTTGGCGGCGGATCGGCGGCCGCGAGGCCGGGGCGGCCGGGGCAGGCGGCGGCACCGGGCGCCGGCGGGGGCGATCTTGACGCGGCGATCCTCGATCTGGTGGTCGCGGCGCGGCCGCCGGTGGGGCGCACGCGGGCCGTCGAAATCCTCCGCGGCGGCCGCTCCAAGGTGGTGGCGCAGTATGCCTACGACGCGCTCGCCGGCTACGGGGCGTTCTCCCACCTGCGCTCTGACGAGGTGCTGTCCCGCGTCGACGAGCTGCTGCAGGCGGGCCGGCTGCGCTCCACCGGAGGACGGTTCCCAAAGCTGGCCGCCGCATGAACGTCGGCGTCCTGGCGTCCGGGACCGGCACCAACCTCCAGGCGCTCATCGACCGGGCCCACGGCACCGACGGCGTCGAGATCCGAGCGGTGGCGTCAGACAGGCCGGAGGCGCCGGCCCTGGAACGGGCCGCTCGCGCCGGGATCGCCTCCCGCGTCTTTGAGCGTGGGGCGTTCGGCGGACAGCGCAGCGCGCGGGACGCGGCCATGGCCGGCTGGCTGCACGAGCGGCAGGTGGAGCTCGTGGTCCTGGCCGGGTACATGCAGCTGCTCAGCCTTGAGTTCCTGGCCGCCTTTCCGGACCGGGTGATCAACGTGCATCCGGCGCTCCTGCCCGCCTTCCCGGGCCTCAACGCCGTTCAGCAGGCCATCGACTACGGGGTCAAGGTGATCGGCGCCACCGTCCATTTCGTCGACCAGGGCGTCGACAGCGGCCCAATCATCCTGCAGCGCGCGATCGACTGGCCGGACGGCGTCGATGCCGACGCCGTGCTGGAGCTGCTGCATCCCGTCGAGCACGATCTGCTGGTGGAGGCGGTTCGCCTCATCGCCCGCGGCTCGGTCGACTTCGATCCGGTTAATCCGCGGCGCGTCGTCATCTCCCGGTAGAGTCGGGCCCATGGAGGCACGCCAGCAGCCGGTGAATGTGCTGTCGACCGAGTCCACCGTCCGGGTCAGGCGCGCGCTGCTGTCGGTCTCCGACAAGACGGGCATCGTCGAATTCGCCCGGGGCCTGGCCGACCTGGGGATCGAGGTCATCTCCACCGGCGGGACGGCGCGGGAGCTGACCTCGGCGGGCATTCCGGTGCGGTCGATCACCGACCTCACCGGGTTTCCGGAGATCATGGATGGGCGGGTCAAGACGCTGCATCCCAAGCTCTACGCCGGGCTGCTTGCCGTCCGGGACAACCCGGAGCACCTCCAGGCCGCCGAGGACCACGACGTCGAGCTGGTCGACCTGGTCTGCGTGAACCTGTACCCGTTCGAGCGCACCGCCGCCAAGCGGGGGGTGGGGGACGCGGAGGTCATCGAGAACATCGACATCGGCGGCCCCACCATGATCCGCGCTGCCGCCAAGAACCACGTGTATGTCGCCCCGGTGGTCAGCCCCGTCAGCTACGACGCCGTCCTCGCCGAGCTGCGGGAGTCCGAGTGCCAGCTGTCCCCAGGAACGCGGGAGAGCCTGGCTGCGGAGGCCTTTGCCTACACCGCCCGCTACGACACGGCCATCGCCCGCTGGTTTCAGGAGAAGCGCGAGGACTTCCCGCCGCTGTTCGTCCGAGCCTATGAGAAGGTCCTGGAGCTCCCGTACGGCGAGAACCCCCATCAGCGCGCCGCCTATTACGAGCAGGTCGGCGCCCGCACGCACGTGCTGTCGATGGTCTCGCAGCTGGGCGGCAAGCCGATCTCGTTCAACAACCTGCTTGACCTCGATGCCGGTCGCCTGTTGCTGTCCGAGTTCCGGATTCCGGCGTGCGTGATCATCAAGCACAACAACCCGTGCGGGGTCGCCTGCGGCTCGACCGCGCTGGAGGCCTACCAGAAGGCGTACGCGTGCGATCCGATGTCGGCGTTTGGGGGGATCGTGTGTCTCAACCGCGCCGTCGACGCCGATCTGGCCCACGCGCTGTCCGAGCAGTTCATCGAGGTGCTGTTCGCCCGCGGCTACGAAGACGCCGCGCTGGACGTGCTGGCTCAGAAGCCCAACATGCGGGTGCTCGACGATCGCGAGCGCCGGACGCCCAACATGATCGAGCCGCAGGTGCGTCAGGTGGTCGGCGGGCTGCTCGTCCAGGACCGCGACCTGGAAATCGAGGAGCGCGCCGAGATGCAGGTGGTCACCGAGCGGCGGCCCAGCGAGGCCGAGTGGCAGGAGCTGCTGTTCGCCTGGAAGGTGTGCAAGCACGTCAAGTCCAACGGCATCGTCATCTCGCGGGACCTTCAGACGATCGGCATCGGCGCCGGCCAGATGAGCCGGGTGGACGCCGTCCGGATCGCCCTGGAGAAGGCGCGCGACGGGGTGACCGGCGGCGTGCTCGCCTCCGACGCCTACTTCCCGTTCTCCGACGGGCCTCAGCTGGCGCTTGAGGCCGGGGTGACGGCGATCATCCAGCCCGGTGGCTCGGTCCGTGACCACCTCACGGTGGAGGCCGTCGACAAGGCGGGCGCCGCGATGATCTTCACCAGCCGTCGTCACTTCCGCCATTGACCGAACGCCGGCAGGATGACGGCGGCCAGGGGCCTCCGGCGCAGCCCGGCGGCCAAGCGCCCGCCAGGCTTCAGGGCGATCCTCCGTCTCCGTTCGAGGGACGGTACGGCTTCAGCCGCATCGTCCGGGCCGGCCCGTTCGTCCTCATTGGGGGGACGACGTCGGTTGAGCCGAGTGGGGCGGTCATCGGCGAGTCTCCCTACGAGCAGACGATTGAGATCCTCGGCAAGCTCTCGCATGAGCTCCAGCGCGTCGAGCTGACCCCCGCCGACGTCATCCAGACCCGGGTCTACGTAACCGACATCTCGCGCGCCGACGAGGTGGGGCGCGCCCACGGCGACGTCTTTGGGCAGCACCGCCCGCTGATGACGATGGTGGAGGTGAGCGGACTGATCGACCCGCGGATGCTGGTGGAGATCGAGCTCGTCGCCTACGCCGGCTGATACGCCGCCGTTGCGGTACCGCCTCTCCGCCCCGTGCCTCGTCGGCGCCGGCCGTGGGCTGCGATCATGAGGATCGCGCCGCCGTAGCTCAGTTGGTAGAGCAGCGGACTTTTAATCCGACGGTCGCAGGTTCGAGCCCTGCCGGCGGCACATGGACATGGTTGGGAAGTCATCACCCTCAGACGTGGATGCTTTCTAAGCGCGTCTAGGGCGCCTCAGATGACAAACGTCGGACCCGGGGCGGCGGTGCTGGGCTGGAGCTGTCCAGGATTATCGATGTGGTGCGGAGCCGATCGGCCACTGCTCCTGGCGGAACCCCATGTCCCAGAACATCCACTCATAGCGGCTTGTTGTCACAAACCGGTCGGCGACCCGCCTGCGTTCACCGGGGCTGAGCGTTGGTCCGAGGCGATCGGTGAGCGCGAGCACGGCGCGGACGATCGTCGCAAACTCGTCGCTGCCGTAGGTCGCGATCCAGCGCTGGTAGAGCGGGTTGGGCGAGCCCTGTTCGATCAACCGCTTGCCGACCTCCCAATAGATCCAGTAGCAGGGCAGGATCGCCCCCAGCGCCTCCGGGAACGAGCCGCCGTAAGCGACGGCCAGCAGGTAGCTCGTATAGGCGAGGTTTGTCGGCGCCATTGGCGCGCCGGCCACCTCCTCGGCCGATAGCCCAAAGTCACAGAAGAAGCTCTCATGCAACGAGCGCTCCACCTCGATTGCCCCAGCGGCGTGCTGGGCGAACATGGCGATGTCGGCCTCGCTCGGCGAGCGCGCGGCGGCGATCGACAGCGCCCGTGCGTACTCGCGCAGGTACTGGGCGTCCTGGATGACGTAGAAGCGGAACGCGTCGCGCGCGAGGGTGCCGTCGGTGAGTCCGGCAATGAACCGATGCGACAGGATCGCGGCGTAGATCTCCTCGATCTCCGACCACAGGTATTCGCTGAACAGTTGTTCTGCCATCAGGCGACCCCCTCCGCAGACGCGTCCCAGACCAGCAGTTCGTAAGCCTGCAACAGCCTCGCCGCCCGCCGGGCGCGAAGGCGCTCACGCGGCCCACACACCTCATCCAGCGCGACCAGGATGCGCTGCTCGCCGATCCGCTCCTCGACATCCGAGAGCCCGCGGCGGGTCTCGCCGAGCGGCTTGACGCCCGGCGAGTCAGCGGTCGGTGGCCTCATCGTCGTCTCCCTTCGCTGGCATAACCCAGATCAGGTTCGGCGGGTCGGCACTAGGAAGCGCCCTCTCAGCCCCTCAGGTAGGGACACCCCGGGATTCACATGCCGTCTCAGCCTACCCCGGCTCAGGTCCCTGAATCACCATGGCCATCGCCGCCGAGGGCGGTGGTGATGTCCGCGATCGCTGCCTTCTCAGGCTCGCTGATTGTCACCCCGTCCTCGCGGTGGGCGGTTGCGACCGCGTCCGCGAGCATGAGCACGAAGCGGCGGTAGCCATCGACCTCCTGTGGCGTGGCCTTCTCCTGGAGCGCCGCGACCGCATCGGTGAGGTGCTTGAGGCCGTGTCGCTTGAGCTCCTCATAAGAGGCGTAGCGCGTGTGGTCGACCTGGGGCTTGGCTGCGACGATTTCATCGAGCAGTTCACTCTCGCCGTGTTGCTTGCGGGCCTCGACATACGCCTTTCCGATCGCGAAGGTCTCGCGGATCGTGCCGCCCCGGCCCGCCGTGACGACGATCATGCCTGCGCTCGGCGGGCCCTCCAGCACCATTGCCCACTCTTCCTCGGTGAAGGCAGCTCTGTCGGTCATTGGCTTACTCCTCTCTGGTCAGACGAGATCGCGTGCTCCACCAGCATCGCGGACGTGGGTCACGAACGGTTCATCCCGGTTGGGTGATGCCGGCCCAAGTCCTCCCAGGTCCTCCCGCCCGCTCAAGCAGCCAGTTCGATCGCCTCCGGCAGACGTCTACTGCGGGTCGACGGAGACATGGACCCCGCGCGTGGGCCGCTGCGCCACACCTATCTGGTAGTCGAACACGTAGACGGTCCTGCCCGGCGCCAGGCACCGGCCGAGTCCGCCGCCGTCCAAGATCCGCTGAGCCCTCGGTGCCCCGGGAATCGTTACCGAGATCCACTCCCGGACGCCACGATGAAACACCACGACGGCGTCGGACCGGCTCCTCGCGTCCCGCGACATGGCGGGTTGTCTCCATCCACGCCCCTGAAGCGCGCTGCTGTACCAAGCCAATACGGCCGTCGAGGTGGCTGGGGCCAGATAGCCGGCCAGCACGCGCGCCACCTGGGGACTATCGAAGCTGAGCACCGTCGCCAGCATCGAGCCTGCGCCGCGCTCCACCTTTCGAAAGATCTCCTGCGAGTTGGGGAAAACCAGCCGAGCGTCATCCCGGCTGTCGATAAACGCCGCCGGAATCGTTCCGAAGGGGAGCCCCTGCTCATCAAGATCGCCACCGGCGCGAAGGCGCTTCAGTCGCTGGGCATCAGACGCCGCCACCCGCCGCCGCACAACCTCTCCGATTGCGTTGCTCAGCCAGCCGTTCTCATGATCGCCCCGCACACCAACGCGCACGATACCGGCGCCACGGCGCCCGCCCCCCGGCCGGTTTGAGGCGGCAAGACGCCACCATCAAAGCCGGCGCCAGTGCCGAAGCCGCTGGTGCCCGCAGCGCGCCACGGTTGCCTGCGCCTGGTTTCGCCTCCCCTGAGGAATAGAGTTACTGTTACCTGCACAGAGCTGCTGTTACCTGCACCGAGCTGCTGTTACCTGCACCAGTGGCCTGACGTCGCTGAACTACCGTCGCGGACCACGGGAGGGGTTGCCCGCACCCATGTGCGCTTGGTAGGGTTGACCTGCGGCCAGGTCCGGGTGTCGCGGTCATCGAGGGTAGGGCTCAGTCCACTGAACATCGTTGGGCATGGCCAGCGGAGATGTCAGGCAGGTGATGACCACAAAGGGGAGGACGATGGGATCGCGGAGATTCACCGTAATGCCGGTGGCGCTGTTGTTGGTGGTGGGGATCATGGCGATGCCGGGGACGGCCGCTGGCGCCCAACCCGCATCCGTTCCTCAAGGGACGCTTGTAACAGTCGGAAGTCCCCAGGGGGTGTTCTCGCAGAACAAGCAGAACGAGCCGGCGGTGGCGATCGATCCCACCAATCCGTCCGTCGTGGCGGCTGGCTCCAATGACAACATCGATATGGAGGCCTGCAACGCCGGTGACCCCACGACCTGCCCCTTCACTCCCGGAGTCGGCGTTTCCGGCGTGTATTTCTCCTTCGACGGCGGTCAGTCGTGGCAGCAGCCGACGTATTCCGGCTGGAGCGCCCGGGACTGCCTCGGCCCGGACCCCTGTCAGCCCGGTGTGGGGCCGATCGGGACGCTGCCTTACTACTACGAGAATCATCTGGTGTCCGACGGGGATCCGGGTCTGGCGTTCGGTCCGCGCCTGGGCGCGAACGGGAAGTTCTCCTGGACGAACGGCTCGCGCTTGTACTACTCAAACCTGACCTCAAACTTCCCAGCCGGTCAGGCGTTCAAGGGCTTTGAGGCAATCGCCGTTTCCCGCACCGATAATCCGCAGGCGGCGGCAGCCGATGACGCGTCGGCGTGGATGGCGCCGGTGGTCATCTCCAAGCAGAACCCCACAACCTTTTCCGATAAGTCCCAGATCTGGGCAGACAACGCAGAGACGAGCCCGTACTTCGGTCACGTGTATGTCTGCTGGGCCAATTTCGCGAGCAATAGCCATGGCCAGGCGCTGCCGACTCCGCTGATGGTGGCGCGTTCAAGCGACGGCGGCAGCTCCTGGACGGTGAAGCAGGTCGGACCGGCCACCGACAACGGCATCAACAGCCAGCCAGACGGCTGCACGATCCGGACCGACAGCCACGGCAACGTGTATGTGTTCGGCGTCGGCACCCGGCGGGGAACCTCGTACGAGATGATGTACAAGTCGACCAACGGCGGCGCGCATTTCCGCGGGCCCGCGCTTCTGTCAAGCGCCGTGGAGCCCGGCGTCGTCGACCCCGTCATCGGCCGGCCGGTGATGGACGGCATCGCCGGAGCCCGCAACGACCTGGCCTTCGCCCCCAGCGTCGACATCGCCAACGGTGCGCCGAGTGGCCAGGACGCAACGAACCAGATCGTCGTCACCTGGGCGGACGGACGCAACGGGCTCAACCACGAGGAACTGCTGATGATGAACTCCACCAACGGCGGAGCCTCGTTCAGCGGTCCGTCGACGGTGACGCTTCCGAGCGAGGACCGACCGTACTACACCGCCCCCGCAATCTCACCCAACGGCAGTGACGTGTACATCACGTACAACGCATTCACCACTCCCTACCGGGATGACACAAGCTCCCCGCGCGGTCTTGTGGGTGCGATCCTGCACGCGGACGTGACCGGTGGAGTCATTGGGTCGTTTGACACGGTCGCCAGGGGAGTCGAAGGTGACCCGCGGGCATCCTCGCAGAACGACCTCACCGCGGAGTTCCTCGGCGATTACGTATACACGGCCGCCACCCGCACGGGGGCCGTGGGGGTGTGGAATGACGTTCGCAACGGGGCCGACTGTCCCGCTGTGGATGCGTGGAGGGAATCGCTGCGCATCGGTCCCTCCGTTCCTCGCCCCGCACCGCAGAACGATTGCCCGGCCACATTCGGCAACACTGACATCTACGGGGCGGCGGTCGTCGACCCCACGCCGTAGAGCGCCTGCCGCCAGGGGGAGAGGCGTCGGCCGGCGCCGGCGCCCCTCCCCCGCCACGCGCGTCGTCGAAGCAACGATCATCGCGGTTGGGATCGTCAGCGTCCTGGCAGTCGTCACGTTGCGCAAAGACCTCGCCGGCGCAGTGGCCGGCGCCACATCCGCACTCCTCGTCACCGGCAGGTCGCTGGTGGCCGTTCATAAGTGGACGTTTCTGCTTGGGCCCGGCGTGTGCGCCGGCCTTGGGAACGGGCTCCTGCTCGGCTACCTGATGTATCGCTCAGAGTTGGTGCCCCGGCGCATGGCCCTCCTGGGACTCATCGGTGGCGCGCCGCTCCTTGCGTCAGACATCGCCATCCTGTTCGGCGCGTACAAACAAACCGCTGGGATATCAGGCATCCTCACCGTCCCTGAGGCGGCCTGGGAGCTGTCGCTGGGCGTCTACCTCATCGTCAAGGGCTTCAGGACGGCCTCGCCACTCATCGACACTCGCGGCCAGCGGGAAGCGACGCCCGCCGGCCTTCCCGGCCCCGCGGTGGCGACGTCGTAAGCCTCCCCAGCCATTTTCGCTGCTGACGACCGCTCCCGCCGGGGGTGCGGCGGGTAGCGTGTCGGCAATGGCCGAGGTGATCGTGGTGGGGGCGGGGGTGATCGGACTGGCGGCTGGGTATGAGCTGGGGCTCGCCGGCCATACGGTCCGGGTGGTCTCGGCCGACGTTCCGGGGAGCTGTCAGTCGGCGGGGCGGACTCGCATCTTTCGGCTGGCTCACGCCGACGGGCCTCTGACCGAGGCGGCCGCGCGGTCCCTGGATCTATGGGAGGGGTGGGAGGCCGCCGCGGGCGCGCCGTTGCTGGATCGCACGGGGTTGCTGCTGACCGGCGACATGTCTGACCGGGAGCCCCACCTGGGGCCGTTTGGCGGTCTTCGGCAGCTCACTGGGCGAGCGCACCCGCTGGCGGTCGAGCAAGAGCGGTGGCTGCTTGAGCGCACGGGCGCGGCGACGCGGGCCGAGGAGGCCGTGCGCTTTCTGCAGGCACGGGTGGATGTCACGCTTGACGAGGTGGTTGGGGTCGACCGCCGGGGTGTGCACCTGGCCGGCCGCGGCCGCTGGAACGCGGACGCGGTGGTGGTGTGCGCAGGCCCGGAGTCCTATCGGTGGCTGGGCCTGCCCTTGCCGCAGCGGCTGCGCTCGGTGCGGTTCTCGTTCGCGCTGCGCGAGCCGCTGGAACCCGGGGCGCCGTGCTGGATTCACCGCGACGAGCGGCTGTGCGAGCCGTTCTACGCCGTCATGGACGGCCCGGATCACTACTCGGTCGGCCTCAGCAATTCGGCCTCGGCCGACGTTCCCGAGGCCGAGCACATCCGCGACGCGCACCGGAGGGCGACCGCCGTTGTCCGCCGGGTGTTCCCCGGGCTGGTGCCGATTGCCGAACGGGTCATCGCCTGTGAGTACTGCGTCAATCCGTGCGGACCGGCGCACGACGGCTGGGATATCCGCTGCCGCGACGGCGTGGTGGGCGTGGCCGGTCCGAGCCTGTTCAAGTTCGCGCCGCTGCTGGGGCGACTGATCGAGGAACGGGTGACAGCCGCGGTGGCGGCATAGAGCCGGCGGCCGGGCGATTGATTGGCGGAGCCCCTAGTATCGGCATCGCCGTGAGCGACCGCCGTCTCGCTTCTCTCGGCGGCGCGAGCCGGCCGGTCGGACCTGATCGAGCAGATCCTCGGTTTCGACGACGAATGGACGCTCGTCCGCGGTGGTGGGCGTGAAGCTGCGCGCGCGTCACCGGCGACCCGTCCTGCTGGCTGTGGGAATCGCCTTCGTCGTTCTTGTGGTCCTCATCCGCCTGGTCACGCTCACGCCCCCGGATCTCCAGCCGCGGGCCGCATTGCCGGGCGCCCTGCGCGTGCCCGGATCCTCCCCCACTCCCGGATGGCCGGCGGCCGGCCAGGCGGCGCTCGACGTCCCGGGGATTGGCTGGTTGGGGTCGGCCGGTGGTCAAGCTCCCAGGCCGACCGCCAGCCTCGCCAAGGTCATGACCGCGTATCTGACCCTGGCGAAGTACCCGTTGAGCGCCACCGGCGGAGGCTTCACCCTGACGGTGACACCCGCTGAGGTCCGCATTGAGCTTGAGGATGCCAGGCAGGGGGACTCGGTCGTTCCCGTCCGGGCCGGAGAGCGACTTGACGAGCGGCAGTTGCTCGAAGCGCTGCTGATCCGGTCCGGCGACAACATCGCGCGGATGCTGGCCGAATACGAGGCGGGCTCCGTCACACGGTTTGTGGCGGAGATGAACGATGCGGCCCGGGCCATGGGCATGCACCAGACGACCTACACCGATCCCAGCGGGTTGGACCCAGCCACCGTCTCTAACGCCCGCGACCAGGTCCGTGTGTTCGAGCGGGCCATGCGCTACCCGGTGTTCCGCCAGATCGTCTCGATGCCCAGCGTCACCCTTCCGGTCACGGGAACGGTGGACAACTATGACCCGTTGATTTCCGAGGGCTACGAGGGCAAGACCGGTTCAGACGGTCAGGCGGCAGGCTGTCTGGCCTTCTTCAAGTACCTGACGGTCGCCGGACGGCGACTGACGCTGGTGGGGGTCGTGCTCGGCCAGGGAACGGGGGATCTCACGTCCGTCCTGTTGGGGGCGGCTGGCGCGGCGGCGCAGCGTCTCGTCACCAGCGTCGCGCCCGCGATTCAGGCTCGCACCGTCCTCCCGGCCCACACCGCCGCGATGATCGTCACCAACGCGGCCGGGCACCGGGTTTCCGCCAGGACAGCGGCTCCGCTCAGAGTCATCGCCTGGGGAGGCCTCCGGGAACGCCTGACGCTGCGCCCGCGCGCCCTCGGCACCGATCTGCGCGCCGGCGAGCGTGTCGGCGAGGCCGCGCTGGCGGGGGGTCTGCCCGCGCCGCAGGACGGCCACAGCCACACCGCCGTGCGTGCCTCCGCCCCGCTGCCCGCGCCCGGCCTCCTGTGGCGCCTGGAGCATCTGCTCTGAAGCGCCGCCGGCCGGGAGCGCTGGCCATCTAGCGCGCCGAACCCCGCGCCGACATCGTGATGAAGTCCCGGGCCCACCACGCATCAAAGAAGGTGTCCGGTCCCCGCACGGTGGCCGTGAGCACGTGTCCGTTTGCCGGCGAGGCGAGGCCACCGGGACGCGCGGGATCGTAGGTGGCGAATATGGGCCAGTCAGGGTTGATGTCGAGTTGCATCCCGCGCACCACCCCGGCACGTACGAGCAGACGGGCCAGTTGGAGGGGGTCGAGTCCGGGCCCCTGCGCGTAGACGAGCGCGCCGTCGCCGGTGACGCCGAGGGCCGACCGCCACTGGTGCTCGATGCCGGGCACAATCCGGGCGCATGACGTCGCGCCGCAGGTGGAGCCCCACGCCTGCCAGTCGGCACTCCGGGCACGGCGGGTGGGTTGACCGGCGGCGACCAGCGGGACGAGGTTCTGGCGGACCGCGACCACCCCGGGGGTCAGGCTCAGGCCGCGGCCCCAGGCTCCGATGTTGACCGTGCCGCCGGCGTAGATGACCAGGGAGGCCGCTCCCCGGCGGAGCGGGTCGATCAGCCGGTGCTCGGTGTAGTAGCCGCCGCCGGCCGCGCTCATCATGAAACCGCCGTTGAAGGCCGCGACCAGGCGGCGCGCGCTCGCCGGGCGAATGGGCGCCGTGTAGCGGTAGGGACCGCCACCAGGGCTCCGGGATCCGGAATAGAGGCGGGCACCGAGCAGGTGCGTGTCCATCCAGGCGATTCCCGCCGGCTGGGACCCGCCCGGCGGGACCAGTTCGGTCTCATAGACAGCGGCTCGTCCCGCGACGCGCCGGCCGGCGGGCCGCCACACCCCCTGGCGGGGTCTGACCGATCTGCCGAACGGCACCAGGTTGGCCGGCCCCGGCAGCGGGGTCAGCGTTGGTGGCGCAGACCGCGGTGGCCGAGGCGAGGTGACGGTGGCCGAGGCGCGCCGCGAGCCCACGCTGGATGGGGCGTTCAGATCGGTCGGATCGCGACGGGCGCGGCCGGGCCGCGTGCCGGAACCGCAGGCGGCAAGCGTCAGCGCGAGGCAGGCGGCGGTGACAATGACGCGAAAACTCGGGCCCAGGGTGTCCATTTTGGCGAACTCGCTCGTCGTAGGGGTGTTGAGTCAATCGCCAGGCCCGAGGAGGTCCTCGATGTCGCTCAAGCTGGCGCGGAGCAACGCCGAGCGCCGCCACCTGAGCGGGCGCCTGCGCGAGGTCAGTCCGAACCCCGCCGAGCCGGAGCGCCACCAGCGCTAGGCTCGCGCCCCATGCGAGCGGCCTTCGAGATCCGGCAAGGCGCGGCACCTGACATCCCCCAGCTGCGCGCCGTCTTCCTCTCCTTGCATGACCATCACCGCTCGGTATCCGCCGTTGCCCTCACCGAGCCGGACGAGCGAGCGTGGAAGGAGCGCGCCGCCACCTACGAGCATCACTTCGCCCAAGGACGGGCTCTCCTTCACCTGGCCCTCACCGACGCCGGCTGCGTGGGCTACGCGTTCACGATCCTGCAGCCAGGAAGCGATGACACGTTCCCGCTCGGCGCCGGTTACGCCGAGCTCTACACCCTGGCCGTGCTTCCGCAGTGGCGAGGAGCGGGCGTTGGGACCGCGCTGCTCGACGCGGTCGATGCGGCGCTGACCAGTGCGGGCATCCCCAGCCTGACGGTCGCGGTCATGGCCCACAATGACGCTGCGATCCGGTTCTACCGGCGGCGCGGGCTCGTCCCCGGTGAGCTGATCATGTACCGCGTGGGCCCCGGTCGTGAACGCCCGGGACAGGGCGGCCAGCCCGCTGTTTAGAGTGCGGCGCCATGGGCGCCAACCCTCTGCTTGCGCTGCTGTGCGAGAGCGCTCGAGGTCGGTTCCCGGGCCGGCAGGACCGCCTGGTGATCCTCCCCCCGCCCCCGGGCCGGGCGATGGCCATCGTCGGACTTCCGGGCCGGCACATCATCGCCAGCTCGGCTGCGGCAGGCTGGATTGACGACCATCTGCCGGCAGATGACCTGATGGCTCCGCTGAGCCCGCGGTTCATCGCGCAGCTGGGTGCCGAGATCGACCGCTGCGATGATGGCGTCGACGTCCTGCTCGCGGCGCCGGGCCTGGGGGGAGGACCGGCGCTGGCCGAGATCGCGCCCGCCGATCATCCGCGGGCGGTGCGCGCGCGGGCGCACCGCGACGAGGTCCGGACGTTCACCGACGCCAGCGGCGCCGCAACGGTCATCCTCGGCCGAGGACTCGGTCATCGCCTTGAAGTGGGCGCCGAGGTCCTGTTCTTCGCCGGCCCCCGCGCCACAACCTAGCCCGCCGGTGCGCCCGCCCGCCGCTGGCGGTCATACAGCCGCCAGATCGCGTCATACACCTCGTGGGCGGCAACGAACGGCGCCAGTTCCTGCTCGTCGCCCCAGCCGTAGTGCTCAAGGACACGGCGAACGAACGCTGGGGTGGCGCCCCGGCTCCGCAGGCTCATGGTGAAGCCCGCGACATCCCAGTGCACCGGCCCGCGGAACGTGTCCTCAAAGTCGTTCCAAACGAGGCGGCCGGGTGCCCGCAACAGGTTGTGAAGCGACGCGTCGCCGTGCAGGGTCTGGGCGGGCAGTGCCGAGTTGAAAGCGAGGTCACCGGCGGCATCCAGGCGCTCGTGCAGCGAGGAGATCGCCCGGGCATCAAGGCTCTGGCTGGGGCGCAGGAGCGCAAGCAGCCGGACGATGTCATCGCGCAGGTCGCGTAGGGTCCCCAGTTCGCCGTCGAACGGCCGTAGCTCATCGTGCAGGGTCCGCAGTGCCCGGCCGAGGCGAGCGGCATCGGCCGGTGGCGACGCCGGCTCCACGCCGGGCAGCCACTCGGCGAAGGTCATCCACAGACCATCGTGCTGGTAGGGACCGGGAGCGATCAGCGGGCTGGGGGACACGGCCAGTCCGGTGGGGGCCAGGAACTCCAGCACCGTGACCTCACGCTCCAGCCATCTTTGGGGATCGTCGTGCAGCACGACGGTCCCGGTCATCACCCGGGCGACCACCGGTGCGGGGCGCAGATGAACGAGCACATTGCTTCCGGAGTAGGCAACCACGGCCTGCTCACAGGCCACGCCGCCCGTAGCGGCGATGGCGCGCGCGGCCTCCAGCGCCCGCCGTTCAAGCGTGACCTCCACGCACGACAATCTGGCAGATCGCGACCGCGGCCAGCCGCGGGGGCGGGACCCCATCCCGCGGACGGTGGGGGTCAGGTTCGGCTCGCCAAGAGCCCGGAAGCGCTGGGGATCCAGAACGAGGAGGTAAGCGGAAACAGCACCCCGGCGAGCGCGATGCCGACCGCGACCAGGCGAGAATCTCGCCGAACAGCGGGGGCGTTCGAAATCCGGATCCGGCGCGGACAATCTCGAACGCAACTGCCGCTCTAGGCCGCTTGCAGACGAAATCGCACGGCGCGATCCGAATTTCGAACAAACCGGGGGTGCTCCGCTCCCCCCGGGCCGCCCGTCATCGCCGTCGTCGACCCAGACCCCGCCCCCGCCGGCACCGCCTCACACCAGGCAACTCCTGACCGACGGAGTGCCCGCCAACCACGGACCACTGTCGATCCAGAGCCAGGCGGGCTGACTACCATGGGGCTGTGAGCAGCCAGACAGTGCCCGGTGGCGTGGTGCATGAACTGCCCGCCGACCTGCGCACGGCGCTGATCGCCAATGACTCGGCGCTGGCCGCGTGGAAGGACATCACGCCGCTGGCGCGCAATGAGTTCATCTGCTGGGTGGAGGACGCCAAGCAGCAGACCACCCGGGAGCGCCGCATCCGGCGCACGCAGGAGGAACTGGAGGACGGGATGCGCCGGCCGTGCTGCTGGCCGGGCTGCAAGCACCGCGAGCGCAACGGCAGGGCGTGACCCGCGGCGGCGGCCACCCCAGGCCGGGCCGCCACCCCAGGCCCGGCCGCCCCCCCCGGCCAGGGCGGCCACCCCAGGCCGGGCCGCCACCCTCGGCCGGGCCGCCAGCCCCGCCCGGGCCGTCACTCCCGGCCGGCCCGGCGTGTCTGCGGTTGGCCTGATGAGGCCGCCTCAGGGGCGGGCAGCGCGATCCCGTAGAGAATGCGCCGCCGGCGGCCGTCCCCCGGGGCGTTGGCGGCGCGCGGCTGGATGACGGCCGCGAGGTCGCGGAGGAAGTCGGCCCACTCGGCGTCGCTGAGCCAGACGGCGCCGACCCGGTAGCCGGCGCCGTCCCGGGCGGGGTCCTGCGGGTTGGTGGCGGCGTAGCGATCGAAGTCGGCCAGGGCACCGGCGATGAACGCCATGAACGCGTGGGTGTGGTCGGCGGTGCTCATGGCGGCGATCTCGTCAGGGTGCATCTGGGCGGCGACGGGGCGAAGCGTGTACGTCCGCTCGACGGCGCCGCGGATGCGCTGCTCGGCGACGACCTGGAGGATTCCGGCCTTGGCGAGGCGCGCCACGTGGCGGTACAGGCTGCCCGTGGGAACGTCGTCAAGCTCAGCGGCGAGCTGGGACGTGGTCAGCGCCCGGTCGCCGAGAAAGGCCTTGACGATCCGCAGACGGACGGGATGTAACAGCAGGTCGGCGCTGGCCATCAGGGCGACGGAGCCTAGCCGGATCTTCTCAGGACTGTCACCGGTTCCTGAATCGAGAATGGTTCCGGATGTGGTCGGCCCACCCGTGCACTCGCCGCCACAGTCGGCGGCGCGCCGCCAACGCGCGAGTCATTTATGACGGTCCAGGGCCCCCCGGCGCCGGTCAGCGCTGGCCGCCCCCGGTCATCGGCTGATCCCCACCAGAGGGTGCGCGGGCCGGGGCCCGGATAGGGCCGGCGCGTCGCCGTAGCCAAAGACGCGTCCGGTGGACGTGCTGACGGGCTTGCGCTGCCACGCAGCACACCGGCGGACCACCGCCAGATTCGCCCCACACGTCTGGGTCGCCCGCCCCCCGGATTGGCGGCTCCGGGAACTCGGCTGACCCCCTGACACGCGCGCGGGCGCGAAGTTGCGGGCCGGTCGCAAAGACATAAGGTCCGTGTCAGATCACGGACCGGGGCGCAGGTGGCATTGACGCGGGTCTATGGCCGCACGCCGGATTCCGATCGCGAAGCCGGCCGGCGCCGGGCATGATCAGCGGGCAAAGTATCAATTGCTACAAGGAGAGACGATGCCCGCCCGTGTCCTGCTCGTTGCCAACCGGACCTCCACCGGAGCGCCGCTTCTGGATGCCGTTCGCCACCGCGCGGCCCACGGCGGGGTGAGCTTTCACCTGGTGATCCCCGCCACGCCGACCGGACTGCATCGCGTGGTCGATCCGGAGGTGGCGGGACTCGAGGCCGCCGAGCGGCAGCTGGGACCGGCGCTGACGGCGCTCAGTGCCGCTGCCGGCCAAACGGTGACCGGCCACGTCGGGGACGCCAACCCCCTGGCGGCCATCGCCGATGCCGTCAATCTCCGCGGCTTTGACGAGATCATCCTGTCGACGCTCCCGTGGAGGCTGTCGCGGTGGCTGCGGATCGACCTCCCTCGCAAGGTGAGCGCCCTGGGGCTGCCCGTCGTGCACGTTTGCCCCTCTGAACCGGGCGCGGGCTCGGTGCGCTCGTGGCCGGCGGCGAGCTTGCCTGCCGCCCAGCCTCGGAGTACGTTGTCCTCGTGAGCTCGGCGACGAGCACCGACTATCAGAACCTCCGGGTGGCGGTCGGCGGTGGCGCAGCGCGGATCATGCTCAATCGCCCGGAACGACGAAACGCCCTGTCGCTGGAGCTGATGGAGGAGATGCTGGCGGCACTCGAGGCCGTCTCCGCCGACCGGGCGGTGCGGGCGATCGTCATCGAAGGGGCCGGTCAGGCGTTCTCGGCCGGGCACGACCTGTCGGAGATGATTGGGCGCGAGGACGCCTTCTTCGGCCTGCTGTTTGACCGCTGCACCGCGATGATGCAGATGCTTCACGACCTCCCTCAGCCCGTGATCGCCAAGGTGCACGGCATCGCGACGGCAGCGGGGTGCCAGCTGGTGGCGGCGTGCGATCTTGCCGTCGCCGCCGAGGGCACCCGCTTCGCCACCCCCGGGGTCAAGATCGGCTTGTTCTGCTCGACGCCGATGGTGCCGGTGTCGCGGGCCGTCGGCCGCAAGCGGGCGATGCAGATGCTGCTGACGGGCGAGCCGATCGATGCCAGAACCGCGCTTGACTGGGGGCTTGTCAACCGCGTCGTCCCGCCGGACGAGCTTGAGCCGGCCGTTCTCGACCTCGTCGACGCGATTGCCCGTTCCAGCGCATACACCGTCGCCACCGGGAAGCGCGCCTTCTACTCGCAGATCGACCGCGCCGAAGGCGACGCCTATGAGCACTGCCAGGTCGTGATGGCCGAGAACGCCGGCGCTGACGACGCCCAGGAGGGAATGACGGCGTTCCTCCAGAAGCGCGATCCCGTCTGGCGCGGACGCTAGCCGCCGCTTAGACGAGCGCCAGCCACACCCGGCCGTCGCGCACCGCGACCGGATAGGTCCTCAGAGCCACGCACGCCGGGCGGCGCTTGACCTCGCCGGTCTTGTAGTTGAAGCGGCCGTTGTGCTTAGGGCACTCGATCGTGTCCCCGCTGACGAGTCCATCGGCGAGGTGAGCCCGCTCGTGGGTGCACAGGCCGTCGGTGGCGTGAAACGTGTCGCCGGCGCTGCGGTAGACGGCATACGTCTGCCCGGCATGGTCGAAGCGGATCACGTCCTCAGGCTCGATCTCATCGATCGCGCACACCTGTATCCAGGTCTCGGCCGTTTCCTGGCGTGCCGGCTCAGACATCAGCCGGTCTCCGTCATCACGACGCGGTGCAGGTCAGGGCGAAACGGCTGGGCGGTTGCGGGCAGCGTGGGCACCAGGTGGTACTCCGGGTCGCGGACCTGACGTCTGAGCGTGGGGAGGATCTGCCGGTAGGCGGCGATCGTGCTGGGGCACGGGACCGGCATGTCGGCCCGCAACTCCTCGTGGAGCTGCGGCAGTGCGTGGTACGGGACCATGGGGAACATGTGATGCTCGATGTGGTAGTTCATGTTCCAGTACAGGAACCTCAGGACCGGGTTCATGTACACGGTGCGGGAGTTCAGCCGATGGTCAAGCACGTTCTCGGCCAGCCCGGCGTGCTGGGTGAAGGCGAAGAAGTGGGCCAGCCAGCGGCCGTAGAGCGAGGGCAGGCCCACGTACATCAGCGGCAACAGGCTGCCCAGGCCGATGGCCAGCCCGATCGCGACCGCGTACACGGCCAGCCAGGCGCGCGCCTCCCAGCGAACGCGACGCTGGTCGCTGCGCGGGATGAACGTGCGCTCCTCGGCCGTGATGCCCCCGGCGGCATGCCGCAGGACGCTGACGACGACATCACACGCATCCCGCACGCCCAGGACGTTCAGGATCAGCCGCGCGACATCAGGCGGACGCATGGAGAGGATCTCACGGTCCCGGCCCACGATGATCGTGTCGGTGTGGTGGCGGGCATGGCTCCAACGCCACACCGTGGGCTCCTTCATGTTCATGAACGAGGCGACCTGGTAGAGCGCGTCGTTGAGCCAGGGTGTCCGGAAGGCGGTCCCGTGGCCAGACTCATGCCATCGTGAGTCCGACACCGAGCCGTACAGCACCCCGTAGCCGAGAAAGAACGGGATGCACACCCAGCTGCCCCAGAACCGGAAGCCGCCGTAGCCAAGGACGGCCAGCGCGACGAACCAGATGACGGTATCCCGCACGCCGGGCCAGTCCCGTCGGCGCATCAGCTCCTTCATGCGCTTGCGCGGAACCTCCGTGTGGTACCACTCGGCCGCCGCCAACCCCTGGTCCAGCGCCGCCTGGGTGCTGCGGCCGGTCAGGCTGTAGTCGCGTTCAGGGCGGTGGGCCGGTTTCGCAGACGCCCCGGGAGCGGGCGGAGGAGTGAAGACGGTGGTCATGAAAGATCCTTCAGCAGATTTGGTGGGCACTCAGCAGGCTGGTGGGCACGTTCCCACAAGCGAAGGCTAGTCCCTCTGCGAGCTACGTCAAGCCGTGACGATGGGCCCTGAGGCGCTGCGGGTACCCTGTCCCATGCTCGCCATCACCTCCCCGGCCCCCCGGGTCACCGCGCCGTGAAGAACCCGACCATTCGCGATGTGGCTGCTCATGCCGGGGTCTCCAAGTCGCTGGTCTCCCGCGTCCTGCATGACTCGCCGCTGGTCAGCGAAGGCCGCAGGGCGGCCGTGCTGAGTGCGATCAACGAGCTCGGCTACCGTCCGAACGCGGCGGCGCGGGCGCTGGTTCGCAGGCGCTCCGGCACGGTCGCGCTGCTGGTGGCGGACCTCCACAACCTCTTTCTGCCCGCGGTGCTGGACGCCCTTGAGGACACGGTGAGCGGCCACGGCCTGACCACGCTGATCGTCAGCGGAAGGCGCCGGGCCCATGCCGAGGAGGAGGGACTAAGGCGGCTGCTGGAACTGCGGGTGGAGGGACTCGTGTGCGCCGCCGCGCAGATCAGTCGCACGGCCCTGCTCGAGGCCTCCCGTTCCACCGCGGTGGTGAACCTGACGCGCACGCCGCAGCTACCGCGCGTGGATTGCGTGGTCGGCGACGACCGTGCTGGGGCCGGGCTCGTCGTCGACCACCTGGTCGGCCTTGGCCACCAGCGGATCGCAATGATCGCAGACACCCAGGAGCGCGCCGGCGCCGACCGCATCCGCGGCTATCAGGCGGCGATGACCCGGCACGGGCTCTCCGGAGCGGTCATGGTTGAACCGGGCGGGTTCGACGAGGCGGGCGGCTACGGTGCCGCCCAGCGCCTGCTAAGCGACCGTGCGGACCGCCCCACGGCGATCTTCGTCGCGAGTGATCTATCCGCGTTAGGCGTTCTCGACGCCGCTGCGGCGGCCGGCGTTACGGTCCCACAGGAGCTCTCCATCGTCGGCTATGACAACACGCCGTTCGCGGCGCTGCGCCACATCTCCCTCTCAAGCGTCGACCAATCAGCAGCCGAGATCGGCACCACCGCCGCCGCAGCCCTCCTTGCCCGCATCGATCAGCCTGACGGGCGGGCACGACGGACGGTCATCGCACCCTCCCTGGTGGTGCGCCGAACCAGCGGATGCGCCCCGTGATTGCAGATCCTTCCCAGCGCCGCCGGTCAAACCCGGACCCGAAGCCCGCAGAGGGTGGGGATCCGGAGCCGACTTTGAGCCTATGCAGAACGGCCGGATCCGCAGACGCAGGTACGCACACAAGCCGCACGACGGCCCGGATCCCTCGCCCCACCCCGCTCAGATGGGACGCCGAGCATGCAATCAGGTTGGGCCGTGAGCTGCGGCGACAAGCTTGCGGCGGCGCTCTGATCGCAGACGATCGCATTGAGACCTCCCATCGCGCAGGCGCGCAAACGCTCCGGCGACGATGCGATCACCGCCGCCGAGGCTTGCCCGTGATGGCAATGCCGTGAGGCCGTCGGAAAATGCGGAATAAGCGAGCTTCCGGGGAGCGGAGCGTTGTGGCGAAGGCCGCTGCGGCGGTCGCCGGCCGTCCCGGTCTCAGGCGGTGGCGGCGGTCCAGTGGCTGTGGAGCTTCAAGAGGTTGTGGGTGGCGGTGATCAGCCGCCACTCTGACTGCACTGCAGCTCTGCCTCTTCGCATGAACTGGGTGATACCGCGGTTGTGTTTGATCTGGCCGTAGATCGGCTCGATCGTGATCTTCCGCAGTGCGTAGCGGGCACGCCCGGTGTCGGTGGCGAGGGTCTGGCGCATCTGGTCATAGGCGCCGTGTTCCCAGCCGGGGCGCAGGCCCCTCGCGTTTGCCTCCGTCGGGAGGGACGAGCACTTGGATCCCGCGGTCGGTGCTCGCGCGTAGCTGCGGGGTGTGCCAGTAGCCGGCGTCGGCGTCGGCGGCGACCGCGTCAGGCGGCTGGTGGACGCCGTGGCGGTGCAGATGGTCCAGGGCGGTGTCGAGCATCGGCTCGAGGTGTCCGAAGTCGCCCGCGTCAAGGGTGATCTCGGCGGCGAGGATGATCTGGCGCTCGTTGACCGCGGCCTGCGCGTTGTAGGACTGATGCGGCGGGCTGCCCTTGGTGCGCATCACCCGCGAGTCAGGATCGACGAGGTTGATCCTTCCCTCCGGCAGCTCCGGCGCGGTGAACGGTTTGCTGTTGCCCTTCAGCACCCGGCCCTTGGTGTCCCGGGCAGTGGCGCGCCACCGGTCATAGGCCTCGTGCGCGGCCAGCTCGACGCGATGGTTCTCCTCCAACCGCCCGAGCGCGTCCAGCAGCCGGTCCTCACGATCACGCGGAATCGCCTTTGCCTGCTGGGCGCGGTGCGCGTCCAGTTGGCTGCGCGCGACCCGCGTCCACTCCCGCCGCCCGCCGCGGCGCAGCACCGGACGGGCGAGCACCACCGCCTCCAGATCGACCTCCAGCTCCGCGACCGCTCCTCCTGAGTGCGGTCGGCCAGCCGCTGCTTGGCCTCGGCCAGCGCTTGACGGCGGCCCTCCGGGGTGCGCAGCGCCTCGGGCAGCTCATCCCCGCGGTCAGACCCGTAGAGCTCATCCTCGGCCCGGTCGATGTCTTCGGCCTCGCGCAGGATCTGGCCGACCAGCTCGCGGTAGTCGCGGTTCTGATCCATCGACGCGCTGGCCTTGATCTTCGTCCCATCGATCGCGATCACCCCGACCGATACCAACCCGGCCTCCCGGCAGAGCGCGAGCACGTCATCAAAGAGCTCGCCGATCTCAGCCTCGTGCCGGCGACGGAACTCCGCAACGGTCGAGTGATCCGGGCAGCGCATCCCGGTGATCAGCTTGAACGCGACGTCCTCCCAGCACGCCCGCTCGATCGCCCGCGAGGAACGGATCCCCCGCGCATACGCATAC
>DASSZQ010000292.1:0-5531 GCA_035702755.1 Solirubrobacteraceae bacterium | reverse complement strand
CCCTTGCGGTAGTTGCGGTCGATGCCGCAGCCGTGCAGGCGCTCGGCGAGATCGGCGCTGACCAGCGCGAGGTCGATGCGCAGTCCCAGGCCCTTGTGGAAGTTGCCGGCGCGGTAGTCCCACCACGTGTACTGGACCTCGGTGGGGTGCAGCCGGCGGTAGGCGTCGACGAGGCCCGTGTCCAGCATCGCCTCCAGACGCGAGCGCTCCTGTGGGGTGACGTGCGTCGATCCGATGAACGCCTCCGGGTCAAAGACGTCGATGTCGGCGGGGGCGATGTTCATGTCGCCGGCGACGACGAGGGGCGCGCCGGCGAGCCGGCCCACCCGGTTCACGGCGGCGTCAAGGAAGGCGAGCTTGCGCGGAAACTCCGGGCTGTCCAGGGCCCGTCCGTTGGGGGCGTACACGCTGACGAAGCGGATCCCGGCGACGACGGCCTCACACCAGCGCGCCTCGTCCGGCACGGGATCGCCGGCCAGGCCGATGACCGGTTCGGACATGCTCAGGCCGGCGCGGGCGAGCACCGCCACGCCGGACCACCGCCCGCCGGAGTGGTGGACGGAGGTGTAGCCGGCGGCGGCGAGCTCGGTCACCGGGAACCCGTCGGTGGCGCACTTGGTCTCCTGCAGGCACAGAACGTCCGGCCGGTGCTGCTCCAGCAGCTCAAGCACCCGGGGCAGGCGGGCGCGGAGCGAGTTGACGTTCCAGGTGACGATGCGCATGGGTTTCCGTCCAGGCACCCGCCGGCCCACGCCGGCGACGGGCCGGGGCTGCGATGCTAGTGCCGGTGCCCACCGACAAGCTCAAGACCTACCGGGCCAAGCGCGATTTTGCCTCCACGCCGGAGCCGGCGGGGGCCGGTGACGAGCCGGCGCAGTCGAGCCGGTTCGTCGTCCAGGAGCATCACGCCACCCGGCTGCACTGGGACCTGCGCCTGGAGCACGAGGGCGTGCTCGCCTCATGGGCGATTCCCAACGGCATCCCGCCGGATCCGGCGGACAACCGGCTCGCCGTCCACACCGAGGACCACCCGCTGCAGTACCTCGACTTCCAGGGCGAGATCCCGGCCGGCGAGTACGGGGCGGGCACGATGCGCATCTGGGACCGGGGGACGTTTGAGACGCACAAGTGGGAGGAGAAGAAGGTGGAGGTCACCTTCCACGGCGAGCGGCTGAACGGCCGCTACGGGCTGTTTCCCATCGGCCACGGCCAGCCCGGTGGCGAGAAGGACTGGATGATCCACCGCATGGATCCGCCGGCCGATCCGGACCGGGCGCCGATGCCTGAGCGGATCCTGCCGATGCTGGCCGGCGCCAGCGGGGAGGTGCCGCGCCCGGAGGCGAAGTGGTCGTTTGAGGTCAAGTGGGACGGGGTGCGGGCCATCGCCTACATCAAGCCCGGGCGCCTGCGCCTGGAGAGCCGCAACCTCAACGAGATCACAGACGCCTATCCAGAGGTCCGCGGCATCCTGCTCGACGTCGGCATGCGCGAGCTGGTGCTCGACGGGGAGATCGTCGCCTTCGGCGAAGACGGGCGGCCGAGCTTTGAGCGCCTCCAGCGCCGGATGCACGTGACCGCGCCCAGCGCGATCCGGCGCCTGAGCCAGAGCACGCCGGTCGTCTACGCGATCTTTGACCTGCTCTACCTCGACGGGCACTCGCTGATGGCCCTGCCCTACGAGCAGCGGCGGGCGCGCCTTGAGGCGCTGGAGCTTGGCGGCCCGGCGTGGCGCGTCCCCGCCGCCCACCCCGGACGCGGTCAGGCGCTGCGCGCCGCCACCGAGGCGCAGGGCCTGGAGGGGATCGTGGCCAAGCGCCTTGACTCCCGCTATGAGCCCGGCCGGCGCAACAGCGCGTGGCTGAAGATCAAAAACACCCAGCGCCAGGAGCTGATTGTGTGCGGCTGGATCCCGGGGGAGGGGAGACGCACCGACCGCATCGGCGCGCTGCTCATGGGGTACATGGACGACGGCTCCCTGCGCTATGCCGGCCGGGTCGGCACCGGCTTCACCGAGCGCACGCTCACCGATCTGGCGCGGCGGCTGGCGCCGCTGCGGCGCCCGGACAACCCGTTCGACATCGCGCCCAAGCTCCCGCGCAACGCCGTGTTTGTGGAGCCGGAGGTGGTGGCCGAGATCGAGTTCCGGGAGTGGACGGGGGAGGGGGTGATGCGCGCGCCGTCATACAAGGGCCTGCGCGAGGACAGGCCGGCGACCGAGGTGGTGCGGGAACGTCCGGTGTCGCCGTCCGACACCGACGGGACGGCGCCGGACCCGCCCGCGGACTCCGCGCCGGACAGCACGGCGGGCGGCATGTCTCCGGAGGACCTGTTTGAGGAGGTGGAGCGCCTGCCGGACGGGGCGCTGGCGGTGCTCACCGACGGTCGCCGGCTGAAGCTGTCCAACTGGGACAAGGTGCTCTTTCCCGGGGCCGGGTTCACCAAGGGCGACCTGATCGCCTACTACGCCCGGGTGGCGCCCGCCGTGCTGCCCCACCTGCGTGACCGGCCGCTGACGCTCAAGCGCTATCCCAACGGCGTTGACGCCCCGTACTTCTATGAGAAGCAGTCGCCGTCGCACCGGCCGGAGTGGGTGCAGACAGCGCGCGTGGGCTCGATCGAGTACACGCTGGCGCAGGACCGGGCGACGCTCATCTGGCTGGCCAATCTCGCCGACGTCGAGCTGCACACCTCGCTGGCGCTCGCCGAGCGCCCGCAGCAGCCGACGATGCTCGTCTTCGACCTCGACCCGGGCGCGCCGGCGACGATTGTGGAGTGCGCCGAGGTGGCGCTCGTGCTCCGGGGGCTGTTCGGCGCGCTGGGGCTTCAGAGTGTGGCCAAGTCGTCAGGATCAAAGGGGATGCAGCTGTACGTGCCGCTCAACTGCGACGTCAGCTACGAGCAGACCAAGCCGTTTGCCCGCCGGATCGCCGAGCTGCTGGAGCAGCGGCTGCCGGAGCTGGTGGTGTCGCGGATGACCAAGCGGCTGCGGGCGGGGAAGGTGCTCGTGGACTGGAGCCAGAACGACGAGCACAAGACGACGGTGACCGTCTACTCGGTGCGGGCCCGGGAGCGGCCGACGGTGTCGGCGCCGGTGAGCTGGGATGAGGTCCAGGCGTGTCTTGATGCCCGGGACCCGGAGCGGCTGAGCTTTGAGACCCGGGAGGTGCTGGAGCGCGTCGGCCGCGACGGTGATCCGTTCGCCATGCTGCTGTCGACGCAACAGGAGCTGCCGGCGGTCTGAGCCGGCGCCGCCCGCGTTCGGCGCTTCCACTCATCGCCGTCGTCGACCAAGACCCCGCCGGCAGCACTCACGGCCGGGCCGAACTCCTGACGGCCTCGGGCGATCGACGGGCCGGGTGTTCACCAGCCGCCGCCCACTAGGATGATGCTCGGCGATGGATCAGATCCAACTGCGCAATCGTCTGCTGGTGGCGACCGGGATGTGGCGGGAGGCGACGGGGGAACCGTTGCCGAAGATGCCGCCCGGCGATCCCGCCGAGCAGATCCAGAACTTTGAGCTGCGCCTCGTCGACCGTCTGTGGGAGAGCGCCACGCCGGAGAACGCGCGGGAGATCGCCGACCGCACCTGGGACCTGGTGCATGACCGGCCGGACAGCGATCCGGTCAAGCGCCGAGTGGTCGAATGCCACGAGGCTCTGGCGCGGATGACGCGCCTGGGCGACTGACGCCCCGGCGCGCGGGCACCGCAGCGCCAGCGAGGCACATGCGCCACCGCCGCCACTACACGCTGGAGCAGGCGATGGCCGCCCGCGCATGGGTCGCCGAGCGGGTCGGCTGGGTGCGGGCCGCCCGCGCTCGCCTGGTGGCGCTGGGGCCGCGCGCGATCAACGCCATCGACGGGCTGGACTCAGAGAGCGGCGGCGCCTACCCGGGACGGGAGGTGGCCCGTTCGCTGGTGGAGCTCAGCCGCGCGGCCGGCGAGCTGGAGGCGGTTGACATCGTGCTGCGCGACGTCGACCGCGGCCTCATCGACTTCCCGGCCATGAGGGATGGTGTGGAGGTCTACCTGTGCTGGCTCGTCGACGAGGAGGACACGATCGCCTTCTGGCACGAGCCGGAGGCGGGCTTCGCCGGACGACGGCCGCTGTAGACCCGGCCCCGGGGAGAGCCGTTACGGGCCGGACACCTCGTCGCGGATGGGCGCCGCCGGCTCGCCCTCAACGATCGGCGGGGAGTCCTCCGGCTGCGTCTCCGGGTTCTGGGGAAGCCCGGCGGCGGCGTAGGCGTCGTCCTGATCGAGCGTCTCATGCGCGAGCAGCTCGGCGACGAGTGAGTCAAGGTTGCGGCGGTGAGTGGAGAGCTCCTCGATCGTCTCCTCATGCGCGGTCTCGACGATCCGGCGCACCTCCTCGTCGACGAGGCGCTGCGTCTGCTCCGAGGTCTCGCTGGCCCCGGGGAGGAGCGGGCCCTGGCCGTCGGCGGGGAGCACCGCCACCGGGCCGATGGCGCGGCTCATGCCCCAGCGACCGACCATGTGCCGGGCGATGCGCGTCAGTTGCTGGATGTCGGACTCGGCGCCGGTCGTCAGGTCGCCGAACACCACCTCCTCGGCGACGCGCCCTCCCAGCGCGACCTTGATCTGGGCGATCAGGTGGCGCTGGTCGAAGTTGAAGCGATCGGCATCCGGCGCTGAGAACGTGACCCCCAGGGCCTGGCCGCGGGGGATGATCGAGACCTTGCGCACCGGATCAGCGCCCGGAGTGAGCATGCCCATGATGGCGTGACCGGCCTCGTGGTAGGCGGTCCGGCGCCGGTCCTCCTCCGACAGCATCACCTTGCGTGCGGCGCCGAGCACGATGCGCTCCAGCGCGTCGGTGAGGTCCTCGCGCGCGACCCGGTCATGGTCGCGCTTGGCCGCGAGCAGCGCGGCCTCGTTGGCGACGTTGGCGAGATCGGCGCCGACCATGCCCGGAGTGGCGGCGGCCAGCTCGCCGAGGTCGACATCCGGGGCGAGCGGCACGGAGCGGGTGTGAACGCGCAGGATCGCCTCGCGTCCGGCGCGGTCCGGCGGCGAGACGGCGACGCGGCGGTCGAAGCGGCCCGGGCGCAGGAGGGCCTGGTCGAGGATCTCCGGGCGGTTGGTGGCGCCGAGCACGATCACGCTCTCACGCGGGGCGAAGCCGTCCATCTCGGTGAGGATCTGGTTGAGGGTCTGCTCGCGCTCGTCGTGACCGCCGGAGAGGTTGGGACCGCCGGCCGAGCGCGAGCGGCCGATGGCATCGAGCTCGTCGATGAAGATGATGGCGGGCGCCGCCTCCTTGGCCTGATGAAACAGATCACGCACGCGCGAGGCGCCGACGCCGACGATCATCTCGACAAACTCCGACGCCGACATCTGGAAGAACGGGACGCCGGCCTCGCCGGCGACCGCCCGGGCGAGCAGCGTCTTGCCGGTTCCCGGCGATCCGGAGAGGAGCACGCCACGCGGGATCCGCGCGCCGAGCCGCAGATACTTGTCCGGCGTCTTGAGGAAGTCGACGATCTCGGTGAGCTCCTCCTTGGCCTCGTCG
>DASSZQ010000078.1:0-27299 GCA_035702755.1 Solirubrobacteraceae bacterium | reverse complement strand
CGCAGGCCAAGCCGGGCTCGCCACGTGCTGCCACGGCGGCGACCGCCGCCGCCGACCCCAGCGCGTCCCCCGCCTCAGCCCCGGCCACGCGGCCGGTGGTCACACCCGCGCCCGCGCGGGGAGCCGTCGCGGTCGCCCAGGCTCCCGCCGCCCACTCTTCGGCCGTCCCGGCCCCGGTCACCACCCCCAGCCCCCGGCCCGCCGGCGGCGCCGCGGCCCCGTCCGCCGGCGTCGCCGGCAGCGCCGGCCCGGCCGCGACCGGCCCGGCGGCGACGGGCACTGACGCCGGCACCCCGGCGGGTGACGCCGGCTCGGCCACTGCCACCAACACCGCCCCCGTCACCGTCATCTCCGTCTCAACCGCGGCCGGCACTGCGCCCGCCCCGCAGCCGGACCAGAGCAACCCGGCGGCTCGGGCAGCGTCTCCCGCCGGTCAGTCCCCGGCCCCGCCCACGACGGCGCCGGCCGCCGTGCCCCCCGCCCCGGCCGCCGCGAGCGCCACCACCCCCCAGCCGACGACAGCGACCCAGACCCAGCCGACGGCGCCCGATCTCGGAGCACCGGCACCGGCCGCCCTCTCCGGCGCCACCGCACCGAACACCGGGGGCGATACCGGCGGCAGCGCCGCCCAGGACCGTCCCCGCACCGGAACCGATCAGCCGGCGGCCGGCAGCGCCCCGGCGGCGCCCGCCACCGCAGCCGCATCCGCGCCCCCGGCGACGGCCGGCCTCACCGCCACCGGTCCCGCCGCCCCGGGATTCACCCCGGCCGCGCCCGCGGCGCCCGCGCCGGTCCTCGCCTACGGGGTCCGGCTCGCCGAGGCGGCCGCCAAGGTCACCGAGACGGTCACGCTCGCCGCCCAGAACAGCATCTCGCAGGCGCGGATCGAACTGTCGCCGGAGTCGCTGGGCACGATTCAGATCCATCTCCAGCAGACGCCGGACGGGCTGATCGCCCGCGTCGTCGCCGCCCACCCGGAGGCGGCCCAGATGCTCTCCCAGCACGGCGACGACCTGCGGCGATCGCTGCAGCAGAACGGCGCGCTGCTGCTGCGCCTTGACATCGAATCGTCCAACGAGCGCCGGCCCGGCGCCCAGCGGGGCTCAGGGACATCTTCTGCCACCGGCCGCTCCGGCGGCGCCAGCCAGGACCGCGATGCCGGCAGCGCGCTGGCCGCGGTGACCGAATCCGTGCGCCCCGGCCTGTCCGGCGCCGCACTGGTGAACGTGCTCGCCTGACCGCCCTCTGACCAAGGAGACGCCTTCCATGACCACCGTCAACACCGCCAACACCCTCAGCACACCGGGCACCCAGCTCAGCACGAACGGGACGCAGATGACCACCGCCGGCAGCGCCGCGCTTGGCCAGAACCAGTTCCTGCAGCTGATGATGGACCAGCTCAAGCACCAGGATCCGCTCTCGCCGTCGGATCCCACCCAGTACCTGAGCGAGCTGGCCCAGTTCTCCAGCCTGGAGCAGATGAACAACGTGGCGACGGCCAGCACCACCGGCGCCAACGACACCGCCAACACCCAGGCGATCGCGCTCATCGGCCACAGCGTCACCTACACCGACTCCCAGGGCTCCCACCAGGGCACGGTCAGCAAGGTCCAGTTCACCTCCTCCGGCCCCACGCTGACGATCGGCTCCACCACCGGGATCCCGCTCACCCAGGTGACGGAGGCCTCGTGAGCGGAGTCGTCCCCAACGTCGCGCTCGTCCCGCCGGGCCCGGCGGCCGCACCCCCGGTCACCGGTCCGGGCGCGACCGGCCCCGGCGCGCCCGTCACCGGGCCGTCGTTTGCCGATGTGCTCACGCGCTCGACGACGGGAGCGGCCGGCGCCAAGGCGCCCACCTTCTCCCGCCATGCGCTGGAGCGGGTGAGCCGGAGGGGCATCCAGCTTGACCCGCAGACGCTCCAGCGGCTGGCGGGTGGCATGTCGCGCGCTGCCGGCAAGGGCGCGCGGGATGCCGTGGTCTTTGTGGACAACACCGCGTTTGTGGTGTCGGTCCCCAATAACACCGTCGTCACGGCGGTGGGTTCCGAGCACATGCGCGAGCACGTGTTCACAAACATCGACAGTGCCGTGATCGCATGAGGCGCTCACGGTTTCAACCCCGGCCGGACCTCACCGAGAGGAAGCCGAGAAAGGAAGTGATGTCCTCATGATGCGAGGCATGAACGCCGCGATCAGCGGCCTCGAGGCGGCTCAGACGCAGCTCGACACAACCGCCAACAACCTGGCCAACGTCGACACGATCGGCTACAAGGCCCAGTCGATCCAGTTCGTCGACGAGCTCTCCCAGACGCTCCAGGGCGCCACGGGGCCCAACTCCTACAACGGCGGCTCCAACGCCAAGCAGGTCGGTCTCGGCGTCCAGGTGGGCGCGATCGAGAACATGATGGGCACCGGCTCGCTGCAGACGACGGGCAATCCGCTTGACGTGGCCATCAACGGCAACGGCTTCTTCCAGGTCGACACCGGTGATCCGACCAAGGCCCCGGTGGCCGGCACCATCCAGTACAGCCGGGCGGGCAACCTGACGACGAACTCCGCCGGGTTTTTGACCACCCAGAGCGGCCAGTACCTCGTCGGCGTCGCCGCCACCGCCAACGGCAACGGCACCTACTCGCCGAGCGCCACCCAGTCCTACATCCAGATCCCCACCAACGCCACCAACGTCAACATCGGCCAGGACGGCTCGGTCACCTACACCGACCAGACGGCCACCGACCCCACGTACGGTCAGACCGTCACCGCGGGCTACCTGCAGCTGGCGACGTTCCCCAACAACGCCGGCCTGACCCGCAACGGCGGGTCGCTGTGGAGCGCCTCCCCATCCTCCGGCACGCCGATCACCGGCACACCCGGGACGAACGGCCTCGGCAGCACGATCTCCGGTGAGCTGGAGAGCTCCAATGTCGACATGGCGACGGAGTTCTCGAACATGATCACCGCCCAGAACGACTACCAGGCCAACTCAAAGGTCATCAGCACCGCCGCGCTGATGCTCCAGTCGGTCGTGCAGATGGCGCAGTAACGGACGCTGACGTCAGGCGGTGACGGCCACCGCAGACGACATCGCCCGCAGGGGAGCGGCAGATCGAGGGTGCCGCTCCCCTGCGCCCCCCTTTCCCTCACCACCTTCCCCAGGAGAACTTCCATGATCACCCTGCACCGCTTGGGACACGCGGTGGACACATTCCAGATCAACCCCGACGTGATCCTCACCGTCGAGGCGACGCCGGACACCGTGATCACCATCATGAACGGGCAGAAGATTGTCGTCGCCGAGCCGCCGCAGCGCGTCGCCGACGAGATCCAGACCTACCGGGCCACGGTCCTCGCCCAGGCCCTCATCCGCCGTCACGAGCTGCGCGCCGAGGGCGCGACGCTGCGACGGGTCACGCCGCTGCGCCGGCCGTCGTCGATGCAGTCGCTGCATGCCGTCTCCGACGGCCATCAACCGTCTTGAAGTTTTTCTCTCAATTGTCGATCTAAGAAAGAGACATGAAGCCGGCCACCGCAATCGGAATCGCCGTCGCCGCCGGCGGCATCCTCATGAGCGCCCTCATGGGCGGCACCAGTCCGGCTGCCTTCATGGACATCCCCGCGCTGCTGATCATCATCGGCGGCACGGGCGGCGTCACGCTGGCCAGCTGCGGCATGCCGGCGATGAAACGCATCCCCCAGCTGTACAAGCTCGTCTTTGGCCCGCCGGAGATCGACCTCAACGCGCGCGTGCAGCAGCTTGTCGGCTTCGCCGAGCAGGCCCGGCGCGAGGGCCTGCTGGCGCTTGACAGCCAGACGGCCGACATCGAGGACGAGTTCACGCGCAAGGGCCTGCAGCTCGTCGTCGACGGGTCTGACCCGGAGCTGGTGCGCGAGGTCCTGGAGGCCGAGATCGACGGCATGATCGCCCGCCACCACGAGGGTGTGGCCCCGTTTGAGAAGGCGGGCGGGTTCGCGCCGACGATGGGCATCATCGGCACCGTCATGGGACTGGTGCACGTGCTCGCCAACCTGTCGGCACCGTCCACCCTGGGCCCCGCCATCTCGTCGTCGTTCATCGCCACGCTGATGGGCGTCGGCTCGGCCAACGTCATCTACCTGCCGATCGCCAACCGGCTCAAGCAGCTGTCCAAGGCCGAGGTGGAGCTGCGCACGCTCACCCTGGAGGGCATCCTCGCCGTCCAGGCCGGCGACAACCCGCGGGTCGTCGCTGAGAAGCTCGGCTCGTTCGTCCCGCCGGACGAGCGCAACGGCGACGAGGACGGTGCGTCGGTCACTCCGATGCCGCAGAAGGAAGCCGCCTGATGGCCCGCAACGGATCCCGCCGCCGGCGCGGACAGGAGGGCGAGCAGGAGAACGAGGAGCGGTGGCTGCTCACCTACGCCGACATGCTCACGCTCATGTTCGCGCTGTTCATGGTTCTCTACTCGATCTCGTCGGTCAACATCTCCAAGTACGTCACGCTGCAGCAGTCGCTCAAGGCCGCCTTCTCCGGCTCGGTCCTCTCCGGCGGCAAGGCGATCATGCAGTCCGGGTCGGAGTCGACCAGCGCCCACACACCGGCGACCGCTGAGGTGCCGGCGATCGTCCCGCTGACCCCCGCCGTGCCCAAACCGACGCAGACCGTCTCCCAGGTCGCGTCCCAGATTCAGCGGGCGCTCAACACCAGCACGGCCGCCAACCGGGAGCAGGCGAGCTTCGTCAAGCTGCGCCGCGAGCTCAACGCCTACGCGCACAGCCACGGCTTCGGCAACCAGGTGCAGGCGGTCATCGAGCAGCGCGGACTCGTCGTGCGCGTGCTCACCGACAAGCTGCTGTTCGACTCCGGTTCGGCGCAGTTGCAGTCGGCCGGCGTGCCGCTGCTGCGCGAGATCGCCCATCTGCTCAACGTCGACCGCACGCATCCGATCACGGTTGAGGGCAATACCGACAACCAGCCGATCCACACCGCGCAGTTCCCCTCCAACTGGGAGCTGTCGACCGACCGCGCCACCAGCGTCCTGCGCTTCTTGATCGCCAACGGCGTCGCCCCACCGCGCCTGGAGGCCGCGGGGTACGCCGACCTGCACCCGCTGGCCAGCAACGCGACGCCGGCGGGCCGGGCTCGCAACCGGCGCGTCGACATCGTGCTCAAACGCATCTATCCGGACTCCAACCCCTGAAGCTGACATGGACAAGAAGAAGCTGATCATCCTCCTGCTGATCGTCGTGGCCGGCGGCGGTTACGCCGCCAAGACGATGCTGCTGCCCAAGAAGGCGGTGGCGAAGCCGAAGATCGCGGGCGAGATCTACGTACTGCCCAAGGGCTTCACGTTCAACCTGACCGACGGGCGCTACGCCACCATGACCATCGGCCTGGTGCTGGCGCCGGGCCAGAGCGACGGCGCCACCTCGGCCGGGGTGACGACGACGCCGGCGGGGATTGGGACCCTTCCGGAGGAGCCCGCGATCCGGGCCATCATCACCAACCTCGTCACCGACGAGAGCTCACAGACGCTCCTGTCGGCATCCGGCCGGGCCCACCTGCAGCAGCAGATCCTCAACCAGATCAAGACCCAGACCGACGTGAAGGTGGACTCCATCCTGTTCACCGACCTCGCGGTCCAGTGAGAGGTGCCGACATGAGCCACGACGTTGACTTCGAACCGCTCACCGCCGAGGACAGCGACACTCCCGCGCGCGGTACGTTCACTGACCTGAGACGCCTGAGTGCCGTGCCCGTCGACCTCAGCGTCGAGATCGGCCGCGCCCGGATGTCGGTCGGCGAGACGCTGGAGCTGCGCGAGGGGTCGGTGGTGCCGCTTGACCGGATGGCGGGCGAGCCCGTGGACCTGCTGGTCAACGGCACGCCGATCGCCCGCGGCGAGGTCGTCGTCATCGACGAGCAGTTCGGTCTGCGGCTCACGCAGGTGCTGAACGCCGCTCCCGGCGCAGAGCCGGTGACCGCCGTGGAGGCCGAGCCGGTCGTGCCGGCCGTGCCGGCCGTGCCGGCACCTGAGCCGATCGCCGGCTAGCCACAGCGCCCAGTTCTCAAGCTGGCGGGCCACGCGCCGACTATCTCGTCAGAAGGCCTGACTGCCGACAGCGGCAACCGGCTCGTTCGTCCAGACAAGGAGCAGGACACGATGTCACAGCAAGACGATCACCAGCAGTTGGTGGTGTTCACCCTGGGAGCCGAGCATTACGCCCTCCCCATCCAGGCGGTCAACGAGATCATCCGGTACTCCGAGCCCCGCTCGGTCGCGTCCCGCACCGACTGGGTCCGCGGGGTCATCAGCCTGCGCGGACGCATCGTCCCCGTCTATGACGTGGCGGCTCGCTTGGGACTCAGCTCCGAGCTCACCGAGCAGTCCAAGATCGTGATCGTCGAGACCGGCACCGAGACGGCCGGTGTCATCGTCGACACCGTCGAGGAGGTGCTCACCGTGTCGGCACAGCAGATCGAGGAGGCTCCGGGGGCGGACTCGACGATGATCGAGGCGATCGTGCGCATCGACGACAAGCTCGTCGTGCTGCTCACCCTTGGCGCCATCTTCTCCGACGGCGCGGACCTGGCGGCGGCCGCCGCCTGACGCCGCCGTCCGGCGAGCCGCCTTGTGCGCCCATCATGAGCCTGACTGCCACCAAGCCCCGGATCGTCGTGGCCGACGACAGCGCCCTGATGCGGCGGATCGTCTCCAACGTGCTCACGCGCGGCGGCCTGGAGGTGGTGGGGGCGGCCAAGGACGGTGACGAGGCGCTCGCCCTGTGCGAGCGGGAGCGGCCGGATGCGATGACGCTTGACCTGGCGATGCCCGGGCTCGGCGGCATCGACGTGCTGCGCGAACTGCGCCAGCGCGGGGGCCCGCAGATCCCGGTGGTCGTCGTCTCGGCCTTCTCCCCCGCCCACGGCGCACGGGCCGTCGACGCGCTCGCCGAGGGCGCGTTCGAGCTCGTGCCCAAGCCCAACGGCACCGACGAGGTGGAGGCGTTTCAGCAGAACCTGCTGGGCAAGATCACGCTGGCCACGCGGACGCGCCGCCCGGCCCCGTGGCGCCGCGAGCGAACGCCGCGAAACGGCGCCGACGCTCCGGCGGCCACCGAAGGCCCCCCCTCCGCCGACCCCACCAGCGCGCCGCCGCTCCGCCGCCCCCGCCCGGCGCGCACCGGCCTGTCGCGGGCCCTGGTCATCGCCACCTCCACCGGAGGGCCACGGGCACTGGCGGCGCTCATCCCCGGGCTGCCGTCGCCGCTGGGGCTCGGCACGATGATCGTTCAGCACATGCCGGCAGGCTTCACCGCCTCGCTGGCGGCTCGCCTGAATCGCTCCAGCGCCCTAGAGGTGCGCGAGGCCGCGGGCGGCGAGAGCTTGGAGCCCGGTGTCGCGCTCGTCGCGCCCGGAGGCCGTCATCTGCGCCTGTCGCCCGACGGCCTGATGCTGCTCAGCGACGAGGAACCGCTCGGCGGCCTGCGGCCCCGCGCCGATCTACTGATCGAGGACGCCGCCGCCGCATGGGGCGAGCGCCTGACGCTCGTCGTCCTCAC
The DNA here is from genome assembly GCA_035702755.1 of Solirubrobacteraceae bacterium. Taxonomy (GTDB): domain Bacteria; phylum Actinomycetota; class Thermoleophilia; order Solirubrobacterales; family Solirubrobacteraceae; genus Palsa-465. Next base: position 19,761 of record DASSZQ010000078.1, on the reverse strand, counting down.
CGGAATGGGCAACGATGGCCTGCGCGGCGCCCGGGAGGTCAGGCGCCGGGGCGGACGCATCATCGCCGAAGCCGAGAGCACCTGCACGGTGTATGGCATGCCGCGGGCCGTGGTCGAGGCCGACCTCGCCGACGACGTGGTCCCGCTTGACCAGATGGCCGCCGCGATCGCCGCGGAGGTGAGCTGATGAGCGCGACCGAGCTCGTGCGCGACGACTACGTCGCCTTCTGCGAAGGGCTGCGCCAGATCTGCGGAGTCGACCTGGGGCAGTACAAGCGCCCCCAGATGGAGCGCCGCCTGCGCTCGTTCCTTGAGCGCAAGGGCATCGCCCGGCTCACGGACTCTCTGGATGCGCTGCGCCGCGACAGCACCGAGCTTGACGCGCTGCTCGACCGGGTGACCATCAACGTCTCGCAGCTGTGGCGCCACCCGGAGCAGTGGGCGCGCCTGCAGGACGGGATCCTGCAGGAGCTGGCCGATGCCGGTCAGGTGCGGGCCTGGAGCGCGGGTTGCTCCTACGGCGCCGAGGCGTTCACGCTCGCCGCCGTATGCCGGCAGGCGATCCCCGCCGCCCGGACGCGGATCATCGGAACCGATATCGACAAGCGCATGATCGAGCGGGCACGAAGCGCGGTGTTCAGCGACGAGGACGCGCGCGGCGTCGACGTGCGGGAGATGGAGCGCGGGTTTGAGCGGGTGCCCGGCGGCTGGCGGGCGCACGATGAGCTCCGGCGGATGACCACCTTCGAGCTGGGAGACCTGCTGCGGCTGCGCCCCCGTCCGGCCAGCCAGGACCTCATCCTCTGCCGAAACACCGTCATCTACTTCGCCGAGCCGATCCGAGATGAGCTCCACGCCCGCCTGGCGCAGACGCTCCGTCCCGGCGGCTACCTCGTTGTGGGCGCGACCGAGCGGGTCTCGCGTCCTCGTGACCTCGGCCTCCAGATGGCCCACCCCTTCATCTACAGGAAAGCGTGATGGACACCTCCGAATACATGCCGATGTTCCTGGCCGAGGCGCGGGAGCACCTCCAGGAGCTGAACCTGACGATCGTCCGTCTGGAGGAGAACCCGCGCGACCGCGAGACCGTCGATGAGATCTTCCGCATCGCCCACTCGCTCAAGGGCATGAGCGCGACGATGGGCTTCGCCCAGATCGCCACGCTGACGCATGAGATGGAGGACGTCTTCGAGCTGCTGCGCCAGCGCACGGAGGGCCTGCCCCCGGAGGCGATCGACACCGTCCTGGCGTGCCTGGATGCCCTGTCCTCGACGGTGGACGGCATCGAGGCCAGCGGCGAGGAGACGCTTGACCCGGCACCGCTCATCGAACTGCTGCACGGCCTGGTTCGGGCTCGCACCAGCGAGCAGGAACTCCAGCGCGCCGGCGGTGCGGCCATCCCTGACCTGGTGGCGGCCACCGCCGCCGGCGAGCGGGTCCTGCATGTCGTCGTCCTGCTCGACGAACGGGTGCTGATGCCCGCGGTACGCGCCCACATGGTGTTCGCCGCGCTCAGCGAGCATGGCGAGGTCATCGGCGGCATCCCGGAGGACGTGGAGCAGTTCTCCGGCAAGCGCATCGAGGCGTGGATCACCTCCGAGCATGAGGAGGAGGCGGTCGCCAAGACGGTCGGCTTCGTCTCCGATGTCGTCGGCGTCGAGATCGGCGAGGTGGCCGCTCCGCACGCGGTCCCGGATCCCGCTCCGGAGCCGGAGGCCGAAGCGCAGGCGACCTCCGACCCGGAGGCGATACCGAAGGCCGCCGCGTCGCCCGTCAAGACGCCGGGGACCCGCACCGTGCGCGTCGACGCCGAGCGCCTCGATGCGCTCATGCACTCGATGGGCGAGCTCGTCATCCATCGCACCGCGGTTGAAGCGCTGACCGCCAAGCTCGACGTTCCCGGCCTGCAGCAGGCGATGCAGGAGCTCACCCGCAGCTCTCAGGCCCTGCAGTCGATGGTCATGCAGGTCCGGATGATCCCCGTCGACGTCGTCTTCCTGCGCTTCCCGCGCCTCGTCCGCGACCTCTCGACAAAGCTGGGCAAGGAGGTCCGGCTTGATCTGGTGGGATCGGAGACCGAGCTTGACCGCACGGTGGTCGACGCGCTGGGCGATCCGCTGGTGCACCTCGTGCGCAACTCCCTGGACCACGGGCTGGAGCCCGTGCCGGAGCGCGTCGCTGCCGGCAAGCCGGCGGTGGGCACGCTTGAGATCTCCGCGCGTCACGCCGGCGGCAGCGTCGTCATCGAGGTCCGCGACGACGGCCGCGGCATCAACCCGGAGGCGGTGGCGCGCAAGGCGCTGTCCTCCGGACTGATCGACGCCCAGGCGGCGGCCGACATCACGATGAAGGCGGCGATCGAGCTGCTGTTCGCGCCCGGATTCTCGACGGCCGAGGCGACCAGCGACATCTCCGGCCGAGGCGTCGGCATGGACGCCGTCCGCGCGAAGATCCGGGAACTGGGCGGCGAGGTGCTGCTGGACTCCGTGCAGGGCCAGGGCACGACGGCCCAGATCCGCCTGCCGCTGACGCTGGCGATCGTCTCGGCGCTTCACGTCGACGTCGCCGGCGGTCCGTACGCCATCCCGCTGGAGCGCGTCGAGCGCACGCTGCGCCTCTCCGAGCAGACCGTGCGGTCGGTCGCCGGCCGGCGCATGCTCGTCCTGGACGACGGCGTCCTCCAGCTGCTGGAGGGAGCGGACGTCTTCGGTCGCCAGTCGCACACCGAGCATGAATTCGTCGTCATCGTCCGTGCCCAGGAGCAGCGCCTGGCCGTGACCGTCGATGACCTCATCGGCCAGCGCGAGCTCGTCACCCGCCCGCTGCCGCCGGTCGTCTCCAGCGGCGAGCCCGTCTCCGGCGGCGCCGCGCTGGCCGACGGCCGGATCGCACTCATCGTCGACTGTGATGCGCTGGCGGCGGCGACGCGGGGCCCCCGCGGCCGCGGACTCGGCGCCGGATCAGCGTCCGACCCCCTCCCCGCCACCGCACTCGGACGGGCGGCGGCATGACCCACCATCAAGCACCAGGAGAAACCGTGACCCCGCCCCTCTCCGACATCCAGCTCGACGCGCTGCGTGAACTGGCGAACATCGCATCCGGCACGGCGGCCACCGCGCTGTCGCAGATGCTCGGCCGCGAGGTGGAGATCGACGTCCCGCGCGCGCTGGCGCTCGCGCCGGCCGATGCCGTTGAGGCGTGCGGCGAGCCGGAGCGCCACGTTGCCGGCGTCGTGGTGCCGATCCAGGGCGACATCGACGGCGTCGTGCTGCTCCTCATCCCGTACGCGCACGCCGAGAGGTTGTGCGTGCTGCTCGGCGTCGACGCCCATACCGAGGTGGGCGATTCGGCGCTGCGCGAGATCGGCAACATCCTCGCCACCTCATATCTCAATGGGCTGGGCGCGATGACGGGCCTGGAGATGGAGCCGGCCCCGCCACAGCTGCACACCGACATGCTGGGGGCGATCGTCTCCACCCTGCTCGTCGGCACCTCCGGCGGCGACGACCTGGCGCTGGTGCTCGATTCCGAGCTTGACGTGTCCGGGGAGTCCTGCTCGATCTCGTTCCTGCTCCTGCCCACCGCTGGGCAGATCTCCGACCTTCTGGCTCCGCTTGGGCTGGCCGGACCTCCGGCCTGACCATGGCAGGGGTACGCATGGGCGAAATGGTCGTTTCCACCAACCCAACCGACGAACTGATGGCCCTGGGGCTCGGCTCCTGCATCGGACTGGCCATCGTGGACCGAACCGCCGGTGTGGCCGGCCTGGCCCACATCGTGCTGCCGGAGAGCCACCCCGGAGCCGAGACCGGGAAGTTCGCCGACCTGGCGGTGCCGGAGCTCATCGGACGGATGGGCGCGGCCGGGGCGGTCAAGCGCCGGATGGAGGCCGCGATCGCGGGCGGCGCGAGCATGTTCGAGGTCACCGGTGGCATGGACATCGGCACCCGCAACGATGAGGCGGTCCGCGCCGCCCTGCGCGCCGCCCGCGTCACCCTCCGGGCGGCGCAGACCGGCGGCCGCCAGGGCCGCACGATCCGCGTCCATGTCGGTGAGGGAACGGTGACCGTGCGCGCCGCCGGTCAGTCGCCGGTGACGCTGCTTGACGGGCGGCGACGGAGCCGCGGGTCCCGCGCGGCGCGGGCCGGCGCCGGCGCAACCGCCGCAGCCGCCGCACGGTCGGCCGGAGCGATGTCATGAGCGAGATCCTCACCCCGGACCGGATCGCCGCCCTCGTGGACGCCGCCAAGCAGGGCCAGCTCCCAGAGGCGGGCGGGCAGCGGACGCAGCGGCGCAGCCATCGCCTGCGGACCGTGGACTTCAGCCGTCCCACCAAGTTCTCCGCCGACCATCAGCGGCGCATCTCCCGCGGCATGGAGACCTTCTGCCAGACCGCGGTGACGCGGCTTTCCACCGAGCTGCGCTGCCCGGTCGAACTGGAGCTGCTCAACACCGCGCAGCTGACCTGGGCGGCGGCCCAAACCCAGGTTCCGAGCAACTCGCTGTCGGTGCTGCTGGAGGTGGAGCCGATCGGCACGCGCATGCTGATGACGGCCGAGCAGCCGTTTGTGCTCACCGCCCTGGAGTGTCTGCTCGGAGGCTCTCCGGACCGCCCACCGCGCGAGCGGCGACTGAGCGAGATCGACTGGAGCCTCACCCGGCGCCTGTTCGAATCGCTCATCAACCCCCTCTCGCTGGTGTGGCACGAACTGGGCGGCGTCACCCTGAGCGCCGGCGACATCGAGGTCCACGACGCCAGCCAGGTCGCGTCGGTGTCGGAGCCGACGTTCACGATCCTCCTTGAGGCCCGCATCGCCAAGCAGTCGTTTGCGCTCGGCCTGCTCATCCCGTGGGTGGCGATCGAGCCGGTGGTGCAGGCCATCTCCGGCCGCGCCGACGGCCCCCAGGCCGGGGAGCTCGACGCCTCCCCCATGCACCGGGCCATGTCGGCGGTCCCGGTCCGGCTGCGCGCCGAGGTCGCCGCGATCGACATGCCGGTGCGCGACATCCTCGGACTTGCTCCCGGAAGCGTCATCAAGTTCGGCGCGCCTGCCGATGATGGCGTGATGCTGTTTGCCGAGAACGTGAAACTCGCCCGCGCCCAGCCCGGCTCCCACGGTCCCCGCCGCGCGGTGCAGATCTGCGGAGGGGAGGGGCACACGCGATGAGCGCCACCGACATGGGTCAGCGCGATGCGCTGCTGCGCCTCGGCGCCTCCACGGCCGAGGCGATCGCCCAGGTGCTGGAGATGTTTGCGCCGGGCAGCGTCGAGCGCGGCGAGGTGTCGGTCCTGCAGGACGGAGCCTCCCCGTTCTCCGGCGTGACCGCCGGTTCCGTCGCGGCCAGCGTGTCCTACGTGGACGGCGTCACTGGGGCCAACATCTTTGTCCTGTCGGCCGCCGGCGTGCGCAAGCTGGCCCAGGCCATGGGGATGCCGGCGCCGGAGGACGGCGCGGACGCGGAGCTCTCCGAGCTTGAGCTCTCGGCCGTGGGCGAGGCCTCCAACCAGATGATGGCGGCCGCCGCCAGCGCCATTGGCGTCGTGCTCGGCCAGGAGATCGAGATCTCGCCGCCTGACATCCGCACCCTGGAGGATCCGGCGACCGCGCCGGATATCTACGGCACCTCCCCCCACGCCACCTCCACCACCTTTGTCGTCGCCGGTGAGGCCTGCCGGCTCATCCAGCTCGTGCCGGCGGCGTTCGTCGTCCGCATGGCGCGCGCCCTCGACGAGTTCGACGAGCCCTCGGCCGAGGCCGGGGCCGGCGAGGGACTGGACACGCGCACCGACGACGAGATCACCGGCTTGGAGGACGCCCTGTCCGATATCCGGCTGCGCGTGTGGGCCGAACTGGGCCGCACCCAGCTGCCGCTCGCCCACGCGCTGCGGCTTCCCCTCGGCTCCGTCGTGGAGCTCAACCAGGAGGCCGAGGCGCCGATCGACCTGTTTGTGAACGGCGTGCGGTTCGCCCAGGGTCGCCTGATCGTCACCGACGAGGGCGAATGGGCGTTCCAGTGCGATTCGGTCGGCGGGCGTCCGGCTGTCGCCGACAACGCCGATCCGGCACCCCCCACATCACCTCAACCAGAAGGAGCAGTTATCTGATGGCCCGTGTACTCGTAGTCGACGACGCCGCTTTCATGCGCAAGGTAGTGAGCGACGCGCTCGCCTCCGGTGGCCATGAGGTGATCGGCGAGGCCGGAAACGGTGTGGAGGCGATCGACCGTTTCCGCGAGCTCAAGCCGGAGCTGACGATGCTTGACATCACCATGCCGGAGAAGACCGGGCTGGAGGCGCTGGCCGAGATCATGACGATCGACCCCTCAGCCCGGGTGCTCATGTGCTCGGCGCTGGGGCAGGAATCAAAGGTCATCGAGTCGATCAAGCTCGGCGCCAAGGACTTCGTCGTCAAGCCGTTCCAGCCGGACCGCCTTCTGGAGGCGGTCGGCAAGGCGCTCGCCTGAGCGGCCGGCCTGCAGTGCCCTGACCGGCGGTGACCGGCCGGCGAGGCCTCGGTGCCTCGCCGGCTGACCGCCGTCGGCGCCCGCCGGTTTGCCGTCGGCGCGCCCGCCGCTGTGCCGTCGGCGCGCCCGCCCGGCCCGCAGGCGAGCCGTCGTACATCCGGCTAAAGCCGGACCGGTTATCGGCCGATCAAGAGGATGACTTTCCCTCGAAGTCACCTCCTCGATGCGATCTGGAACGTTGACACGTGGCGTCGCCCTGGGCGGCGCCCTCATCCTGCTGTGCGCTCAGGCGGCCGACGCCGCCGGAACGCCGGCGGCGGAGAACACGCCGCTGCACCTGAGCCCCACCGGCACCGCTCACGCCGCCGCCAGCAGCGGCGGCTCCGGGATCCTGCGCACGATCATCGCGCTGATCGTGGTGGTGGTGATCATCTACGCCGTCGCGCGGATCCTGCGCGCCGTCAAGGGTCGCGACGCGGTTCAGGCCAGTGGCAGCGGACTGGCGCAGATCGCCAGCCTCCCGTTGGCGCCCAACCGTTCGGTGGCGCTGGTCCGGTCCGGGCGCGACATCGTGCTCGTCGGCGTCTCCGAACAGGGCGTCACCGCGCTGAAGACCTACACGGAGGCCGAGGCCCTCGCCAACGGAATCGAGATCCCGGAGGAGCTGAGCGCCGGCTATCAGCCCGGCGAACGGCCGCTTGACCGGATGCTCGAGGCGCTGCGGCGCCTGACGGTGCGCTCGTGAAGATCGACTCCTCGAACGCGCTTCAGATCCTCGTCCTGATCGGCGGGCTGTCGCTCATCCCGGCGATCCTGTTCACGGTCACCGGGTTCACGCGCATCCTGATCGTCCTCGGCTTCATCCGCTCGGCGATGGGGACGACGACGACACCCCCCAACCAGGTGCTCGTCGGCATCGCGCTGTTTCTGACGCTGTTCGTCATGTCGCCCACCATCAGCGCCATCAAGCAGGATGCATACGAGCCGCTGCAGCATCACCAGATCACGATGTCGACGGCGATCACCCGCGCCGAGGAGCCGCTGCGGGAGTTCATGTTCCGCCAGGTGCAGGCCAACGACCTGAGCCTGTTCGTCAATCTCGCCCGCATCAAGCCGCCTCAGACGCGCGCCCAGGTGCCGACCTACGTCCTCATCCCGGCGTTCATCATGAGCGAGCTCAAGACGGCGTTCCAGATCGGCTTTCTCATATTCCTGCCGTTCCTGATCATCGACCTGATCGTGTCGTCAACCCTGATGAGCGTGGGGATGATGATGCTCCCACCGACGTTCATCTCGCTCCCGTTCAAGATCCTCCTGTTCGTCCTGGTTGACGGGTGGGACCTCATCACACGCTCGCTGGTCGCCAGCTTCCACTGACACTCCCTCTCCCACCCGCAACGCTGCCATGAATCAGGACACAGTCGTCAGTCTCGCCACCCAGGCCATGACACTCGCGATCGAGGTCGGCGGGCCGATGATGCTCGTCGGACTGGTGGTCGGCCTGGTGGTGAGCATCTTCCAGGCGGTGACGTCGATCCAGGAGCAGAGCCTCTCCTTCATCCCCAAGATCATCGCGCTCGCCGCGCTGATCGTGATCCTGGGGCCGTGGATGCTCGACCAACTGGTCAACTACGCCCAGAACCTGTTCATGTCGATTCCGCAGCTCATCAACTGATGGGTCAGGCCACGCTCCCAACGCTCGTCCACGCGATCGGCGGCGACAAGGTCACCGGGTTCTTCCTCGTGCTGGCGAGGGTCAGCCCGCTGTTTGTACTGGCGCCGCTGTTCTCCTCAAAGATGCTGCCCGCCAAGGTCAAGACGGTGGTCGCCGTGGGCCTGGCCATCGGCCTGACGCCGATCGCGGTGCGCGGACAGCAGATTCCCACCGATCCCCTGGCGGTGACCGGATTGATCGTCGAGCAGGTCCTCGTTGGGTTGGCATTTGCGTTCGCCGTCGGCGCCGTGCTGAGCGCCGTGGAGGCCGCCGGCTCGCTGACCGACATGCTCGCCGGGTTCTCGTTCGGCTCGGTCGTCGATCCGATCAACGGCAACCAGGGGGGCGCGCTGACCAACATCTACAGCATGATGGGCATGGCGATGTTCATCGCCATCGGCGGCGACGCCTGGGTCTTGCGCGGGCTGGCCCGGACGTTCGACCTCGTGCCCCTCACCAAGAGCGCGCCCATCGCCAGCCTGACCAGCGGAGTCGTGCAGGCGTTCGGCTCCATCTTCGTCGCCGCCGTCGAGGTGGCCGCGCCGGTCCTGCTGGCGATGATGGTCACCGACGTCGCGTTCGGCATGGTGTCCAAGGTCGTCCCCCAGCTCAACGTGTTCGGCGTCGGCTTCGCCCTGAAGGTCGGTGTGGCGATGCTGGTGGTGGCCGCCTCACTGCCGTTCATCTCCGGCTTCATGAGCACTCAGATCTCCTCCGCGGTGCTCGGCGCACTGCACACCATCTGACATGGCCGCCGACGACAGAACAGAGAAACCGACCGCCAAGCGCAAGGGCGAGGCGCGCAAGAAGGGGCAGGTCGCCAAGAGCACCGAGGTCAACTCGGTCGTCGTGCTCCTGGCCGGACTGGTGTCGATGATGTTCATCGGCCCCAAGATCCTCTCCGGCGCCGCCGGGGCCATGCAGGTGGCCTTCGGCATGATCGCCAAACCGCACACGGTCACCTCCGGAGCGGGCCTGCACGGATTGCTGTCCCTGCTCATCCACGTGATGGAGACGACGGTCGCCCCCATCGCGGGGATCTGCCTGGCCGGCGGGATCATCGCCAACGTCGCCCAGATCGGCCTGCGGCCCACGCCGCATGCGCTCAAGCCGGACTTCCGGCGCCTGAACCCGATGGCCGGCTTCAAGAACGTGTTCGGCAAGCAGGTCGGCTTTCAGTTCGGCAAGGTGCTGGCCAAGGTCGCCGTCGTCGGCGGAGTGGTGGCGATGAGCCTCATCCCCCAGATCACGACCCTGACCGCCAACGTCGGCACCTCGCCGATGGCGCTGGGCAGCCTGCTGAAGTCCAATGCCACCTCGATCATCGAGCGGGTGGTCATCGTCTACTTCCTGATCGCGGTCATCGACCTCGTCCATGCGCGCCGCAAGCACGCCAAGTCGCTGAAGATGACCAAGCAGGAGGTCAAGGACGAGGCCAAGACGACCGAGGCTCCGCCGGAGGTGCGCGCCGCCATCCGCCGCCGGCAGATGCAGGCCGCCCGCGCCCGGATGATGGCGGCCGTCCCCACGGCCGATGTCGTGGTCACCAACCCCACGCACTACGCGGTCGCGCTCCGCTACGACGGCAGCCGCCCGGCGCCGATCGTGGTGGCCAAGGGCAAGAACGTCATCGCCGCCCAGATCCGCCGGATCGCCACCGAGAACAACATCCCCATCGTCCCCGACCCACCTCTGGCCCGGGCGCTGCACGCGATGGTGGAGCTTGACCAGATGATCCCGGCCGAGCTGTACGCCGCGGTCGCTCAGGTCCTCGCCTTCGTCTACAAGATGGCCGGCCGCAGGAGGCTTGCCGCATGAGTGAGCGCACGATTCGCAAGCTGCTGGCCCACACCGACCTGCTGGCGGCGGTGGGCGTCGTCCTGGTGGTCACGATGCTCGTGATCCCCCTGCCGTCGATGCTGCTCGATCTGATGATCACGTTGAACATCAGCGGGGCGCTCGCGGTGGTGGTGGCCACGATGTACATCAACAAGGCGCTTGACTTCTCCGCCTTCCCCACACTGCTGCTGCTGACGACCATGTTCCGGCTCGCCATCAACGTGTCGGTCACGCGTCTGATCCTCACCAAGGGCGATGCCGGCAGTGTCGTGCGCGACTTCGGTCAGTTCGTCGTCAGCGGCAACGTCATCATCGGCCTGGTCATCTTCCTCATCCTCGTCGTCATTCAGTTCATCGTGGTGACGAATGGCGCCGGCCGCGTCGCCGAGGTGTCGGCGCGGTTCACCCTCGATGCCATGCCCGGCAAGCAGATGTCGATCGACGCCGATCTGAACGCCGGGCTGATCACCGACGAGCAGGCTCGCGAGCGGCGCCGCGAGATCGCGCGCGAGGCCGACTTCTACGGTGCCATGGACGGTGCGTCGAAGTTCGTCAAGGGCGATGCGATGGCGGCGGTCGTCATCACCGTCATCAATCTGATCGGCGGCATCGTGGTGGGGATGCTCCAGCACCACCAGGGTTTCACGACGGCCACCCATCACTACTCGCTGCTGACGGTGGGCGACGGCCTCGCCGCCCAGATCCCGGCGCTGCTCATCTCGGTGGCGACCGGCATCATCGTCACCCGCTCCGGGTCCCGCAGCGACCTCGGCACGGAACTCGCCACACAGATCCTGGGCCAGAAGAAGGCGCCGCTGGTCGCCGGCGGCGCGATCATCGCCTTCGCCGCCGTGCCCGGTTTGCCCAAGGTGCCGTTCCTGCTGGTGGGCGGGATCCTGTTCGCGATCGGCTGGGCGCTGCGCAAACAGGGCATCGAAGCGTTCACGGCCAAGCCGGCCGCCGCGGCCCTTCCCGCCGCCGCCGACTCCGAGCCGAAGGTGGCGCCGCGCGACGAGGTCATGAAGGAGCTCCCGCTCGATCCGCTGGAGCTCGGCATCGGCTTTGGCCTGGTGCCCCTCGTCGACCGCGGATCCGGCGGCTCGCTCGTCCGCCGCATCTCGCTCATCCGTCGCCAGATCGCCGGCGAGCTCGGCATGGTGATCCCGCCGGTTCGGATCCATGACGAGATCGACCTGGACTCGCATGAGTACGTCTGCAAGGTGCGGGGCACCGAGGTGGCCCGCGGCCGGGTCATGGCCGGACACAAGCTGGCGATGGACCCCGGGGACGCGGTCGGCAACCTCTCCGGCATTCCCACCACCGAGCCCGCCTTCGGACTGCCGGCGGTGTGGATCGCCGACGCCCAGCACTCGGAGGCCGAGGCGCTCGGCTACACCGTCGTCGATGCTGAGTCGGTGATAGTGACGCACCTCACCGAGACGATCCGCAATCATGCCGCCCAGCTGCTCACCCGCCAGGATGTGCGGCAGCTGCTCGACCAGCTGAAGGAGTCCAACGAGGCCGTTGTCAACGAGGTGGTGCCGGACATCCTGTCGGTCGGAGAGATCCAGCGCGTGCTGCAAACCTTGTTGTCAGAGGGTGTGTCGATCAGGGATCTGGGCGCTATCGTCGAAGCAGTGGGTGACAAGGCGCGGATCACGCGTGACACCGGGCTCCTCGCCGAGTACGCACGGCAGGCGCTGGGGCGCGCGATCACGGCGCCCCACGTTGGTGCCGACCATACTCTGCGCGCGATAACCCTCGATCCGGCGATTGAACAGGAAGTGGCCACGTCGATCACTCAGACGACCGACGGCGAGTACCTGGCACTGGAGCCGGCCCGTGCCCAGGCGCTGCTCGGCGCGGTGCGCTCCCAGTCTGACCATGCCGCCGCCCTGGGGGGTGCGCGCCCGGTGCTTCTCTGCTCGGCGCGCGTGCGTCGCCACCTGCGCCGGCTGGTGGAGGCCGCCGTGCCCCACCTGTCGGTCTGCTCCTACAACGAGATCTCGCCCGGCATCAGCATTGAGACGATTGGAGTGATCAGCGCGTGACCGATGAGTCCGCCCCCTCCCGCGCGCCCGGTCACCGCGACCCCGCCGACCGCAATGGCGTGCGCACGTACCGCGGCCGCACCGTTGAGGAGCTCATCCCGCGCATCCGGGCCGAGCTGGGGCCCGACGCCATCATCCTGCGCGAGCGCGAGGGCCTCACCGGGGGAATCGGCGGCTTCTTCGCCCAGCGCTGCGTCGAGATCGACGCCCAAGCGGCTCCGCGGCTGAGCGTCTACGACGACGACTTCGACGAGGACGACGAGGAATACGGGGAGTACGCGGAGTACGACGAGGACGACGTCGACGACGAACGTGCGGAGCCGGAGGCTGTGACCCCCCCGGCCCGGGCGGTCGACCCACCCCCGCCGGCGCGGGCCGAGGTACCGCCGCCCCCTCCGGCGCGAGCCGAGGTACCGCCGCCCCCACCGGCCCCGGAGGCCGCCGCACCGCCGCCCTCCACCGCGGCGCACCCGCCCCGCCCCGCCTCATCGTTCCTGGACGAGGCCTCGTTTGCAGCCCGCCTGGAGGAGGCGACATTCGCGGCCGACGACGTGCCTGCCCCGGGGCCCCCGTCTCGGCCGGCGCCATCCGCCGCGCCGCCGCTGTTCATCGCCTTCGACGAGCTCGGCGAGGATCCGGAGACGCCACCAGCAGAGACGCCGCCGCCGACCCTCCAGCAGGTGATCGACCTGGCCGACATCGAGCACACCGAGCCGACGCCCCCGCCGGCGGTTCGCCGCGAGCCGCCGGAACCCGCCCCCGCCGTCAGCCCCGAGCCGACGCCGGAACCCGCAGCGGAGACCGCGCCGTCGCCGCGACCCACCGCCACCCCCCGGTCTCGTCTCCAGCCACCCCCGGACGAGCTGGCCCCGGACCCCAAAGCGCCGTGGATGGCGTTCGCCGCCGAGGCTCAGATGCCAAACGGGTCCTCGGTGTGGCGGCCGCCCGCCCCGCCGGCCGCGTCCGCGGCACCGCCGCCGTTCGCTCCCCCGCCGGCCCCGCAACCAGAGCCCTCGCAGTCCGAGCCGTCGCCGGCCCAGCCCCCTCAGGGTCCGCCGGCAGCGCCATATCCCGCCACGCCTCCGGCACCGTACGGCGCCGCACCCGGATCCCCCGCGCCCACACCGCCGGCTCCGGAAAGCCCAACCTGGCCGTCGCCCGCCGGTACGCCCAACCCGGGCTGGCCCACCGCCCCCGGCTACGGAGCCCGCCGCCGCAGCGGATTGCTGCCCGCCGCCGAGCGGATGCTGCGCGCCGCGCTGGAGGCCACCGCGGCAGCCAACGAGCGACGCAACCTGGAGCTCCAGGCGCGGGCGTTCCCCGGTGCGCCGCCGATCCCCGGGCAGGCCCAGCCGCCGATCCCCGGGCAACCCCAGCCGCAGATCCAGCCCCCAGCCGCCGCCCCGGCTCCGTCGCCCGCCGTCCCGGCACCGAATCCGACACCGGCGGTCAAATCTCAGCCCGCCGCGCCGCCGACTCCGGCCGTCGACGCGGAGGCACAGCGGCGGCAAGAGCAGCGCCGCCGCGAGGCCGACCTGGAGCGGCGGCTGACGCGCGCCGGCATCAGCTCGCACCGGGCGGCCGCCCTGGTCGCCGGCGCCCTCTCTCGGCGCGGCCCGGCCACCGCTGAGGGAGAACTGGCCGATGAGATCCGCCGAGCCCTGGTGGCCGCGCTGCCGATGCCGCACACGCTGCCCAAGGACAGCGCCATCGCCATCGTCGGCGCCGGCGGCTCCGGCAAGACGCGCTGTGTGGCCGCCCTCGCCTCGGCCTACTCCGGTGCCGGTGTCGACGTGAGCGTCGCCAGCTTCGGCGGGCCCACGCGCGAGGACGAGCTCGGCGAGCTGCTTCACGGCGAGAGCGTCAACGTCATCCCCGCCATGCGGACCCGCGCCACCGCGCGGGCCGTGTCCTCGGCGCGGGAGCACAGCCTTGTGATCATCGACACCGCCTCGGCCACCCCGGGTGATGACTCGACGATCGACATGATCGCCGAGGCGCTGCACAGCTTCCGGCTCGATGCGATCTATCTCGCCGTCCCGGCGACCCTCAGCCTCCCGGCCGCGCTCAAGCTCGTCGACAGCTTCTCGGCCTTTGATCTCGCCGGCATGGTGGCCACGCACGTCGATGAGACCGATCAGCTGGGGATGATCGCCGAGCTGTCGATGCAGACCGGGATTCCGGTCGTCTACACCCACACGGGTCTGCATCTTCAGACCGCGATCGCTTCTGCCGATGCAGAGGCCATCGCCACCTCAGTTCTCTAGACGAGATGAGCACACCCGCGGACACCGGCACCAGCAACGTGCGATCCCTCCCCGGCGAGGGGCAGGGCAAGCTGACGACCCCGGACGGTGAGCAGCTCCCCGTCCGGACGTTCAAGCGCGGAAAGGACGTGGTGCTCGTCGTCCTGGTGGACAGCGATGATCACTGCGCCGAGGACCGGCTTGAGTCAGCCGACCTGGAGTACACCTCGATGCGCGGCGTCGTCCGCCTCCACGGCGAGGCGGTGTTTGAGGAGAGTTCGCTCATCCGCTTCCAGGCCGACGGCCCGGCGGACGTCAGCCAGCGACGCTCCTTCGTCCGCGTCACCGCGCCCCAGCCGGTGACCGTCGAGGCGGACGAGACGATCAAGCGCCTCGCCTACACCGTCGACATCAGCGGCGGGGGGATGCTGCTCACCGGCGGCGACGGCTTGGAGCCTGACCAGCGCGTGCGCTTCCGAATGGCCCTCGGTCACGGCGAGATTCCGATCGCCGGTACGGCACGCGTCGTGCGCATCCGCGACGACGGCAAGCGCGCGCTCGTGTTCGACGAGATCGACGAGGACGATCGCCAGCGCCTCATCCGCTTTGTGTTTGAGTGCATGCGTACCGCGCGCGCCCGCACCCGCGGAGACTGGCTGTAGCCGACGAGGGATCAGACCGCCATGGCCAAGAACGACAAGACCGCAACCAAGAAGGGCAACGCCAAGACGAAGGGCAACAAGAAGCCCAAGGGCAAGAAGGGCACCGCGGCCGGCGAGGGCATCAGCATCGCCGGACACCCGCGGGCGGCCGCCCAGGTCCGCCGCGCCAAGGGGCTTGGCGGTATCGGCTTCTTCGCCATCGCCGCCTACCTCTCGTTCAAGGCCGGCGTTCCGGCCGATCAGGTGGCGCTGCGCGCGGTGGCTGTGGGCATCGCCGGGTACATGCTCGCGTGGGCCTGCTCGGTGACCGTCTGGCGACATCTTGTGCTCGCCGAGCTGCGCGCGGCGGTGGAGAGCGGCCGCGCGACGTTTGACCGGACCTCGCCGCCGGCGGCACGGCCGCCGTCCGCGGAGCCCGGCGCCGCAGTGGAGCCGGTTCCCGCCGAGGACTGAGAGCTGACCCGGCGCCATGGACCCGATTCACCCAATCGCTCCCGTGACGCCAGGGCTCTCGCCGGTCGACCCGGCGGGGCGCGTCGTGCCTCTGCGCGATCAGCCTGAGCGGCGCCAGCAGCGAGAAGGCGGCCGGCGCGAGCGACGCCAGTCGCCCCAGAAGCGCGAACTCGCCGGATACTGGGATCCCTCGGATGCCGAGGACGACACGCTCGCCTGGGAGCCCGCGGCCGGCGACAACGAGCCCGGCGAGGACGACGGTCCCCGCCACATCGACATCACCGCCTGACGGCGCAGCGCATTCGTCCAGCCCTCCCTGGACAGATCTAAAGTCGCCACCTGCATCGTCGATAACCGAGAGTGACCGGCCGCAAGGAGCAGCCGGGGGACAAACAAAACGACTCGCACCACGGAGGTGTCTAGATGTCCCTCTCGATTCTCACCAACATCTCGGCGATGAACACGCAGCAGAACCTGCTGACGTCGTCCGACGCCGTCTCGCAGTCCATGGCGCGCCTGTCGTCCGGTCTGCGGATCAACTCCGCCGCCGACGACGCGGCCGGGTACGCGATCTCGGAGGGCCTCACCTCCCAGGTCAACGGCCTCAACCAGGCCGCCAGCAACGCCAACGACGCCATCTCGATGGTGCAGACGGCGTCCAGCTCCCTGACCAACGTGCAGAACATGCTGCAGCGCGTCTACGAGCTGGGTGTGCAGTACAACAACGGCACCAACTCGAGCACCGATAAGGCCGACATCCAGGCCGAGGTCAACCAGCTGACTCAGGAAATCGACCGTCAGCAGAAGTCCTCGAACTTCAACGGCCTCAACCTGCTCAACGGCTCCGCCGGCTCAGGCGGCGTTGTCACCTTCCAGGTGGGCGCCAACTCCGGTGACACCCTGAGCGCGACGTTCTCGGACATCGAGGGCAGCAGCGGTCTGGGCGGCCTCGGCTTCAGCTGGACCAGCGCGAGCACCGGGGGCACGGTCATCGACCTGTCCAGCGCCAACGCGCTGAGCAGCGTCACCAGCGCGATCAACAACATGTCAAGCATGGCGGCCACGCTGGGTGCGGTGCAGAACCGCCTCCAGTACACCTCGGACTCCATTGCTTCGACCGAGCAGAACCTGACGTCCACCAACAGCCAGATCAAGGACGTCAACATGGCTCAGGAGATGACGAACCTGACCCAGGAGCAGATCCTGGAGCAGGCGGGCACGGCGATGCTGGCACAGGCCCAGTCGCAGCCTCAGCTCATCCTGAAGCTCCTGGGCGGCTGATCTGACCTTCGCCCGGCCGGGTGGCGCCTGAGGCGCCACCCGGCCCGGACGAACCCCATACGACTTCTCGTCCGCAGACGCCGGCGCCGTGATGGCTGCCGCCAACGCGGGCGACACCAAGCTCGACCGCGGCAGCTCGGCTGTCCGCCGCGAGAACAACCGCCCTGCCTCACCCCAGGTCGCAAACCACGCAGGGCTACATCAGATCCGATCCATCGAGGGAACGGTTGGAGGAAGGCGGGCCTTTGGCCCGCCTTCCTTCGTTATGTCACTCAAGTGATCGGCGCGGTCAGTCGATCACCCAGTGAAGAGACGATGAGCTATACCGACGCGGTGGCCCGCATGTCGCAGATCTACACCGAGATCTCGAGCCTGCAGACCGCCTTCACCCCTCCCTCAACCCAGACCCCGCCGGCGGCCACGGCGCTCACGGCGCCGGGGGCAGCGATGACCTTCTCCTCGGCGCTGTCCAGCGCGATGGGCTCGGCGGGCACCACAGCTCCCGCCGGCCTCCCGGCGAGCGCGAGCACC
Source organism: Solirubrobacteraceae bacterium (assembly GCA_035702755.1). GTDB lineage: Bacteria > Actinomycetota > Thermoleophilia > Solirubrobacterales > Solirubrobacteraceae > Palsa-465. Next base: position 2,519 of record DASSZQ010000078.1, on the reverse strand, counting down.
ATGCTCACGTCTGCCCAGCAGCAGTTCGCCTCGCGCCTGGCCACCGACACCGGTCTTGACCCGGGCGTCGTCTCCGCCTGGCTGCTGGCCGAGGAGTCCGGCGGGGCGGCCGTCTCCCGCCAGAGCGCGAACAACAACGACTGGCTGAACATCGGCTACACCGACAGCGGCACCTACGGAGCCGGCGCCACGGCGTGGAGCGACCCGGTCACCGCCGCCGACGCCACCGCCGGCTGGCTGAAGGGGCAGAGCACCATCCCCGGCTACGGCACCGCCAGCAGCGGCATCCAGTCGATCCTGTCGACGGTGGGGCAACCGGCCGCCGTGCAGATCGCGGCCCTGCAGAACTCCGGCTGGGCGTCGAGCGGCTATCCGGATCTCCCGGCGCTGTACCAGCAGGTCGCCGGGTAGCCGGACTCAACGTCCGCCGCCGGCCGCCGATTACCCACGTATGTCCCTCGATGGAGCGCCGCGCGTGACGCTCGGCATCGCCACGTACAACCGGGACGCCTACCTGGGCGAGGCGATCCGGAGCGCGCTCGCTCAGGACTACGCCGCACTTGAGGTCCTGGTCGTTCTCGATGGGACGACGAACCCCGCCAGTTTCGAGCTGCTGGAGGCGTTCACCGACGAGCCCCGCCTGCGCGTGATCAGTCACGAGGGCAACCGCGGCATCGCCGCCGCCTACAACACGTTCGTCACGGCGGGGCGCGGCGAACTGATTGCGATGCTCGGCGACGACGATCTGTGCCTCCCCGGTCGGATCCGCCGCCAGGTGCAGATGTTCGATCGCTTCCCGGACACCGGAGTGGTCCATGGCGACGCCACCATCATCGACTCGGGCGGCCGCCCGCTGGGGTCTTGGAACAGCGCCGAGTTCACCCCGGCCGCGTTGGTGCAGTCCTTCTTTCGCAGCCACAACCACCTCGTCGACCCGACGCGCATGGTCCACCGCCGCGTGTATGAGGCTGTCGGCGGCTATGACCCGGCCTATCCGCTGGCCAACGACTTCGACTTCTGGCTGCGGGCCGCCCGGGACTTTCGCTTTCGGCACTGTGCCGGCGGGCCGCTTGTCGCCGTGCGCCGTCATGGCGAGAACACCTCCGATGAGTCGGCGCGCGCCCGCGAGGTCGACGACGTGGAGCGGGCGCTTGAGGCGGCGCTGGACCGCTACACCCTCCGCGAGCTTGTGCCGGAACTCGACTGGGCCGTACTCGAGCCGCGGCAGGCCGAGCGCCAAGCCCTCCTCCGCCTCGCTGAGGGGCTTGAGAGCCGCCTGCTGCCGGTTCCGGGACTTGCCACCACGCTCCGCCAGCGGGCGTCCACCATCCCCGTCACCAACCCGCACCGCCCTGCGAAGCATCACCGCAGCGGGGACGGACCGCGGCGCTTGCTGATGACGTCGTACGGATTTAACGACAGCGGAGGCGGAACCACCGTGCCTCGTCTGGCGGCCAAGGAGCTCGTCCGTCGCGGCTGGGAGGTCACCGTGTTTCATGCCGCGACGCAGCCGACAGCTGCCGGAGTCCCGTATGAGGTCCGAGAGTGGGAGGAGGACGGAGTCCGGCTGATCGGCATCCACAACCGTCCGCACGGCCTGTTTGACCTCGGGAACCCGCGGCGCGAGATCGACGATCCGCCAATCGCCGCCGCGTTCGGGGCCGCTTTGGACAGCGTGCGGCCGGATGTCGTGCACTTCCACAATCTCCACAACCTCGGCGCGTCGCTTATCGACCACGCTGCCGCACGCGGCCTCCCCGCCTACTTCACCACCCACAACTACTGGCTCATATGCCCTCGGGCCTACCTGCTGGACGGCGACGGCCGAATCTGCCCTGGCCCCGGTGACGGCAGTGTGTGCGCGACCTGTACCCGCAGCCCGGACGTCGCCGGCCATCAACTGCGGTTCGCCGAGATCCGCTCCCGGGCCGAGCGCGGTTTGACCGCCATCCTCGCGGTCTCCGGTGCCGTCCGCCGAACGTTGCTCAACGCGGGCTATCCCGCCGAGCTGGTGGACACCGTGCGCCAGGCGATGCCGCATGAGTCCGAGATCTGGCAGCAGGTCGGCCGTGACCGCATACCGGGACGCCGGGGCGAGCATCTGACCGTGGCCTTCCTCGGCTCGGCCTATCCGCACAAGGGGCCCCAGATGCTGGTTGAGGCCGCGCAGAGGACGCAGGCGCGACTGAACGTGAAGATCCTCGGCGAGGTGCCGGACCGGTTCGCCGGACAGCTGCGGGCAATCGACCGCCGCGGTGTTGTCGAGCTTGGCGGCGCGTTCTCGCCCAGCGAGATTGGTGGGCTCCTGTCCGGCGTGGATGCCGTGGCGCTGCCCTCAATGTGGTGGGACTGCGCACCGCTGGCGGCCGCCGAATGCCTCGCCGCCCGCGCCCCGCTCCTCGTTCCCCGCCTTGGTGGGCTGCCGGAGTCGATCCGCGACGAAGTCGACGGGCTGACCTTCGAGGGACTCGACGTCGACGACCTCGCCCGCTGCCTGGATCGGCTCGCGCTTGAGCCCG
>DASSZQ010000049.1:0-9013 GCA_035702755.1 Solirubrobacteraceae bacterium | reverse complement strand
AGGAATACGGCGGCGCAGGAGATCGCGGCGGCCGCGGCGGTGGCGTAGCAGACGGCGATGAAGCGGCCGCGGGCGCTCCGCAGGATCGGCACAAAGCGGACGAGCGCGCTCATGAGGTTGAGCTGCGCGACGCCGGCGAGGAACATCATCGCCGAGATCGCCGCGGTGTTGACGCCGACGGCGTGGGCGCTGTAGTCGTGCGCGGCCAGCAGCCAGTAGGCGAGGCCGAGCAGCGCGGTGACGCCGGAGTTGAGCACGAGCGCCGCGCCGTTGCGGTACAGGGGGACGTGCAGCGTCGTCGTCAGCCACGTCAGCACCGGCGCCGAACGCCGTGGCGGCGCCGGTGGTGCCGGTGCCGGCGGCGGCGCGGGCGGGGCGGGCGGCACGGGTGGCAGTTGCCGGGAGGCGTGCTCGGTCACCGCAGCCTCCAGGCGACGCGCAACGCCGCCGGGACCAGGCCGCGGCGCCCGCCCTCGGAGACCGACAACAGATCGAGCAGCAGGTCTCCGGCGGCCCCCGCCTGGGGCGCGCGGCACTGCTCGCAGCCGCCGGGCGGATGGCCGAGCAGCGCGCCGACCGCCTGGGCCAGGCCGGCCTGGTAGGGACGGGTCGTGCGCCGGGCGCCCGCTGCCGACGCCGCCGCCGGGGCGTGGGCGGGGACGTAGGCGGCCCGTCCCAGCGTCAGCATCGGCACGTCGGCGGCGCTGTCGCCGACGGCGAGGGCAAGATCCGGGCGCCCGCCGAAGGCGGGGTCCTCGGCGAGCGCGGCCAGCAGCGCGCGCACCCCGGTGCCCTTGTCGACGGCGGCGGCGACGAAGTCGGTCTGGCTGTCGCCGCGGATCGCCCGCAGCCGGGCGCGGGCGGCCGGGCCGCCGGCGGTCAGGCAGGCATCGGCCTCGGCGGAGGTCAGCGGCCGCCGGGCGCCACCGGGCCCCAGCCGGTAGGCGCGGACGGCGTGGGCAAACGCCGGGTCAAGCCGGATGCCCTCAGGCTCCCGCGCGCGCAGGCTCTCCCGCAGGCGATCCAGGGCGTGCCGCGCGTCCTCGTCGAGCAGGCAGACGGCGCGCGTGCCGCCGTCGAGGCAGAGGACGGCGCCGTACTCGGCCACGCCGGCGATCAGTCCGTAGGCGCGGCAGCGGTCGCGCACCTCCTCACGGCCGCGGCCGGTGACCGGGACCACGACGTAACCGTGCGCGCGCAGCGCGCGCAGCGCCAGGGCGCCGGCACGGGTGAGCGCCGGGAAGCCGAGGGCCTCGGACTCAAGCACGCCGTCGATGTCAAGCGCGCACACGGGCCCGGGAGCGCCAGGTCCGAGGTCGGCAAGGAACCGCTGGGCGAAGTAGCGCGCCGCCGACCGCGCGCCCGCCCGGCGGATCTCCGCCTCCTGGCCGGGCTGCTCCCGCCGGCGCCCCCACTGGTGGGCGAGTTCGTAGAGCAGCCAGCGCTCCGGGTCGACGTCCTCGCCCGTCTCCGTATGCCACGCCGCCCGCACCGCGGCGGCAACCCGGCCGTCGTCATCAGGCCCGGGGGCACCGGCGAGATCGAACGCGGCGTCACAGCAGGCGAGGCCCAGGTGCCAGTAGGTGCGCTCGGTGAGCCCCACCTTGAGTGGGCTCCCGCCACCCCCGCCCCCGTCGCCGGCAAACCACTGCCCGGGCGCCATGTCGCCGTCGCTGACCGACGGCTGCGCCACCGTCAGCAGCCGCCGCGCGGCCCGGTTGGCCAGCAGGACCCGGGCGGCGGGCGCGGCGCGGGCAAAGCCCTGGGCCAGCAGCGCCCCGGCGACCTCCCACACCGGCCCCTCGCCGGTCATGTCCACTGTCATGTCACGGGAGACGCCGAGGATCCGTCGCCGGGCGGCGACGTAGGCGGCGACGGCGGCGGGAAGCTGGGGCGCGTCCGCCGGCAGCCGGCGCTCGGCGGCCAGCCACTCGCGATACAGGACACCGTCGCGCAGGCCGAGCGTCCGCGGCGCAAACTCGTGCAGCGCCTGCGCCACCACCGCGTGATGGGCGCCGAGATAGCCGACGCCGACGGCGGTGGCGAGCACGTCGACCTGGCGCGGGGTGCCGTCGGCGGAATCGGCGCCCTCAACGCGCAGCAGCCTCCGGGCGTGCCCGCGGCGGGGGACGGCCTCGCCGAGCGGGAGCTCGGTCACCGACCGGACCTCAAGCTCGCCGCGCAGCAGTTCGGCCAGTGCCGGCGCCGCGGCCGCGGCCGTCAGCCGGCGCCGCGCCGTCCATTCCCCCACCGCCAGCACGACGCCCTCATACCGGCCCAGTCGCTCCGGCAGCTGCGGCGAATCGCGGTCGACGGCCAGCACGACGGTGATGGCCGCCGGCAGGACACCGAGCGCCTCAAGCTCGGTCGCGACCATCGCCAGCGACCGCCCGGTCACCGGCGGGTCGTCGATGAGCAGCACCTCGCCGTGGCGCGCCACGTGCGCGCGGATCGCCGCGCGCTCCCACGCCAGGAGCGCCCGCCGGGGCCGCATGGTCATCGCGCCCGTCTGCGGCCGGCCCCGGGCGCGCAGGGCGGCTCTCAGCAGCGGGGCCAGGTAGCTGCCGGAGGTGCGAACGCCGACCACCAGCAGCGGCCGCCCGGTGTCCGGACGGCGGGCGATGAATCGGTCGGCGAGCAGCCCCAGATCCTCCGGGCGCTGATCGAAGGTGTAAAAGCAGGCGGGCAGGTGCAGGATCGACCGGCGCGCGCGCTCCGGCCAGGCCGGGATCGCCGCCGCCATGGCCGCACAGCGGGCGGCCAGCGCCGGGGTCAGCTCGCCGGTGCCGAGCACACCGGCGGCGAGCTCCGCGACAAGGCCGGCCAGCCGCGGCTGGGCGGCGGCCATGCGCCGCTGGGCCGCGGCCGCGGCCCGGAGCCGGCGCAGCGCGCTCCCGCTCACCGTGGAGGCGCGGCCGGCGAGGCGCGCCGCCGGAGACGTCGCCCCGGCGAGCAGCGCCGCGGCATCGTCAAACGGATACGGCGCGTCGTGCAGGCGATCCTCGACGATCTGGTTGACGGCGGCCGCGGCCAGGAACGCGTCGACGGCCAGGCCGGCCGAGGCTGCGCGCTCCAGCAGCCCGGCGAGTGAGTCAAGGTCGCCGAGCAGGTTGCCGACGGCGAGGGCTCCGTCCAGCACCTCACCCGCGGCGAGCGTCGTGGCGCTGCGCTCAGCGGCAAGCATCGGCTGTCCTCGCCCTCACGCCATCGATCCCTGCCGGCGCACCTGCCGGCGGCTGCGCAGGTACGCCGTGGGCCCGGCAAGCATTCCCCAGCGTTCGGCCCAGGCCAGGTCCGGCGGGCACGGCCGCTCAAACGTCGCGGTGGCCGAGCGGCTGCCGGCGCGCGGGTTGCGCGCCCGGCGCAGGCCGTGGCGGGCGGCGCGGCCGAGATCGAGCGCGCGGCCCGGCTGCTCGACCACGGTCTTGGTCAGGTAGGCGGTGAGCCCCACGCCGTACCCGTAGGCCTGGCGGCGCAGCGCCTCGTAATCGGCGTGGTGGGCGTGACGGACGAGCGCCGCCGGGTTGTAGACCAGCCGATGGCCGCCGGCGATGACCGAGAAGAATCCGGCGAGGTCGTCGCCGCCCCGGGCCGGCGTCCCGGCGCCGGTGGCCGGGTCAAACCCGCCGAGGTCGCGCAGCGCCGCGGTGGCGAAGGCCATGTTCGCCCCGGAGCCGAACGTGCCCGCCGTGTAGGGATACAGCGGATCGCCGCCGTCGGTCGTGCGGTCAAACACCCGCTCGGTGAAGCCCTTGCCCCAGCCCCACAGCCGCTCGGCGATGAGCTGGGCGGGCGTCTCCAGCGCGGCGGGCAGGATGAGCCCGGTGACGCAGGCGACACCGTCGGCGAGGCCAAAGCCGCGCGCCAGCTCAAGCAGCCACAGCCGGTCGGCGGTGACGTCGTCGTCGGTGAAGGCGACGATGGTGCCGCAGGCGACGGCCAGGCCGCGGTTGTGGGCGGCGGCGAGGCCGCGCCGCTCCTCGCGCGTGTAGATGACGCGTCCGCGGAAGCGCTCGGCGGCGAGCAGGTCACGGGTCGCCGAGGTCAGCGGAGCGTTGTCGACGACGACGATCTCGTAGTCCGGGTAATCGAGCTCCAGCAGCGAGTCCAGGCAGCGGCTGAGGCTGGCCGGCCGTTCCCGCGTGGCGACGACGATGGTCGCCGCCGGCGCCTGAGACCGGGTGCGGGCACGCTCGGACAGACAGCGCGGGCGCCCCAGCCCGGAGAGGCCGGCCGGCGGCAGCGCGCGGGGGACGGGCAGGCCATCCGCGCGCAGATGAAAGGCGACGGCGTCCCGGCAGGCGCTCCACGCGTGCGCGGCCAGCCGCTGCGCGTCGAGCTCGGCCTCCCCGTCGGCGGCGGGGATCTCCAGCAGCGCCAGCGGGCGTCCGTGCAGTCGCACCAGGCACATCGCGGCGCGGTACGGATGCTCGTCCGGCCCCCGCCGGAGGCTGATCGGCGCCAGTGGCGCGGACAGCTCAAGCTCGCCGACCTTGACCGGACCGCTGTCGACCCCCTGCCGGCGCCGCAGACCACGCCGGCCCCTCTCGTCGTCGCTGTTGCCCACGTCCCGACTCCTTTCGCGACCGAGCATGGCCGATGGGCCGGGATGGCGGGACCGCAGCCACCGCTACATCCATTCCGTAGCTTGTACGGACTCTCCTCGGTGGCGCGGCGGAACTTCACTGATGCCGGGCGCATCGGGGCCATGTTGACTGGGCGGCGTGGGCGCGATGGTGAGGACGACGGAGGCCGCAAGCGCGTCCATAACGGGGCGCTTGCGTATCTCAGGGGTGCTGCGGCTGGCTCGCCAGCGCAGCGCCATTCATGTCGAGCTGGTGGTGGGGGCCCTGGCGCTGTGGGCGCTGAGCCTGCCCGGCACCGACGTCGGTGCGATGACCGACATCGGCCTCGTGTCGGTGCTGCCGGCCGGGTACTTCGTGGCGCTGGCGATGGTGACCGTGAGCTTCTGCCTGGCCGTGCGCGCGCCGCAGGGGCGGGGCCTGTTGCTCACCGCCCACCTTCTGCTGCTCATCGCCATGCTGCACACCACCCCGGCGATCCTGTACGGGACGCTGCGCTACGCGTGGGCGTGGAAGCACGTCGGGATCATCGACTACATCGTGCGCCACGGCGGCGTGGACCTGAACATCTCAGAGCTCACCGCCTACCAGGACTGGCCGGCCTTCTTCTCGTTCATGGCGCTGATCGTCAAGGCCGCCGGCTTTGGCAGCGCGCTGGCCTTCGCCTCCTGGGCGCCGGCGATCGACAACCTGCTGTTCGCGGGCGGGGTGATGTTCGTCGTGCGCTCGCTGACCTCCGACCGGCGGCTGGCCTGGCTGACGGTGTGGATCTTCTGCGCCACCAACTGGGTCGGCCAGGACTACTTCTCACCCCAGGCGACCAACTACTTCCTGTACCTCGTCGCCATCGGCATCTGCCTGCGGTGGCTGGGACCGGCGGAGACCCCGTCGGTGGCCACGCTGCGCCGGTGGGTGCGCTCCGAACGTCTCGCCCGCGGGCTGCAGGACCTCATGGTCCGCGGCCGCCCGGTCGCCCAGCCGTCGACGATGACGCGGCGGGCACCCGCGTTTGCCGCGATCGTGATGGTGATCGCCGCCGCCAGCGTCACCAGCCACCAGCTGACGCCGTTCATGCTCATCCTGTCGCTCGGCGCCCTGGTCGTCTTCCAGCTGTGCGCGGTGCGGGGCCTGCCGGTGCTCATCGCGCTGATGACGGCGGCGTGGGTGTTCTACATGACGATCGGCTTTCTCAAGGGCAACCTGTACTGGATCGTCGCGTCGATCGGCTCGCTGAACATCGGCAGCTCGACGCTCAGCAACCTGGGCAGCGCCAGCCCCGGGCATGCCTTTGTCGCCCAGATCTCCCGGCTGCTCACGCTGCTGCTCGGCGTGCTGGCACTCGGCGGTCTGCTGCGCCGGCGCCGCCACGGCCACGTCGAGCTGGCCGCCGTGCTGCTCGCCGTCGCCCCCAGCCTCATGGTGTGGGGCAACGCCTACGGCGGCGAGGTGCTGTTCCGGATCTACTTCTTTGCGCTGCCGTCGCTCGCCTTCCTGGCCGCCGGGCTGGTGTTCCCGGCGCGCCGGTTCGGCCGCTCCTGGATGAGCGGGGTCGCCGCCGCCGGCATGTGCCTGGCGCTGCTGGCCGGGATGCTCATCGCCTACTACGGCAACGAGCGCATGTACCACATCTCCAAGGACGAGGTGCGCTCAGCCCAGTACCTCGTCACCCACGCGCCCCGGGGCTCGACGCTGGTGGGGCTGACGACCGACTACCCGTGGGGCTACCGCAACTACGAGTACTACACGTACCTCCAGATCTCGACGCTGGCGCCCACCGACATCCGCAAGCTGCTCGCCGACCCGGTGGCGCGGACGGCGGGCCTGGTGGCCCGGGCGTCAAACGGCCACGAGTACGTCGTCTTCTCCCGCGCGCAGGCGGCCGACATCGAGATGACCGGCGGGATGCCCGCCCACAGCCCGCAGCGGCTGGAGGCGGCGCTGCGGGCCTCGCCGCGCTTTGCCGAGGTGTACCGGGGGCCGGACGCCCAGATCTTCAAGCTGCTGCCGGCGGGGGGGAAACGATGACCGCGCAGGGACGCCCGTGGCCGCTGGTCATCGCCGGCTCGGCGGCCGCCCTGACGCTGGCGATGGCGCTGGGCGGCCACGGCCCGGTGCGCGGCGTCCTTGCCCTGTGGTTCTTTCTCACCTGCCCGGGCATGGCCATCGCCGGGCTGCTTGACGTGCGCGACGTCCTCGCCGAGGTGGTCATCGCGATCGCGCTCAGCGTCGCCATCGGCATGCTGCTGACGCTCGTGATGGTGCTGACCCACACGTGGTCGACCGGGGTCGCCACCGGGATCCTGGTGGGGCTCACGCTCCTCGGCGCGGGCGCCCAGGCGTGGCGGCGGCAGGTGCGGCGATGAGTGAGCTCGGCGGGTTTGCCAGCAACGCGGCCGGCGCGGTGGCGATCGGCCTGCTGCTCGTGCTCCTCGCCGAGCACGAGATCCTGCGCCTCGTCTCCAGTCCCCGGATGCGACGGGCGCGGTCGGCGCTGATGATCGCGATCGTGCCCCTGCTGGTGGTGTTCGTCCTCGTCGGTGTGCTGCGGCTCGCCGACATCGCCTTCACCCATCCATGATCGTGTCCGCTCGACAGCGCGTGATGCCGTGGCCGGCGCCCGTCGCCTTCATGGGGGCGATCGTCGCCTGTCAGGTGGCCACGCTCACCGCCGGAGCGACCGCCGGGGCGATCGGCGACGCGGTGGTGGTGTTCGCCGCGCTCAACGTGTACGCGCGCCGCAGTCACGTGCGCCCGGCGGCGGCGCTCGCCGTGCTGGCGCTGGTGCCGCTGGTCATGCTGATCGGCGCGGCGATCCCCGGGCGGCATCTCGCCCCGGCGCTGCGCGATGGGTTGGTGGCCGCGCTGCTGTTGCAGGCACTGTGGGTCACGGCGGGAATCGTGTCGCTTGACTGGGCGCCGCTGGAGCTGCCGGGGCGCGACCTGCGCCGGCAGTTGCGCATCGCCGCCTGCGGCATCCCGCTCGGGATCCTCGGCGACCTGATCCTGGCGCCGCACCCGCTCGTCCGCGCCGGCAACACGCCCGGGATCATCGTCGCCGTGATCGTGCTCGGCTGCCTGGCGGCACCGTCGCTGGAGCTTCTGTTCCGGTGGGCCGTCCAGGACCAGCTCGCCGGCCTGTACGGCGACGCCGGTCTGGTGGCGACCAACATCCTGTTCGCCGGGCTGTATCTCGGCACCGGCTCGGCCGGCTACGTGGCCCTCATGGGTGCCACCGGATTGGGCCTGTCGCTAGCCGTTCGCCGGACGGGCAGCGTCTGGGGCGCCGCGGGGGCACACGCGCTGCTGACCGTGGGCGCGCTCGTCATCTGGCCGCTGGTGCTGTGATGAGCGTGCGGGTTCCCATCCTCTGTTACCACTCGGTGGCGACGGCGGCGGCGGACTGGATCGCGCCGTTCACCGTCACCCCGGCCGTGTTCGCCGCGCACCTGGACGCGATCGCCGCGGCAGGCGCGGCGACGATGACCGTCTCGGCGTTCGCCGACGCGATCGGTGCGCCGGGCCGCCGGCTGCCCCCGCGGCCGGTCCTTGTCACCTTCGACGATGGGTTCGCCGACTTCGCCGACGTGGCGTATCCGGCGATGGTGCAGCGCGGGGTGACGGCCACGCTCTTTGTCACCACCGGCTACGTCGAGGCCGGGCGCGGGCCCGGCGCCGACCGGATGCTCGATTGGAGCAGCGTCGGTGCGCTGTCTGCCGACGGGGTGGAGGTCGGCGCCCACAGCCACACCCATCCCCAGCTGGACACGCTGACCCGCGAGCAGGCCCGGTATGAGATTGAGCACAGCAAGGCGGTGCTGGAGGAGCGTCTTCAGGCGCCGGTGCGCTCGTTCGCGTACCCGCACGGCTACTCCAGCGCGGGTGTGCGCCGCCTGGTGCGCGAGGCCGGCTTTGCCTGCGCGTGTGCGGTCGGCAACGCGTTCAGCCATCCCCATGACGACGTCATGCGGCTCGCCCGGATCATGGTGCAGGCGACGACGACGGCGGATGACGTCGCGGCGTGGGTGGAGGGGACCGGCGCGCCGGTGGCCCCCCGCCATGAGCGCGTGCGCACCCGCGCCTGGCGCGCGTATCGCCGCGCCGGCGTGCGGACGGGCCTGCGCGCGGAGCGGCTGGCATGACCCTCTCCATCGTCCCGTCGCGGTCCGGCGCCGAGGGCGCCGGCGCACCCGCCCCGTCCTTCGGCGTCGTCATCTGCGCCTACTCACCGGCGCGCTGGACCGAACTTATGCGCGCCGTCGTGTCGGTGACCGCGCAGTCGCGGCCGGCGGCGCAGGTCGTTGTGGTGATCGACCACAACGACGTCCTGCTGGCGCGGGCCCGCCGCGCCCTCCCGCACGCCCATGTCGTCGCCAGCGAGGGGCTCCCGGGGCTGTCCGGGGCTCGCAACACGGGTCTGCGCCGCGTGGACG
>DASSZQ010000189.1:0-6067 GCA_035702755.1 Solirubrobacteraceae bacterium | reverse complement strand
CCCGCCGTGCCTTCCCGCACGCGCAGGTGGTCGCCAGCGACGGCCTCCCGGGACTCTCCGGGGCTCGCAACACGGGTCTGCGCCGCGTCGAGGCCGACGTCGTCGCCTTCCTTGACGACGACGCCAGCGCCGACGCCGGGTGGCTGGAGGCGATGGCGCGCCAGTTTGCGGATCCGCGGGTCGTCGGTGTGGGGGGCTGGGTCGCGCCCCGCTGGGAGTCGGCCGCCAGCGGATGGCTGGCGCCGGAGCTGTACTGGATCGTCGGCTGCAGCTATCGCGGGCTTCCGGACGGCGTGGCGGAGATCCGCAACCCCATCGGCGCCAACATGGCGTTTCGCCGGGCGCCGCTGCTTGAGCTGGGGGGCTTTCGCGAGGGCGTGGGCCGCATCCGCGACCGCCCGCTGGGCGACGAGGAGACCGACCTCGCCATCCGGGCCCGCGCGCGCTGGCCGCAGGCGCGCATCCTGCACGTCCCGCAGGCGCGGGTGCACCATGCGGTGCCGGCGGGACGCACCAGCTGGCGCTACCTCGTCTCGCGCTCGTGGGCTGAGGGGCGCTCCAAGGCGCAGCTCTCCCAGGCCGTCGGCGCCTCGTCGGCGCTGGCCAGCGAGCGCACCTACGTCACCCGGGCGCTCCCCGCGGGCGTGTGGAGCGGGATGCGCGACGCGCTGCGGGGCGACCCGGAGGGGATCGCCCGCGCGGTCAGCATCGTCATCGCGCTCGCGGTCACCGTCGCCGGCTATGCCTTCGGCCGCGTGCGGTCGCTGTAGTCAGCCGCCGTAGACGCGCACCCAGTCGACGAGCATCGTCGCCCGCCAGGCGGTGGTCGTCGGCGGCGATCCGGCCCAGTCCCCGCCGACGATCATGTTGAGGATCAGATAGAAGGGCCGGTTGAACACCCATGACCCCGGGGGCACGTCCGCGGTGGTCAGCGACGCGGTCTCGTGCCCGTCGAGCAGGAAGATGACCACGCCGGGTGCGCGCTGCACGGCATAGGTGTGAAACCCGTTGGCCAGCGATGTCTGGGCCTGCGTGTCCCAGACGGCGGGACAGTCGCCGGTGGCGCACGGCATGTGCAGCGCCTGGACGAGCACCGAGCTGCGGGAGCCCCGGACCTCGCTGGGGTCGATCTCGCCGGCGCGCGGCCAGTTGACCTGCGGGATGTCGCTGCCCAGCGCCCAGAACGTGCTGACAACTCCGGGCTGGCCGGAGACCTGGATGCTCGCCTCGGCGGTCCCGTAGAGCATTGAGAAGCGCCCGCTCGTCGTCATCCGCACCGAGGTGATGCCGTTCAGGTTGGCCGCCGGGTTGACGGGCCCGTCGTTGCGGGCCTGGATGACGAGGTGCCCCAGCCCGTCAAGCGACGCGTTCTCCGGGCTGTCGGTGTAGTCGGCCATCTGGTTCCAGCCGGGGCCCAGGTCGTAGGTCCAGTTGGCGGGATTCGGCGACGCACCCGCGGGACCGGTGAACTCGTCATCCCACACCAGGCGGTTCGCCGGCAGCGTGATGCCGGCCGGGACGGGGGTGACCTGGATGGCGCTCAGCATCGGCCGGCCCCGGATGGCGCGAAACCGCAGGGTGAGCCGGTGACGGCTCACCGGCGCGGTGAAGGCGAGGTGGTAGGGCACGTACGGGCCCATGTCCTGGGCGACGTCGACGGTGCCGACGGGCCGTCCCTGGGCGAGCACGGTGAAGATGCGGGTTCCCGGAGCGGCCCGCCTGATCTCGGCGAAGTACAGGGTGACGAGGTAGTTGCCGTTGACGCGCAGAGGGACGGTGAGGCTGCGGATGCCGACGCGCGCGCTGCGGTACAGCGCGGGGCTGGCGGTGTTCTCGATCGCGGTGCGGGTGGTGAAGATCGACCCGCCGGTGGCGAACAGATCCGGCGCCCAGCGCCGGCCGGCGGTGTCGCGCACGGCGGCCTTGGCCTCCACCGCCGCCAACGAGCGGACGGCGTGGGGCGGGATGCGGGAGTTGATCTGAAGCGAGGCTCCGGTGCGGCCGGACGTGGCGGCGTGGGTCGCGGGCGCGGCGGCGAGCATCGCCACCGCGACGACCAGGGGCGACAGCCAGCGGCGTCGCTGCCGTCGTCGGCGCTCGGCTCCGCGCCGCCGATCCTCACCTTGTTTCACGAGCCCCCTTGCATGGCGCAACGCAGCCACGCGCCAAGGCTAATCGGCGTGGGCGCGGCGGCATCGGGGATCGCCGGAGCGCCGCACCGTGGTGACTACGGAGACGGCCCTACGGGTGCTGCCACACGCGCACGTAGTCGACGAGCATGCGGGCGCCGGCCACGCTCGGACCGCCCCGCGTGGGGTCGACGTTGTTGTCAAGGATGAGATACATCGGGGCGCCCGTGACTCCGGAACTGATCTGACCGACGCGGCGGCCGTCGTAGTAGACGGTGACGTGCCCGGGCCGCCAGTCGGCGCCGACGGTGTGCCAGCCGCCGGGGTGGGGGACGGCGGCACACCCACCCGGCGCCCCCGCCGGGCTGTGGAAGTGGTAGCCGAGACCCGGGCCGCAGTCGCTGAGAACCTCCATCACGTCCAGCTCGCCGGTGCGCGGCCAATGGTCGCCGTCCGCCCACACCGCCGGGAAGTTGATGAGGTGGCCGCCGCGGCTGGGCAGGAACACCCGCGCCTCCAGGTACCCGTACGTGAAGTGAAACGACCGGCGGGTGGTCACAAGCCCCGAGGCGTACCGGTAGGTGGTCCCGTTGCCCGCCCGGCAGGGGCGCTGCGCCGTCGTCAGGGCGAGCACGCCGCCGCCCACCGTCGCCTGGCCGGGCAGCACGCAGTTGATGTCGTCGCTGTTGGGCGACGCGGTGACGGCGGCGTTGTGGGCGCCCAGCCAGTTCGGCTGCCAACGCCGCAGGTTCAGACGGCCGCCGTTGAACTCCTCGTCGAAGATCAGCCGCCAGCGTCCGCCGACGCCGAGCGGGCGGGGGCCTGTGCGAGCGGCGGTCGCCGGGGCGGTGCCGCCGGCGGCGCTCGCCGGGCCGGTGCGGTGGGCGGTGCCCGCGGCCGTCGCCCCGCCGTCCCGGTGCCCGGAGGTCCGCGCGATCGCCCACGTGGCCACCCCCGCCGCCAGCACCAGCGTGGCGACGATGAGCACGCGAAGGCGCGCGACAGCGCCAGACACTCGATCCCTCGGCGGCATCATGACCCGGTCGGCTTCATGGTAATAGTCGTGGCGCACCGCTAATGCGGATAGTGTTAGCCGCGTTTGGGTGACTGGGGCCACGTCGAGCAGGGGCGTTGGGCGGGCATGAAGGCAGAGATCATCGCGGTGGCCGACCTGACCGAGCGCGAGCGCGCCGGTTGGGCTGACCTGGGCCGGCGGGCCATCTCGCCCAACCCGTTCGCCGAGCCGGACTTCGTGCTCCCGGCCATGCGCGGCCTGCGGGTGCCGGACGTTGGCATCCTCGTCGTCCGCGAGCGTGACGAGTGGCGGCTGGCGGTCCCGGTGCGGGATCAGCGGCTGTGGTGGGGGGTGCCCGGACGCTCCCTGGCAGTCTGGGGCCACGAATACTCGTTTCTCGGCACGCCGCTTGTCGCCGGCGACCGGCCGGAGGCGGCGCTGGCGGCGATGATGGCCCGGGCGCTGACCGAGCGCCCGGCGTTCGTCGTCGATCTGCTCGATGCGGACGGACCCCTGGCCGCGCCGCTGGCCGAGACGATGGGGGCCAGCGCCCGGCTGGTGACCCTGCGCGAGTTTGAGCGTCCCGTCCTGCGCCGGGACGCCGAGGGGCACCCCACGCTGCGGATGAGCTCCCGGCATCGTGCCGACCACCGGCGGACCGCCCGGCGCCTGAGTGAGCGCCTCGGCACCGTCGCCATCCACGAGTGCAGCGGCGATCCGGTGGCGTACGAGCGGTTCCTGGCGATGGAGCGCGCCGGCTGGAAGGGAGCCGCCGGCACGGCGCTCGCCTGTGATCCCGGTCACGCCGCGTTCTTCCGGGAGATGTGCCGGCGGTTTGCCGCCGCGGGGCGGCTGGAGCTGCTGGCGCTGGGCACCGACGAGCAGTCGGTGGCGATGATGTGCAATCTTCGCGCCGGAGCGGGGACGTTCGGCTTCAAGATGGCCTACGACGAGAGCCTGTCGCGGTTTGAGCCCGGCATCCAGCTCATGATTGGGTGCATCGAGCATTTCGATCGCAGCGATGCCGCCTGGCTGGACTCCTGCGCCGAGAGCGATAACCGGACGCTGGCGCGGATGTGGCAGGACCGCCGCCGGGTGTCGACGACCGTCGCCGTGCGCCGGGGCCTCGCCGCGGTTCCCGTGGACGGCAAGTGGCGCATCGCTGCCCGGGCCCGCCCGCTCCGGGCGCAGATGCGCGCGCGCTGGGCGTGGGCGCGGCGCCTCTAGGACCCGCGGCGGGTCATCTGGATTACCGCCTGCGGGGCACAAATCCGTACTGACTGCGGAGGCGGGTTGCGGGGTGCGCGGATTTCTGCGGATGCCGTCTGGTTAAGGCCGCGTGAAGCTATCGCTACCGGACGGATTCACATAACAAAACATCAGTGACGTAGCAGCTCAGGGACCGGAAGTACGTCGCATAGGCCGGATGTGGCGTACAGGGGGCCGGGGGCGAAGGGGGTTCACATGCCAGTGCTGGATATCGCAGCGGTGCTTGTCGTTGCTGCGGTGCTCACGCCTTATGCGTTGAGCACGATGACGCGGCTTGTCAGCGGGCGACAGCTGCGTCTGGCCTCGACCGACGACCAGGACGCGGGTCGCAGGGAGCGACCGACCGTCAGCGTCGTCGTTCCCGCATACAACGAGGAGCACAACATCGGCTGGGTGCTGGAGCAGATCCCGGCCTGGGTGACGGAGGTGGTGCTTGTCGACGGCCTGTCGACCGACTACACCGAGGCGTTTGCGCAGGTGATCAAGCCGGACATCGTCGTCGTGCACCAGCGCCGTAAGGGCAAGGGTGCCGCGCTCCGGGCGGGCTTCGCCGCCGCCCGCGGTCAGATCGTCGTCATGCTCGACGCCGACGGGAGCATGGATCCGCAGGAGATCGACAGGTTCGTCGAGGCGCTGGAGTCCGGCGCCGACTTCGTCAAGGGGTCACGCTCGCTGGAGAGCGGCGGGTCGGTCGACTTCACCTGGATTCGGCGGATGGGCAACCAGGGGTTCGTCCTGCTGGTCAACCTCCTGTTCGGGACCCGGTTCACCGACCTGTGCTACGGCTACATCGCGTTCTGGCGCCGTCACGTCCCGGCGATGGGACTGACCGCCGATGGGTTTGAGATCGAGACCGAGCTGGTGCTGCGCGCCGTCAAGGCGGGGCTCAAGATCCGCGAGGTGCCGAGCTACGAGCTGCGTCGCCGCGGCGGGAGCTCCAACCTGCACGCGGTCAGCGACGGGCTGGGCGTGCTCCAGACCGTCGTCAACGAGCGGCTGAACACGACCGTCCGTCCGTCGCCGTCGAGCGAGCGGATCCGGCTCGTGCCCTCGGTCAAGGCCGAGGTCCACTGCGAGGGATGGCGCCCGGCGGGCGCCGACCGCCGCCGCGGTGACCGCCGGCGCAGCAACGGGAGCGCCATCGCCTACGCCGGCCCGGAGCGCCGGCGCCAGGACCGCCGCCGTGCACCGGCGCGGACGACTGTTGTCTACGTGGCCCAGGGGGAGTCCATCGAGACGCGCCAGCCGGCCGCAGCCTAAGCGGCGCGGAGTGCGCCCGGACGGCCCCGGAAATCGGGGGCCGGGCCGTCCGGCGCACGTGGGCCTGCGCCCACGGACGCGGTTCCCTCCGCCGTATGCCTGTGCGGATCGATCGTGGCGGTGACTGCCGCCCACCGCCGTTCCCCCAGCGGTGGCCTGCTGTGAGTCGCCGCCGGCGGGGCGTCGGTCGACGACGGCGATGAGGAGGCCGGGGCGGAGCGTCGGTTGTGTGGGAAGGCCGGGGGCGGAGCGTCAGTTTTGTGCGAGATCAGGATTGGGCTGTGCGATTTCGTCCATGACTGCCGTATGGCGGCGGTTGTGTCCCAGATCGTCGCCCGCAATCCCGATTTCGTACAGACTCGCACCGTGCGGGGGACCCGCGGCCCGCCGCCCT
>DASSZQ010000076.1:0-13699 GCA_035702755.1 Solirubrobacteraceae bacterium | reverse complement strand
CATCGTCTTTGAGCTGTGGTTCGGCTCGGCCGACGCCGTGCGGCGTACGTACACGGACGATCCGACCGCCGTGTTTGTGGTCGCCCGCGTCGTCGCCGCCGTCCTCGGCACGCTGGCGGTCTGGCTGACCTATCTGGCGGGCACGCGGTTCTTTGACCGGACGACGGCCCTGCTCGGCGCGGCCGTCTTCGGCCTCGCGTTCCTGCCCGTGTTCTACAGCCACCTCGCGCTGAACGACGTGCCGACGCTGGCGCCCGTCGCCCTGGCGCTGTACGGGATCGCGGGCGTGCTCCGCAGCGGCGGGCGGCGTGATTACGTGCTCGCCGGCGTGGGGATCGGCCTCGCCGCCGCGACCAAGTACACGGGCGGGATCACCGCCGTCTGCCTGCTCGGCGCCTTCGCCTGCGACGCCGCCGGCGGGGAGCCCCGGACCGCGGTGCGCCGGCTGGGGCTGGCCATCACCTGCGCGCTGCTGGCCTTCATCGCCGCCAACCCGTACTCGGTCCTTGACTTCGCCGACTTCCACGCCGGGATCACCACGCAGCAGGCGCTCGCCGGCGGCTCGGACCCGGAGAAGCTGGGGACGACGGCGGCCAGCGGGACCGCCTTCTACTTCTGGACGTTCACGTGGGGGATGGGATGGGTGCCCTCGCTGGCCGCGCTCGGCGGCAGCGCGCTGCTGGTGGCGCGCCGGCAGCTGGCCACCGCGCTGGTGCTCCTGCCGGCGCCGCTGGCCTTCATCATCTTCATGGGCGATCAGCAGCGCTATTTCGGCCGGTGGCTGATGCCGATCTTCCCCCTCGTGGCCCTGGTGAGCGCCTACGGAGCCGTTGAGTTTGTGCGCTGGCTGATCCGCACCCGGCGCATCCCGGCGGTGGTGGCGGGGGGAGTGGCCGCGGTCGTCATGCTCGCCCAGAGCGCCGCCGCCGTCGTCCACAACGATGCCGTGCTGTCAAGGGCCGACACGCGCAACCTGACCCGGGCGTGGATGGTCGGCCACGTGCCCGCGGGCGCGAAGGTGGTGGTGGAGCCCGTCGTTGCCGGCAACTGGGCCCAGGACATCGGCCGTTCGCTGGTTTGGACGAAGACCGGCGACCGCTGGCAGACCTGGAACACGTACGTGACGAACGTGGGGCCGAACGGACAGCTGCTGCCCGCGGGCGAGCACCGATTTGTGCCGATCGACGAGTACGAGCGCACGCTGCGCCCGGAGCTGCTCACCGAGTACGCCAAGCTTGGCTACTGCTGGGTGGTGATCGGCTCACTGCAGGCCGGCCGGTCCTTCGCCCAGCCGCGCATCGCGCCGGCGGCGATCGCCTACTACGCCCAGCTGGCCAACCACGCCCGCCTGGAGTACCACGTCAGCCCGTTCACCGCGGCCGGCTCCGGCAACCGCGCCGTGCCGTTCAGCTTCGACTGGTCGATCGACTACTACCCCGCGGAATATGACCGGCCCGGGCCGGAGATGAGCGTCTATCGGCTGACCGAGGGGCGGTGTGCCTCCAACTATGCTCCGAAGGGAAGATGACCGCCATCGCCGATAGCGATCGCCGCCACCTCGCCCGCGCGATCGAGATCGCCGAGCAGGGCCGGGGGCGGGTGAGCCCCAACCCAATGGTGGGGGCCGTGATCGCCACCGGCGACGGCCCGTTGGGCGAGGGCTTCCACGCCGAGCTCGGCGGCCCGCACGCCGAGGTGCAGGCCATCCGCGCCGCGGGGGACGAGGACCTGGGCGACGCGACACTGTATGTCTCGCTGGAGCCCTGCTGCCACCACGGCCGCACTCCGCCGTGCACCGACGCCATCCGCCAGGCCGGCATCCGCCGCGTCGTCGTCGCCTCCGACGATCCCTCCGAGCACGCCAGCGGCCGCGGCCTGGGCATCCTGCGCGACGAGGGCATCGAGGTCCTGCTCGTCGACGGCGAGCTCGCCGCGCGGGCCCGCCGGCTCAACCAGCCGTTTCGCAAGCACGCTCGGACCGGCCGGCCGTGGGTCCTGTTCAAGTCGGCGATGACCCTGGACGGCAAGGTGGCGACGCGCAGCGGCGACTCCAAGTGGATCTCCGGTCAGTCCAGCCGCGCCCGCGGCCATCTGTGGCGGGCGGAATGCGACGCGGTCGCCGTGGGGATCGGCACCGCGCTGGCCGACGACCCGCAGCTCACCCCCCGGCTGGAGGATTTCACCGCCTCGGGGTCTGGCGTCAGCCAGGCCGGCACGCGCACCGGCGTGCGCGAGGTCCCGCGCGTCAGCGAGGTCTCCCGCGTCAGCGAGCTTCCCCGCCTTCCCCGGCGGGTCGTGTTCGACTCGCTGGCGCGCCTTCCGCTGGAGAGCCGGCTCGTCCGCGACGCCCGCACGGTGCCGCTGACCGTCGTCGTCTCCCGCGCCGCGCCGCGGGCGGCGACCGATGCGCTCACCGCTCACGGCGCGGACGTGATCGTGGCCACCGGGGAGCATGAGCCCGCGCGGGTCGGCTCGGCCCTGGACCAGCTGGGGGCGGCCGGGATCACCTCCATCCTGCTGGAGGGCGGCCCGCATCTGGCCGGCGCGTTCCTCGACGCCGGCGAGGTGGACGAGATCCGGCTGTTCCTGGCACCGCTGATCCTCGGCGGCCGCACGGCCCGGGATCCCATCGAGGGCGAGGGCGTGGAGCAGATCGCCGAGGCCGTCCGGGTGCTTGACCTGCAGTGTGAGCGCGTCGACGAGGACCTGCTCGTCTCCGCCCGCCTGAAGGAATGGTAGGCAAACCCGTCATGTTCGTCAGCCTGACGGTGAGCGCTCAGGGACGGGTTTGCTTAAGCGAATTCGCGCTGTCCCGCTCTGGGATGCGGGGACGCTGAGGAGCGAATTCGCCGTGGTAGGCAAACCCGTCATGTTCGTCAGCTTGCGCGTGAGCGCTCAGGGACGGGTTTGCTTAAGCGAATTCGCGCTGTCCCGCTCTGGGATGCAGGGACGCTGAGGAGCGAATTCGCCGTGTTCACCGGGCTGGTCGCCGACCTGGGGGAGATCACCGACGTGGAGCGGTCGGCCGAGGGCGTCCGTCTGATCGTCCGCAGCTCGCTGGCCGCCGAGCTGAGCGAGGGCGACTCGGTTGCGGTCAACGGCGTGTGCCTGACCGCCACCTCGGTGGGTGAGCACGGCTTCGCCGCCGAGGTCATGAACGAGACGCTGCATCTCACCTCGCTGGCCGAGGCGCGGCCGGGCGCGCCGGTCAACCTCGAGCTTCCGCTGCGGCCGTCCGACCGCCTCGGCGGTCACGTCGTGCAGGGGCACGTCGACGCCACGGGCCGGATCACCGCGATCACCGCGGACGGATTCGCCCGCCGGGTCCAGATCGAGGCCCCGGGGGACGTACTCCGCTACATCGTGCACAAGGGATCGATCACCGTCGATGGGATCTCGCTCACCGTCGCCGCGCTCGCTGACCAATCGTTTACCGTCTCTTTGATCCCGGAAACCCTGGAGCGCACTAACCTGGGCCAGGCTGAGGTCGGCGCGATCGTGAACCTGGAGGTGGACGTGTTGGCCAAATACGTCGAGAGGCTGGTGGCGACGCGACCATGAGTTCAACCACGGCGAGGTTCGCCACCATCGAGGAGGCGATCGAGGACATCCGCCAGGGCAAGATGGTCGTCGTCTGCGACGACGAGAACCGCGAGAACGAGGGCGACCTCACGATGGCGGCGCAGTTCATCACCCCGGAGGCGATCAACTTCATGGCCAAGGAGGGGCGGGGTCTCATCTGCCTGGCGCTCACGCCGGAGCGCTGCGACGAGCTCGGCCTCAACCTCATGGCGGCCAAGAACGAGTCGGCGTTCGAGACCGCGTTCACGGTCTCGATCGAGGCCCGCTCCGGGGTCAGCACCGGGATCTCGGCCGCCGACCGCGCCCGCACCATCCAGGTGGCCATCGACCCCAAGACCAGCCCGCGCGAGCTCGTCCAGCCCGGCCACGTGTTCCCGCTGAAGGCCAAGGCCGGCGGGACCCTGGAACGCGTCGGCCAGACCGAGGCCGCCGTCGACCTCGCCCGCCTGGCCGGCCTCATCCCCGCCGGGGTCATCTGTGAGGTCATGAACGACGACGGGACGATGGCCCGGGTGCCGGATCTGATCCCGTACTGCGAGCGCCACGAGCTGAAGATGATCACGGTCGCCGACCTGGTCGCCTACCGCCGGCGCCATGAGAAGCTCGTCGAGCGTGTGGTGGCGACCAGGCTGCCGACCGCGTTCGGGGACTTCGTCGCCGTCGGCTACCGCTCGCTTGTCGACAACAAGCATCACGTCGCCCTGGTCAAGGGCGAGGTGGAGGGCGAGTCCGACGTGCTCGTGCGCGTCCACTCCGAGTGCCTGACCGGCGACGTCTTTCACTCGCTGCGCTGCGACTGCGGCGAGCAGCTGGAGTCGGCGCTGGCGATGATCGAGACCGAGGGACGCGGCGTCCTGCTCTACCTCAGCCAGGAGGGGCGCGGCATCGGCCTGCTCAACAAGCTGCGCGCCTACAAGCTCCAGGAGGAGGGGCTGGACACCGTCGACGCCAATCTGCGCCTGGGCCTGCCCGCCGACCTGCGCGACTACGGGATCGGCGCCCAGATCCTCGTCGACCTGGGGCTGTCGAGCATCCGCATCCTGACCAACAACCCCAAGAAGATCTCCGGGCTCGCCGGCTACGGCCTGTCGGTCACCGACCAGCTGCCGATCCAGCACCAGCCCAACCCGCACAACGAGGCCTACCTGCGCGCCAAGGCCGAGCGGCTGGGCCACATGCTCCACCACCAGGGCCTGGCCCTCGACGAGGAGATGCTGGAGTCAGAGCAGGCGGAGGACCGGCGGCGCGGCGAGCGGGATCCGGGACGCCGCGATGGCCGCTGACGCCCGGGTCGCGCTGTGCGTGGCCCGCTTCTATGACGAACTCGCCGAGCGCCTGGAGGCGGGGGCGCGGGCGGCGCTTCTAGAGGCCGACGCCGGCCCCGTCGAGGCGTTCTCGGTGCCGGGGGCCTTCGAGCTCCCACTCATCGCCAAGTTCGCCGCGCAGTCCGGCCGCTTTGACGCGGTCGTCTGCCTGGGGGCCGTGATCCGCGGCGAGACCGACCATTACGACTACGTCTGCTCGGCCACGACCGACGGGATCACCCAGGTGGCCCTGGAGACGGGCGTGCCCTGCGGCTTTGGCGTGCTCACGGTCGACACGATGGAGCAGGCGCTCGAACGCGTCGCCGGGGGATCCAAGCGCGACACCGGGCGACACGCGGTGGAGGCCGCGCTCGCCTCCCTGGCGGTCAAGCGGGAACTGGCCGGCCGGCGGGGCCCCGCGGGCTTCGCCGTCTGAGCCCGCCGGTCAGTCGGCGAGGCTGCTGGTCACGCTGCCGCCCCGCCGGTCAGTCGGCGAGGCTGCTGGTCACGCTGCCGCCCGCTCCGGGGCCGTGGCGATGGCCGTGAAGCCGGCGGCCCGGATGCGCGGGCATCAGTCCGGCGCCGCCGGAGTTGGCTGCGCCCTGACCTCCGGGCCCGTGGCCGGGGTGGGATGACTTCGGCTTCGTCTGACCGCCGGGCTGGGTCGGCGTCATCTGGGCCGGAACCTGGCCGCTGGCCTGGAGGGCCTGGTTGAGCTCCTGCTGGACGACCGCCGTCTGGTTGGGGATCTTCAGGCGCGCCTCCAGCACCGGCACCGCTTCGGCCGGATGGCCGGAGAGGACCATCGAGCGCCCCAGGTCATACAGGCCGTAGGCGTAGGTCAGGCTGCCCGGGGTGGCGGAGGAGATCGCCTTGCGCAGGGTCGCGATCGCCGTGTCGTAGTTGCCGGCCACCATCTCCTCATGGCCGGTGAGCTGCAGTTGGGCGGCGGACGGCGGAGGCGCGACCGCGGCCGTGGTCGGCGTCGAGGTTGTCGGCGCGGGGCGCGGCCGGTGGCGGCGGTGGGTGCGGGTGGGCGAGCGCGTCGCGTGGCGGGCCGCGATCGACACGTGGGTGGCGCGGTGCGTGGCGGCTGCGGTCCTGGTGTGCGCGGGCCCTCCCAGACCGGCGAGGGCGAGCGCCGCGATCCCGGCGACGGCGACGAACAGCGCGGCGACAGCGATCGCCCGTCCGGCGCCGCGACGGCCGTATGAGCCCCGCTGCAGCGAGGCGGCCGGGGTCCAGCCGACCGGCCCCACGGGCACCTCAGGCTCGCGCCGGTGGCGAAGCGCCGCGGCGGCCGAGGCCGCCGATGCGGCGGACGCGGCCGCGATCGCCGTGCCCGCCCGGGCCACCGCGGGTACCTGGCGCGCCACGGCGGGCGCACGGCGCGAGGGGATCCGGCGGGTGCTCTCCGCCGGCGCGGCCATGATGGGGATTCCGCCGGACAGGGCGGTCTCAAGCGCGTCGACGAACGCCCCGGCTGTCGCAAAGCGGTCCTCCGGCTGCTTGGCCATCCCGCGGGCGAGAACCGGGTCGACCGCGGGCGGCAGCGTCCGCTCCACGCTCGATGCCGCCGGGGGTTCGTCCTCGATGTGCTGGCGCGCCTGAGCGGCGAAGTGCTGGGTCAGGAACGGCCGCTGCCCGGTCAGCAGCTCAAAGGCGGCCACGGCCAGTGCGTAGCGGTCGCTGGCCCCGGTGCCCGGCTGCCCCAGCGCCTGCTCCGGCGAGAGGTAGGCCGCGGTTCCGAACAGCTCGTCGGAGCTGGAGACGGTGTCCTCGCTCACGAGCCGGGCGATGCCGAAATCGGCGACGTGCAGGACCCGGCTGCGGTTGAGGAGAAGGTTGGCGGGCTTGATGTCCCGGTGGACGATGCCCCGCTCATGGGCGTGATCGAGGGCCGATGCCGTCTCCCGGATCCAGCGCACCGCCTCCTGGCGGCGCACCGCGCCCACCCGGAGGGCGTCGGCGACGGTGCCTCCGGCGAGGTACTCCATGACGATGAACGGCCGTGGCCGGCCGTTCGCGGGGGCGCCGGCGCCGGTCTCTGCGCCCGCCTCCAGGTCGCCGACGTCGAAGATCGTCACCACGTGCGGATGGTTGGACACGCGCGCGGCGGCGCGGGCCTCGCGCTTGAAGCGGCGCATCGCCACCTCATCGTCGGCAAAGCGCTCGTCAAGCACCTTGACCGCGACGGTGCGGCCCAGCACCTGGTCCTCGGCGCACCAGACCGATGCCATGCCCCCGGTCGAGAGATGACGCCGAATCCGGTAGCGCTCCGGCAGCCGCAAACCGCTCGTCGATTCCGCCCCAGGCCGCTCTCTAGTAGCCATCGATTGCCTCAGGTACCCGGCTGGATCGATCTGAATCCACGGTGGACGGATCCACAGTGGACAAATGCTACGGCGCCGGGGGCCGCTGCGCGCCAGTGGGCAATACGGATTGCACAAGGTTTGAGCCCCCCGACGCAGCCGGGCGGCACCCGTGCCCGGTCCGAGGCACGGCCGAGGTGGCGAGCCGCCCCGGCGTCGGCGGAGGGCCGAGCCCGCGCCCGTCTCCTATACTGCGCGCGATGTCAAAGATCTGTCACGTGTGCGCCAAGGGTCCGTCCTTCGGCCATAACCGCAGCCACTCGATGGTCGCGACCAAGCGCCGCTTCGATCCGAACCTTCAGCGGGTTCGCATCGACGACGGTGGCACGCCGCGCCGCGTGTACGTCTGCACCCGCTGCCTGAAGGCCGGGAAGGTCACCAAAGCGCGCTGAGCGTTAGGGTGCTCTGAGTGGGCACACCTGGGCAAGCGACCAACCAGACGGGGGTTTCGGACCCCAGCATCGTGCGCTTTCGCGCGGTCGTGGAGGCGGGATTGGCGGCGCTGGAGTCCCGTCGCGAGGAGGTCAACGATCTGAACGTGTTCCCGGTCGCCGACGGCGACACCGGGGACAACATGGTCCTGACGCTGCGCGCGGTGCTTCAGGAGCTTGACCGTCTCGCCGGAGCCTCCGAGGGCCGCACCATCGACGACATCGGCCGCGACGAGATCGTCGCCTCGGTGGCGCGTGCCGCCCTGCTCGGCGCGCGCGGGAACTCCGGCGTCATCCTCTCCCAGCTCATCCGCGGGGCAGCCGAGGAGCTCGCCAGCCGGCCGGGCGAGCTCGTCGACCCGGTCCTCATCGGCGCCGCGCTCGCCCGCGCCGCCGACCAGGCCTACGGCTCCGTGCGCGAGCCCGCGGAGGGGACGATCCTCACGGTCGTGCGCGAGATGGCCCACCGGGTGGCCTCGGAGATCGCGCACATGAACGATGCCCGGCTGGGCCCGGACGCGAGCGCCGGCGAGCAGGACCTCGTCATCGCCCACGTGATCGAACGGGCGCTGGAATCAGGCCAGGAGTCGGTCAACCGCGGCCCGGACCTGCTGCCCGTGCTCCGGGAGGCCGGCGTGGTCGACGCCGGCGGGTACGGGCTAACCGTGCTGCTGGCCGGCATCATCGGCGCGCTTCGCGGATCTGACCCGCCGGAGCTGGAGCATCATCGCGCGGCGCGGGTCACCCACCCCCAGCACTCGTCGACGACGTACCGCTATTGCACCAACTTCGCGGTCACCGGATCCGGGCTGGAGCAGCGGCGTTACGCCCAGGAGCTTGAGCGTCTGGGCGACTCGGTCCTGGTGGTCGGCGACGCCACGACGCTCAAGGTCCACGTCCACACCGACGATCCGGACGCCGCCACCGCGCTGTTCGCCAACGCCGGCGTCGTCTCCCACCTCGATGTCGCCGACATGCGCGAGCAGGTCCAGCGCCGGGATGAGCGCCTGGAGGCGCCGGAGCCGGTGGCGACCGTGTGCGGCGCCCTGGCGGTCGTCAACGCCGACGGCCTGCGCCGCCTGTTCGAGGGATTCGGCGTCCGGGTGCTCGACGGCGGCCCCACCCTCAACCCCTCCACCTACGACCTCCTCGCCGCCATTCACGAGGTCCCCGCCGAGGAGGTGGTGGTGCTGCCCAACAGCGCCAACGTCGTGATGGCCGCCGAGCGCGCGGCCGAGCTGTCCGAGAAGGCCGTTGTCGTCGTCCCCGTGCGCTCGCCCCAGGCCGGTCTGGCGGCGGCGGTCGCGCTTGACCACGCCCGCCGTGCCGATGAGAACGCCGCGGTGATGCGCGAGCTGCTGGCGCATGTGCGCACCGGTGCCGTCGCCCCGGCGGCCCGCGAGGACGTCCAGGGCCGCTTCGCGGTCGGTGACGCCGTGGGGTTCGTCGACGAGGAGATCGTCGCCTGGGGCGCGCCGGAGGCGACCCTGCGCGACGTGCTGGACCGGCTGAGCTCCGATGCCGAGCTCATCACCTGCCTGCGGGGCGCCGACGCGCCCCTGGACGACGGCCAGGTGGAGGCCCTCGCCGGGGGCGGGGTGGAGCTGGAGCTGTCCGAGGGCGGGCAGCCCAGCTACTGGTGGCTGCTGTCGGCTGAGTAGCGGCCGGCTCGACCCTACCCGACTCGGTCGTTGGGGGTCTGCCGGGCTACCGGCGCCGGGGGCCCGGGCGTACCGGCTTTGGGGGTGAAGAGGGGAGGGACGGAGCGGTTTGGGCCTCCGGGAGCGACAGATTTGTACGAAACTCGGTTCGGCCTCACCGAATTTCGCCCCTGGAGCGCGCTCAGCTGCCGATCTGTTCGAGACCCGCGGGCGTGATCTGGATCTCGAACAAATTGGTTGCTCCAGCCACGGCCGAGGGCCGCGAGCGCCCCGCGAAGCCACAACCGCCGGCGCTCTCCCCCTTCATCGCCAGTGCTGGTACGCCCAAATCCCCCCTGAGCTCGTAACACGTTAGCCCCGTACGAGCGAGTCGGGCCCCTGCGGCGGCCGCCCGCCGCTCGGCCAGTCATCATCGTCTGTGGATGACGGTCACCGCCTTTGCCGAGTCACGGAGCCTGGACGAGGGCGAGCTGGACGCTGCCCCCGTCCGGTATCCGCGCCCATCCGTCCTGGGGCGCCGGTTGCGCTTCGACAACACCAAGGCCCAGCAGGGCGGCGAGCAGCTGGGCCTGGTGACGGTCGGCGATCTGCTGGAGCACCTGCCCCGGGACCGCCGCGAGGCGCGGTCGGTGGCGCAGCTGGTGCCCGGCGAGACGGCGACCGTCGTCGTTGAGGTGCGCTCGATCGGCTCGCGCCCGGTGCGCCGGCGGGGCATGCGCCCGCTGGTGGAGGCGACGGTCGCCGACGGCACCGGGGCGATGAAGGCGACGTTCTTCAACCAGCCGTGGCTGGCGCAGAAGTACCCCGCCGGGACGCGGCTGGTGCTGCACGGCAAGTTCGAGGCCCGCAACCGGTTTCGCGTCCAGGGGCACGCTCGCACCACGGAGGCGAGCGCCGGGAGCGAGGGCGTCGCGCACTACGCGGCCACCGAAGGGCTGTCCTCGACCCAGATCCTCGCCCTCGTCCGTGCGCACGCGGGGGCGCTCGCCGAGGTGGTGGAACCGCTGCCGGCGGAGCTGCGGGTGGCCGAGCGGCTTCCGGCGCGCCGCTGCGCCCTGGCCGCCGTGCACCTCGGCTCTGAGGAGGAGCAGTCGGTGGGCCGCCGGCGCCTGGCGTTTGAGGAGCTGCTGCTGGTGCAGCTCGCCCTGTTGCGCCGCCGCCGGCTGCGCAGCCGCGGGAGCGTTGCCCCCGCGCTCGACGCCCCGCCGGACCTGAGCGCGCGCTGGCTGTCGGAGATGCTGCCGTTTGCGCCCACCGGCGACCAGCGGCTGGCCATGGAGGAGATCGACCGCGACCTGGCGCGCAGCCGGCCGATGCAGCGCCTGCTGATGGGCGAGGTCGGCTCCGGCAAGACCGTCGTCGCGCTGTACACGCTGCTGCGGGCGATCGAGCAGGGCCACCAGGGGGCGTTCATGGCGCCGACCGAGCCGCTGGCCGAGCAGCATTTCGCCACCATCCAGGCGCTCATGCCCGGGGAGGCAATCCCGCTCGGCCTGCTCACCGGGTCGACGCCGGGACGGCGCCGCGCCGACCTGCTGGGGAAATTGGAGAGCGGCGAGCTGTCGCTGATCGTCGGCACCCACGCGCTGATCGAGGACCCGGTCCGGTTTGCCTCACTCGGCGTCGCCGTCGTCGACGAGCAGCACCGGTTTGGTGTGCGCCAGCGGGCGGCCCTCGATGCCAAGGCCCCGGAGGGCGTCAACCCCCATGTGCTCCACATGACGGCGACGCCGATCCCGCGCACGCTGGCGCTCTCCCAGTACGGCGACTTGGACTTCACGGTGCTCCGTGAGCTGCCGCGCGGGCGCCAGCCCATCCAGACGTTCGTGTGCTCGACCGAGCCTGAGCGCGCCCGGGCCTATGAGCGCATGCGCGAGGAGCTTGACGCGGGGCGCCAGGCGTTCGTCGTCTGCCCCCTGGTCTCCGAATCAGAGGCCCTGGCCGCCCGGGCGGCGACCGCCGAGTACGAGCGCCTGCGGGCCGGCGAGCTGCGCGATTACCGGGTGCTGCTCATGCACGGCCAGCTGCGCCCGGCCGAGAAGCAGGAGGTGATGGGGCGCTTTGCGGCCGGGGAGGCCGACGTGCTGGTGGCGACGACCGTGATCGAGGTCGGCATCGACGTGCCCAACGCGACCGTGATGCTGATCGAGGATGCCGAGCGCTACGGCATCTCCCAGCTGCATCAGCTGCGGGGACGGATCGGCCGCGGCCGGCACGCCTCGCTGTGCCTGCTGTTCGGACCCAAGGGCTCGGCCCGGCTGCGCGCCCTCGCCGAGCACGGGGACGGCTTTCGCCTGGCCGAGATCGATCTCGAGCTCCGCGGCGAGGGCGAGCTCGTCGGCGTCCGTCAGTCCGGCCTGGCCCAGTTCCGCGTCGCCGAGCTCCCCCGCGACCGTGAGCTTCAGGAGCGGGCCCGGATGCGCGCCGAGGTCATCGACGCCGAGGATCCGGAGCTGGAACGCCCCGAGCACGCCCTGCTCGCCGACGCGCTGGCCGGCGTCTTCGGCGAGGAGGCGGCGGCGCCCATCCGGGCGTAAGGGGTGCGCAGCGAGCGGCCGTGGGAGATTTCTGGCGCTATGTGTAAGTTTGCTCCCAACACCGCCGGGCGCGCCCGTGACCGGAACGATCCGGCGCCATGCGGGTAATTGCCGGGACGTACGGCGGACGGGACCTGGTGGCCCCGCGTGGGCGGGCGACCCGGCCGACGTCTGACCGCGTCCGCGAGGCGCTCTTCTCGATCCTGGGCGAGACCGTGCCCGGCGCCCGGGTGCTCGACCTGTTCGCGGGCTCCGGCGCCCTGGCCATCGAGGCGCTGTCGCGGGGGGCGGCGGAGGCGACGCTCGTCGACGACGCACCGGCGGCGATCGGCGCCATCCGGCGCAACCTGGAGGCGCTGGGTGTCCAGGCCGAGGTGGTGCGCGCGCCGGCGCTGCGGTTTCTCCGCAGCGCACAACGCCGGGCGCGTGAATACGATCTCGTCTTCCTTGATCCCCCATACCGCCAGTCGCCGCTCCTCGGACGCGAGCTGACGGAGGCGCTTGTGCCGATACTCACGGACGATGGCCGGGTAGTGGCCGAGAGCGACCGCCGCAGCCCCCTGAGGCTTGAGCTTGAGCTCCTCGACGAGCGGCACTACGGCGACACCCTGATCCAGATCTATGACTCCTGACAACCGCATTGCGATCTGCCCCGGCACGTTTGACCCCATCACGTTCGGCCATCTCGACGTCATCTCGCGGGCGTCGGCGATGTTCGACACCGTGGTCGTGGGGGTGGTCAACCTGCCGTGGCGCAAGGGCGGAACGCTGTTCTCGGCCGAGGAGCGCATCAGCTTCATCCGCAATGCGACCCGCGATCTGCCGAACATCGAGATCGAGACCTTCAGCAACCTGCTCGTCGACTTTGCGCGCCAGCGCGGGGCGATGGCGATCGTCAAGGGGCTGCGCGCCATCTCGGACTTCGAGTACGAGTTGGAGATGAACCAGCTCAACCGCCGTCAGGCGCCGGAAATCGAGTCCGTTTACCTGATGGCGTCGGCCAAGTACAGTTTTCTGCGGTCAAGTGGCGTCAAGGAGCTCGCGACCTTCGGCGGTGACATCGACGATCTGGTGCCCGACGAGGTGGCGACCCAACTAAAGGATCGGCTGGGCCGCTGACGAAACAGAGGTGCGCTAGATGGATGTTCTGGTACTCATCGACAAGCTGGACGACCTCGTCCACAACGCCAAGCCGGTCCCGCTGACCGATCAGGTCCGCGTGGACAAGGAGGAGATCTACGACATCCTTGACCAGATGCGGGCCACGATCCCCGAGGAGATCAAGCAGGCCCGCTGGATCGTCAAGGAGCGTCAGGAGATGCTCGCCGAGGCCAAGCGCGAGGCCGAGCGGATCGTCAAGGAGGCGCGCGAGCGCCAGGAGCGCCTCATCTCCCAGGAGGAGATCACCAAGCAGGCCGAGCGCGCCGCCGAGGACATCATCGAGGACGCCCGGGCGCGCGAGCGGGAGATCCGCCTCGGTGCCGAGGACTACGCCGACGAGATCCTCAACACCCTTGAGGTGAACCTGTCGAAGTTCATCGCCGCTGTCCAGCGCGGGCGCGACCGCCTCGCCGGCAAGGACGAGCCGGCCGAAGTCGGCTAGTCGCCCTCGCGGCGCTCGACCGACGTCCCTCCAGCCCGGCGCGCCCGACTCGGTGGTGGGCGATCTGACCGTGCTACGGGCGCAGGGGGCCCGGGCGTACCGGCTTTGGTGGTGATGAGGGGATGGGCCGGAGCGGTTCCGGTCTCCGGGAGCGTCAAGTTCGTACGAAATTCGGTTCGGCGCGTGTGATTTCGCCCCTGCCGCGCATT
>DASSZQ010000068.1:0-8493 GCA_035702755.1 Solirubrobacteraceae bacterium | reverse complement strand
GCGGGAGCCGGTGGATGTACCCGGGTGTCGCCTGGATCCCGGCCGCGCTGATCCCGCGGGGGACGCGGCCGTGGAGCTCCAGCGGGAGCCAGTGGCGCAGGCCGCCGGCGAAGATCGCGCCGAACACGGCGACACCGACCGAACCTCCCAGCGCCCGGAACAGGTTTGCGGCCGCCGTGGCGGTGCCGATCTGACGTGGCTTCACCGCATTCTGGATCGCGACCACCAGGATCTGGGTCACCATTCCGAACCCCAGCCCAAACACGACCATGAACGCGGCTGCCGTCAGCCGTGAGCCGGTCGAGCCCAGCGTGGAGAACAGGAGCAGGCCGGCGGCCATCGCCGCCAGGCCGGCGACGGGGAACGCCTTGTAGCGACCGGTGCTCGCCATCAGGCGGCCGGAGACGACGGTGCTGAACGCGCTCGCGCCCAGCAGCGGCAGCACCAGCAACCCGGACTCGGTGGCGCTCGCGCCGGTCACGAGCTGGAGGAACACGGGGAGAAACACAATTGCGGCGAACAGCGACAGGGTGGCGATGAACAGCGCCCCACTGACAATGACGAACTCGCGGTCACCGAACAGCGCCAGCGGAAGGACCGGCTCAGCGGCTCGGCGTTCGCGCCAGACGAACGACGCCACCAGCATCAGTGCCACGGCGAACAGCCCGGCCACCTGCGGTGACCCCCACGGGTACTGGTCGCCCGCCCAGGAGGCGGCGAGCAGCACCGCCACGATGCATGCGGTGAGGAGCGCCGCGCCGGCGTAGTCGAGCCGCACCTCCCGCCGCCGGGGTGCCGCCGGGAGGTGGGCACCGAGAAGCACCAGCGCGAGCGCCGCCACCGGCACGTTCACATAGAACGCCCAGCGCCATGAGAGATCGTCGACGAACAGCCCGCCAAGCAGCGGTCCCACCAGGCTGGCGAGCAGGAAGGTGAGCTGGATGTAGCCCTGGTAGCGCCCGCGTTCCCGCGGCGGCACCAGGTCACCCACCGCCGCCATCGCCAGGGTCATGACGCCCCCGGCAGCCACGCCCTGCAGCGCCCGGAACGCGATCAGTTCGCCGATGCTCGCCGCGGCTCCGGACAGGGCCGAGAAGGCGGCGAACAGCAGGACCGCGGTGCGCATCAGTCCCTTGCGCCCGTACAGGTCGGAGGCCTTGCCCCACAGGGGGGTGGCCGCGGCCGCGCCCAGGACATAGGCGGTGACAACCCACGCGAGATCGCTCAGCCCCCCAAGCCCGCCCGCGATTGTCGGCAGCGCCGTGGCCATGATCGTCTGGTCAAGCGCCCCAATGAACATCGCCGCCAGCAGCCCGCTGAAGGCCAACATCAAGCGCCGTCGATCGAGAGATCCCGCTTGTCCGGTCATGACACGCTCCCTCCAAGAGACAATAAGTGGTGTATGACTAAACTTAGGGTAACTCTAAGTTTAGTGCCTGTCAACCGTCTTGCTACGCTTGCGCGATGACGCCTGAACTTGGGCTCCGCGAGCGCAAGAAGCAGCGCACCCGGCAGCTGATCGCCGACACCGCCTGGCAACTGTTCGCGCAACGGGGCTTTGACCAGGTCCCGGTGGCCGAGATCGCCGCCGCCGCGGAGGTCTCAGAGGCGACCGTCTTCAACTACTTCGCCACCAAGGAGGACCTGGTCTTCCACCGCATGGAGGCGTTCGAGCAGGAGTTGCTCGGTGCGATCCGCGACCGGCCGCCGGGCGAATCGATCGTGCAGGCCTTCGGCCGCTTCGTGCTCACCCCCCGCGGCTTTCTGAGCCGCACGGACCCGGCGGCCGACGAGAGCATGCGGACCGTGGCCCGAGTCATGACCGGCAGCCCGGCGCTTCAGGCTCGCCAGCGCGACATCCTCGACGGCTACACCGACACCCTGGCCGCCTACATCGCCGACGAACGGGGCGCCGGCGCCGATGACGTCGAGCCCTGGGTGATCGCCAACGCGCTGATCGGCCTCCACCGGGGGCTGATCAGCTACACACACCGTCAGGCGCTGGCCGGGGTCGAGAACCGGCGCATCGCCCGCAACGTGCGCACCCAGGGCAAGCGCGCCCTCACGGCCCTGGAGCAGGGGCTCGGCTGAGGTCGCGGCGCCGGCGGCTGTAGGCCCGGCCTGGCGGCGCTCCCGGCGCCGAGCCCTCCACCGCCTGGTGTTTCACCGCTTCCCGGTGTGGGTACCCCGGCCTCGTAGTCATCTGAGCCCCTGCGGGAGGAGGCCGTCCATGCGCCGTGCTGTCACCGGCTATGTCCTGACCACGTTCCTCGCCGCCGCCGCGGTGTTGCTCGTTCCGGCGGGCGCCCTCGCCCGGCGCCGCGCCCCCGCTCCGATCAAGACGCCCGTGGCCGTGGGGACCGACGGTGCGGTCGCCTCCATGGACGTCAACGCCAGCCAGGCCGGCATCGACGTCCTGCGCCGCGGCGGTAACGCCGTCGACGCCGCGGTCGCCACCGCCAGCGCCCTGGGCGTGACCATCCCGTTCGTCGCCGGCCCGGGCGGCGGCGGCTTCATGGTCATCTACAACGCGCGGACCCACCGGGTGGTGACGATCGACGGGCGCGAGACCTGCCCCGCCGCCTGCACGCCCACGATGTTCACCGATCCGGCCACCGGCAAGCCGCTCGATTACACATACGCCTCCGACCAGCCGCTGTCCACCGGCGTCCCCGCCAACGTGGCGACGTGGGCGACCGCGCTTCGCCTCTACGGCCGCCGGAGCCTCGGCTTCGATCTGCGGCCCGCCATCTCCGTCGCCCGGCGGGGCTTTCGCATCAACGCCGACTTTCAGCAGTTGGAGGAGTCCGCGCTGCCGCTGCTGCGCTCCTATACGGCGAGCCGGTCGCTCTTCCTGACCCCGGCGGGCGACCCGCTGCCCGTGGGCAGCCGGATGCGCAATCCCGCCCTGGCCCGGACGTATGCGCTCCTCGCCCACCACGGCGCCTCCTACCTGTATGACGGGCCGATCGGCCGGGCCATCGTGGCGGCCGACGATCACCCCGGCCTCGCCCCCGGCAACACGATCGTCACCCGGCCGGGGATCATGACGATGCGCGACCTGCGCTCCTACCGGACCCGCACCCCGGCGCCGACGCACGTCAACTACCGCGGACTGCAGGTCTACGGCATGGCGCCGCCCTCCAGCGGCGGCTCAACCGAGGGCGAGATCCTCAACATCCTCAGCGGCTGGAAGCTGCGCTCCGAGCCCCGGGCGACGGCGCTCTTTCATTACCTGGAGGCGTCGCGCCTCGCCTATGCGGATCGCAACGCGTACGTCGGCGATCCCCGGTATGTCCACGTCCCGCTGCAGCGCCTGCTCAGCCCCGGCTTCGCCGCCCAGCGTCGGTGTCTCGTTCACCAGACCGCGCTGACCTCCCCGGTCGCCGCCGGCAATCCGTTCGCTCCGTTCCGCGGCTGCGGCGCAGCGCCGGGCTCAACCACCGCGGCGCCGTCGGCGTCCCCGGAGGCCCACCACACCAACAACATCGTGACCGTGGACCGGTGGGGCGACATCGTCGCCTACACCAACACGATCAACTTCTTCGGGGGCAGCGGCGAGACGGTGCCCGGCTATGGCTTTTTGCTCAACGACGAGATGACGGACTTTGACTTCGCCCCGCCCAAGCCCGGCGCCTACGATCCCAACCTTCCGGCCGGGGGCAAGATCCCGCGCTCCAGCATGGGCCCGGTGATCGCGCTGCGCCACCGCCGCCCCGTGTTCGCCATCGGCGCCGCCGGCGGCTCGACGATCATCGAGACCGTCGTGCAGACGCTGATCAACCATGTCGACTTCGGCATGTCGATGCCCGCCGCCCTCGCCGCGCCGCGGGTCAGCCAGACGAACTCGCCGACGTCGTTGGCCGAGCCGGCCTTCTACGACAGCGCGCTGGCGCGGACGCTCACCCGCCGCTTCGGCGAGCAGTTCAAGCTCGCCACCGGTCCCATCCTGCCGCTCAACCATTACCCGGGCGATGCCACCGCCCTTCAGATGCTGGGCGGCGGGCGCGCCGAGGCGGTCGCCGAGCCGGTGCGCCTGGGCGGCGGCAGCGCCCTCGCCGTCCACCGCTCCCGGTAGCCGCCCGCCCGGCGGGCGGGCGGCCGCACGCGCGCCGTCCCCCGCCGGCGGGTAGGGGTCCTCCGAACAGACGCTCAGCGATGAGAACCCATCGCTTGCGGGGTCTGACGATGTGAGGAGGATCAACGATGAGCGACCCAACACTTCACCCGGACATCCGCGAACTGGACCACCGCACCAGCGACGGCATCGACGTGACGCTGCTCTGGAACCCGGTGACCGATCAGGTCCTGGTCTCGGTGTATGACCGGCGCACCGGCGAGATGTTCGAGCTGCCGGTGGCCGGCGCCGACGCGCTGTCTGCCTTCCAGCACCCATACGCCTACACGCGGCGGCGCGGAAGCGGCTCTGTGCTCGCCGCCTGAGCGGTTGCACCCGCGGCACGCAGCGGCGAGGATGAGTGCGCTCACCAACCACCGGGCAGGAGAGGGCGATGCCGACGATCGATGTCGAGGGGCTGACGATCAACTACGACGTTCAGGGCGACGGGCCGCCGCTGCTGCTCATCCCCTACCTGGGCGCAGACCATGCCTGCTACGCGTTCCAGCTTCCCGCCTACACGGAGCGCTTCACCTGCGTCGCGGTTGATCTCAGCGGGTCTGGGGAGAGCGACAAGCCGGAGGGCCCGTACGCGACGACGGCGTATGCCGATCAGCTTGCGGCCTTTCTCGGCGCGATCGGCATCGAACGGGCCCACGTTGCCGGCGTGTCGCTGGGGGCGGCGGTGGCCATGCACCTGGCCGCCCGCCATCCACAGCGCGTGCGGTCGCTGTCGCTGCACAGCGCCTGGGACCGGACCGACGCCTATCTGCGCACCATCCTGGAGTTGTGGCGCTCCCTGGCCCGCAGCCTCCCAGCGGTCGCCGACGCGGTGATTGAGGGGGTGTTTCCGTTCTGCTTCACGCCGGAGATGTACGTCGAACGCCCGGAGTTCGTCCAGGCGCTTGAGGAGTTCGTGCGCGGGCGGCCCGCCCAGCCGCCGGCCGCCTTCCTCGCGCAGACCGATGCCGTCATCGGCCATGACGCAAGCCCGGTGCTCGGCGACATCCAGGCACCGGCCCTGGTGACGTTCGGAGCCCATGACCTGGTGACCTCACCCCGGTTCGCCGAGCCGCTCACAACCGGCATCGCCGACAGCGAGCTCGTCGTCTTCGACCATCTCTCCCACGCCGGCCTCCACGAGGATCCGGAGGCGTTCAACGAGGCGACGCTGGCCTTTCTGACCCGCCAGGCTGATCGGTGACCGGCCGCAGCTGACCCAGGAGGATCGCCCGCTGGTAAGCCGGAGACGGGGCGCATGGGTGACTCGCCCGGGGCACTGAGACCAACCACCGGTCCGCCGCGACGCCGCCCGGTCGCGGGTATCGGTGCCCGCCCCCGGCCGGCGTTCCTCGCCGGATGGGTGTGGGTGATCGCGGGACTACAGCTGGCCGTGCTGCTGGCAACCAGCAACCGCTACGGCTATCACCGCGACGAGCTGTACTTCATCGTGGCCGGCGGCCACCCGGCATTCGGCTACCCGGACCAGCCTCCGCTCGTCCCGCTGCTGAGCTGGGCCATGAACGCCCTGGCTCCCCGGTCGCTGGTGGTGCTCCGGTCTCCCTCGGCGGTGATCGCGGCCGTGACGACGCTGCTCGCCGCGCTCATCGCGCGCGAGGTGGGCGGTGACCGGCGGGCGCAGGTGATCGCGGCGGCGTGCACCGCCGTCTCCGGGTTCGCGCTGGCCGTCGCCCATCTCGTCAGCACCACCACCCCGGACCTGCTGAGCACGACGCTGCTCGGCTGGCTGGCCGTGCGGGCGGTCGCCCGGCGCAGCGGCGTATCGCTTCTCGCCGCCGGCGTGGTCGTTGGCCTCGGCGTGGAGGCCAAGCCGCAGGTCGGTCTCGTCGCCGCGGTGATGGCGGTCGCGATCCTCGCCGTCGGACCCCGGTCGACCCTGCGGTCGCGCTGGGCGCTCGCCGGTGCCCTCGCCGCTGTCGCCCTGGCCGCCCCCTACTTCATCTGGCAGGGACAGCACGGCTGGCCGCAGCTGACCGTAGCCAGGCACATCGCCGGCAGCCAGGAGGGCGGGCGCGCCGGGTTTCTGCCGTTTCAGCTGGTGATGGTCTCCCCCGTGCTCGTCCCGGTGTGGGTCGCCGGGCTGCTGGCGCCGTTCCGTCGTCCGGGCTGGCGGCGCCTGCGCTTCATCCCGGTCACCTACGTGGCGCTGGCCGTGCTCTACCTCGCCGGAGACGGACACGCCTACTACCTGGCCAGCCTGTACCCGCTGCTGCTCGGCCTCGGAGCCATCCCCACCGCCGACTGGACACGTCGGAGCCCCCGGCGCACCGGCATCCTGGGGGTGGCGATCATCCTGAGCGCGGGCATCAGCGCGGTCATCGCGCTGCCCCTGCTCCCGGCACGCGACCTCAACGGCAGCGTGGTCATGGCGCTCAACTCCGCCCAGGGTGAGACCGTCGGCTGGCCCCGCTTCGTCCAGACCGCGGCTCGCGCGTGGCGGGAGATCCCTGAGAACGCGC
Organism: Solirubrobacteraceae bacterium; assembly: GCA_035702755.1. GTDB lineage: Bacteria > Actinomycetota > Thermoleophilia > Solirubrobacterales > Solirubrobacteraceae > Palsa-465. Next base: position 1,896 of record DASSZQ010000068.1, on the reverse strand, counting down.
GCCACCGGACGGTGATCTTCACCGCCAACTACGGCGAGGCCGGCGCCGTCGATCTGCTCGGACGCCGGCTCGGACTCCCGCAGGCCTACAGCGGCCACAACGGCTTCAGCGAGTGGGGCCCGCCCCCGGCGGGTGATACCCACGTCCTTCTCGCCGGGTTTGCTCGACCCGCCGACGCCGCGCCGTACTTCACCGCCTGCCGGATCCTGGCCACGGTGACCAACGGCGTCGGCCTCGCCAATCAGGAGCAGGGTCTGCCACTGATGCTCTGCGACGTCAACGGCCCATGGCCGCGCCTGTGGCCCCGGCTGACCCATTACGACTGAGAATCAGGCGAAGAAGGCGAGCAGCTCCTCGACGAGCAGCGCCCCCACCGGCGACAGGCTCTCGCTGCTGACGAGCGCCACCCGGTAGACCGGCACCGAATCGGCGAAGTCGGCCACCCCAATGGCGGGCCCGTCCCCGTCAAGCCAGGAGGCGGGAACCGCGCTGTAGCCGAGACCCTCGGCGGCGAGGCTGCGGATCGTCAGCCGGTCGCTGGTCTCAAACAACGGAAGCGGACTGAAGCCCGCGGCCTGGCAGCTGCGCAGGACGAGCTCGCGCAGCGCGCTGCCGCGCTCAGCCAGGACCACCGGCACGCCGCGCAGTGCCTGGATCGTCTGTCCCGTCGTCCCGGCCAGCGGGTCATCGGCGGCGCACACCAGGCGCAGCCGCTCCTCGGAGATCGTCTGCACCGTCGTACCTGGGGCAATCGCCGGGCCGCCGTCATCGATGCCGAGCACGCCCGCGTCGATCATGCGCATGCCCAGCATCTCGGTCAGCTGCGCGGGTCCGCAGTGGCGCAGCGACAGCTGCACCTGCGGATGCGCACGATGGAAGGCGACGAGCGCCGGCGGGACGGCCGCCGAGTCGTGGGCGGTCGCGGCCATCCGGGCCACGCCGCGCACCGCGCCCCGGTGCCCATCCATCGCCGCCCGCGTCCGGGCCACCTCCTGAAGGATCGCTGACGCGCGGTCGCGGAGCTCAAGCCCCGCCGGTGTCAGCTCGACCCCCTTGGGCGTGCGCACCAGCAGCGCAAGGCCGAGCTCCCCCTCCAGCCGGGCGACCTGCTGAGACAGCGCCGACTGGGTGATGTAGACCTCCTGGGCGGCGCGGCCGAAGTGGCGGTGGCGCGCGACGGCAGCGAAGTACTCGAGCTGGCGAAGCTCCATCTTCGCCCCACCCTACCGGCGCCGTGAGCGGGGCGAGCGGGGCTCACACCACCCCAGCCGCATCCTCCGCGCCGATCCCCAGCACCGCCCCCAGCTCCTGGACGAGCCGGCGCTTGGGGCGGGCGCCGACCAGCCGCAGAACCTCGCGGCCGTCGCGGAAGACGAGCAGCGTCGGCATCGCCAGCACTCCGTACTCGGCGCCGGTCCGGGAGTTGCCGTCGACGTCGAGCTTGGCGAAGCGGACCGCCGGCCACTCCGCGGCCAGCTCGGCGATGACCGGGTCCATGACCCGGCAGGGCGGGCACCAGGCCGCCCAGAAGTCAACGACAACGGGCGTCGGTGCCTCCAGCACCTCAACCGCGAACTGCGCATCGGTGATCGTCAGAACCTCAGCGGACATCAACGCTCCCTCTCTGGCTTGTCTGAGGGCACATCGTCCGCTCCCCGGTCGGCCGGCTCAAACGGTTCTGCTAACCGCGCCGATTAGCGAGGGCGAGGTTGATCAGGCCGTCAGCTGTCGCGACCGCAGCACGCTGGTGGGGCCGTACAGGATCAGGGTGTCGTCCGCGCCGACGATCGCGCTGGCCTGCGGGGCAGACTCATACCCGCCAGCGGCCCGCTCGAGCCCCAGCACCAGCACCCCCTGACCCCCCAGGTCCAGATCCTCCAGCGGACGGCCGGCCAC
>DASSZQ010000312.1:0-2172 GCA_035702755.1 Solirubrobacteraceae bacterium | reverse complement strand
GCCCTCCGGCCGGCCGGCGAGCCCCAGCACGGCCACCGCCTCGGCCACCCCCGGGAAGTCCGGGTTGGCGTAATCGTCAAACACGACGAGCGCGCCGGGCGCCAGCGCCGGCGCCCACGCGCGCACCTCGGCGACGACGTCGTCGCGCTGGTGGGAGCTGTCGATATACAGCATGTCGACGCCGCGGCGCGCCCCGGGCCCGGCGTCGCCGGGCGCGGGCACCAGCTCAATGCGCGTCCGCGCATCGGCGCCGAGCAGCTCCAGGTAGCGCTCGCGCTCCGGCCGGGCGACCGGGTCAAACGAGGTGATCCGCCGGCGCGGGTCAGCCGCGGCCAGCGCCACCGTCGTCCAGGCCGTCCCCGTGCCCAGCTCGACGACCTCGCGGCACCCGGCGGCAAGCTTCAGCAGCCGGACGAGATCCGGTGGCCGCGTCGCCGAGGCCAGGCTGAACAGGTCGCCGCTGCGCCGCGCCCGGATCCGGGCGCGGATCTGGATGATCGCCACCCGGGGCGGCAGCCGCCGCGCCGCCCAGGCAAACGCGGCGTCGGCGATCAGCACCCGGGCGCGGTGGCGCAGGCCGTCGCGCGGCGCTGCCCCGGGGCGGGTGATCGATTCCACAGACGCCGGTCTCAGGCGCGGGCGCCGCTCCCCGGCGTCTCCGGCTCCCAGGCCGCCGACTGGCCGAGCGAGGCGCTCTTGAGCACCTTGAGCGACAGCAGCGCGCACTTCATCCGCTGCGCCGAGATCTCGATGCCGAGCAGATCGAGCACAAACGACCGGTCGAGCTTGAGCACCTCGGAGAGCTTCATGCCCTTGACCTCGTCGGAGGCCATCGACGCCGCCGCCTGGGAGATGGCGCAGCCGTGGCCCTCAAAGCGCACGTCCTCGATCCGGTCCTCGTCGTCGACGGCCAGCTTGACCGTCAGCTCGTCGCCGCACAGCGGGTTCAGGTCATGGAACTGGAGGTCGACGTGGGCCAGCTCCGGCTCCGGCGGGCTCCAGTTGTGGGGCCGCTTGTAGTGCTCCAGGATGTTTTCGCGGTACAGGTCGTCCATCGTCTGATGTCAGACTAGCCGCGCTCTACAGCTGCAAAACGCGGGCGACGGTGCCAAGCGCCTCGATCAGCCGATCGGTGTCGGCGGTGCTGTTGTGGACGGCGTAGGAGGCCCGGGTGGTGGCGGTCGCGCCGAGGCGGCGCATGAGCGGCTGGGTGCAGTGGTGGCCGGTGCGCACGCACACGCCCTCGCGTCCCAGGATCTCCCCCACGTCGTGGGGGTGGGCGCCCTCAAACACAAACGAGACGAGCGCGCCGCGGTCGGCGGGGTCGGCGGGGCCGTGGAGGGTGAGCCCGGGAATCTCGGCCAGCCGGGCCACCGCGTCGGCGACGAGCGCGGACTCGTGGGCGCGGATGCGCTCGATGCCGATGGCGTCGATCCAGTCAACGGCGGCGCCGAGCCCGATCGCCTCGGCGATCTGCGACGTTCCCGCCTCAAACTTCCAGGGCAGATCCGTCCACGTCGACTCCGTCGCTCCGACGGTGCGGATCATGTGCCCGCCGCCGATGAACGGCGGCATCTCCTCAAGCAGCTCCCGGCGCCCGTGCAGCACCCCAATGCCGGTCGGCCCGTAGGCCTTATGGCCCGTCCAGGCATAGAAGTCAGCGTCGATGGCCGTCAGGTCGACGGGGATCTGCGGGACCGCCTGCGAGCCGTCGATGAGCACGGTCGTCCCCGCGGCGTGGGCGCGGCGGACGATGTCGGCGACGGGGTTGATCGTCCCCAGGACATTGGAGACGTGGACGAGCCCCAGCAGCTTGGGCCGGCGGGCCAGCAGCTCGTCCAGCGCGTCAAGGTCCAGCTGGCCGTCGTCGAGCACCGGGACGTAGGCGAGCTCCGCCTCGCGCTCGGCGCACATCAGCTGCCAGGGGACGATGTTGGAGTGGTGCTCCATCTCGGTGAGCACCACCAGGTCGCCGGCGCCGACGTTCTGGCGGCCCCAGGTGTAGGCCACCAGGTTGATCGCCGCGGTGGCGTTGGCGGTGAAGATCGTCTCCTCGGTGGTCGAGCCCAGCCAGTCGGCGATCCGCTGCCGCGCCCCCTCAAACAGGTCGGTGGCCTCCACCGCCAGGGGATAGACGCCGCGGTGCACCGACGCCCGCGACTCGGTGTAGTA
>DASSZQ010000309.1:0-11725 GCA_035702755.1 Solirubrobacteraceae bacterium | reverse complement strand
GCTGACGCGGCGCGGCTTTAGTCAGCGGCGGGAGTGGTCCCGGTGAGAAGCAGAGTCGCCGCCACCCGCGCTGGGCGGCGGCGACTCGAACAAGCTCGTCTCAGGCGGCCGCGAGGCGGCGGCGAGCCTTCTGCACCGACGGCAGGGCGCCCTTGGCCTTGGCGAGCGGCCGAGCCCGCAGGTCGACGCTGGCCGGCTTGGCGGCGATGTCGATCTCCTCGCCGGTCGCCGGGTTGCGGCCCTTGCGCTTCTTGGTCGCCGGCTTGACGCGAACGGTGAGCTGGACGAGGCCGCCGATGCGGACCTTCTGCGCGTTGCCCAGCTCCTCCAGCACCACCTCGTCGAGCGCGGTGAGGACCCGCTTGGCCTCGGCCTTGCTCATGTCTGCGCGATCGGCGACCGCGGCTATCAACTGCGTCTGCGTTAGGGGCAATGGATTCCTCCGGTTGGTTTGTTTTCGTTCGGCGGCTCAGGAATTGAACCGTGTCTGGCAGATGGAGGCGGTGCAGGCGCACATTTGTCACTCCTGCTCGGAGAGCGCGCGGCCGACGATGCGGCCGGAGAACAGGCACCCGCCGAGGAATGTTCCCTCCAGGGAACGATAGCCGTGCATGCCCCCGCCACCGAATCCGGCCGCCTCGCCGGCCGCCCACAGACCGGGCAGCGGCGATCCGTCCGCGGTGAGCACGCGGCCGGACAGATCGGTGTTCAGGCCGCCCAGGGTCTTGCGCGTGAGGATGTTCAGCCGCACGGCGATCAAGGGCCCGGCGGCGGGGTCCAGCAGTCGGTGCGGGGCCGCGACGCGCGTCAGGCGGTCGGCGAGGTAGCGGCGGGCCCCGTGGATGGCCGTCACCTGTGAGTCCTTGGAATACGGATTGGCCATCTCGCGGTCGCGGGCGACGACCTCGCGCTCGACCTGGGCGTAGTCGAGCAGCGGCTCTGCGGTGATCCGGTTCATCTGCTCCACGAGCGACCGCAGATCACGCTGCACGGCAAAGTCCGCGCCGTGGCGCATGAACGCCGCGATCGGCGACGGCACCCCGGGGATCAGCCGTTCCCGCAGCAGGCCCGGGATGCTCCTCCCGGTCAGGTCAGGATTCTGCTCCGAGCCAGACAGTGCGAACTCCCGCTCGATGATCTTGCGCGTGAGGACGAACCACGTGTGGTCATAGCCGGTCTGGCCGATGTGGGCCAGGGTGCCCAGAGTGTCAAACCCGGGGAACAGCGGAACCGGCAGGCGCCGTCCCAGCGCGTCCAGCCACAGTGAGGACGGCGCCGGGAGGATGCGGATACCGTGATGACGCCAGATGGGTGACCAGTTCTCGATGCCCTCCACGTAGTGCCACATCCGATCGGAGGCGATGAGGCGCGCTCCCGCAGCCTGGGCAATCGACAGCATCCGCCCGTCGACGTGCTCCGGCACGCCGGAGATGAGGCGCTTGGGCGCCGGACCCAGCCGCTGCGGCCAGTTGGCGCGGACGAGGTCGAAGTTGCCGCCGATACCTCCGGAGCTGACGACGACCGCCGGTGCCCGGGCCTCAAAGTCACCCACCTCCACCCGCGAGCTGCCCTGCCCGCGGGCCGCGGGGCTCGGCTCCAGGACCTTGCCGACCGCACCGGTGACGGCACCGGCGGTCACTGTCAGCTCATCGACGCGATGCCGGCAGCAGAGTGTCACCAGTCCGCGCTGGCGTCCCTCGGCCACCCGTTGCACAAACGGCCGCAGGACCGCCGGTCCCGTCCCCCACGTCAGGTGAAAGCGGGGCACCGAGTTACCATGACCGATCGCCCCGTACCCGCCCCGCTCCGCCCACCCTGGGTTGGGCAACCAGCGCAGCCCCAGGGAGTGAAGCCACGCCCGCTTGGGCCCGGCGGCGAACTCGACGTAGGCACGAGCCCAGCGCCGCGGCCACTCGTCCTCAGGACGGTCGAAGGCTGCGGTCCCCTCCCAGTCCTGCCAGGCCAGTTCCGCCGAGTCCCGGACGCGGGCTCGGCGTTGCTCCGGGGTGTCGACGAGGAACAACCCGCCCAGCGACCAGTGGGCCTGGCCGCCGAGGGACGCTTCCGGCTCCTGATCAAGGATGATCACGCGGCGGCCGGCGTCGACGAGCTCCGCGGTGGCGACGAGACCGGCGAGCCCCGCACCCACCACAACGACATCGGCCTCATACGAGGCGGTGGACATGCGCGCGTAGCTTACGTTTTTTTCACGCGCGGGCGTGCACCACTGTCACGGCGGCGGCGGACCGAGGCGAGCGCCTTCTGACTTGACAAATCAGCTGCGGCGGGGAAGTCTGGAGCGCATGGATCACGATCAGGAGCACGGACCCGAGCCGGCATACATCGCACCCGGGCACTACCGGTTTGCCTCGAGCGTGTCCGCGTACGAGGCCGACGGAATGATCTACCTCGACTTCTTCCAGCACGACCCGGAGACCAGCGACCAGCTGGGGGTGGCCCGCGTCGTTCTCCAGCCGCAGGTCGCGCGCCAGCTCGGCGAGCGCCTGGCGTCCGGCCGCCAATCGATCACGCCGTCGACGTAGCGCTGAGCCGGTACAGCGGGGTCGGCCCGCGCTTGCCCGCCCCGTCGACGGCGCCCATCATGCGCAGGCAGTAGACGATGCGCTGGGCCAGCAGCCGGCGACAGCCGAGCCGGGAGGCCAGCTCCCGGGTGCTGAACGCGGCGGGCGGCAGCGGACCCAGCAGGGCGAGGACATCGTCAAGACCGGCGATCTCGACGCGATCGAGCACATCGACAAGCCGGCGCTGTCCCGGATCGCGCATGCGCCCCCGCCGCCGCGCCGGCACCGGGGCGCTGGAACGGACGTGGTCCTCGCGCAGCAGGAGCACCTCGATCGTCAGGTGGGGGTGGGTCACCAGCGACGGGAAGGAGACCATCCGGTCAAACACCTCGATCACCGCCGCCCGCCGGGGCGAGCGGCGCGCGGAGAGGACCTCGCCGTCGGCGTCGACGCGCACGATGCGCCGCTCCGCTGCCAGCGGACAGACGATCCGGACGCGATGGTCATCCAGCAGCGCGTCGAGCTTGGGACCGAGCGCCGAGAAGCCGCCGGTCTGCACCTCCACCAGCTCCCCGTCGGCGCGCACCAGGTCGATGACAAAGCGGCCGACGGGCACCTCAAGACGATCTCCGGGCTGCGCCAGCGCCGCTTTGAGCGCGGCGTGCAGCGGTCCCTCGCGCAGCACGCCGATGCTCGACACGCCGAGAGAGAGTAGAGCGGTCACCGGCGGGCCGCCGCGCGCGGACCGGTAAGCTCGCGGCCCTCCCCGGCGCCCCGCCGACCGCCGCCCGCGCACAAGGAGCTGAAACACAGCATGAAACTCGTGATCGCCATCGTGCGGCCTGAGAAGGCCAACGACGTGCTGGAGGCGCTGTACCGGGCCGAGATCCGGGGGGTGTCGATGAGTCGCGTGCAGGGGCACGGCGGCGAGCTTGACCGCGTCGAGACCTACCGGGGCACGACGGTGAAGATGGAGCTCTCCGAGAAGGTCAGGTTTGAGATCGCGGTCTCGGAGCCGTTCGTGCAGCCGACGATCGACGCGCTGTGCGCCGGCGCCCGGACCGGTGAGGTCGGCGACGGGAAGATCTTCGTCGTGGCCCTGGAGCGGGCGATCCGCATCCGGACCGGGGAGACCGACGCGCTCGCCGTGACACCGGTCTCACCGTGACCGTGCTCCCGCTGCCCGGAGGCGTGAGCGCCGGTGACACGGCGTGGATGCTCGTCGCCACCGCGCTGGTGTTGATGATGACCCCGGCGCTGGGGCTGTTCTACGCCGGCCTCGTCCGCTCCAAGAACACGCTGAACACGTTCATGATGAGCATTGCCGCGCTCGGGGTGGCCACCGTCACCTGGGCGCTCGTCGGCTACTCGCTGGCGTTCGCCTCCGGCGACGGGTTCATCGGCGGCCTGCACAACGCCCTGCTGCACGGCGTCGGCTTCGCCCCCAGGGCGGGAACGGCCATCCCGCAGCTTCTGTTCATGGCCTTTGAGGCGACGTTCTGCATCATCACCACGGCGCTCGTCTCCGGCGCCGTCGTGGAGCGGATGCGCTTCGGTCCGTTCCTGATGTTCATCGCTCTGTGGTCGGTCCTCGTCTATCCGGTGCTCGCCCACTGGGTGTGGGGCGGCGGCTGGCTGGCCCATCACGGCACGCTTGACTTCGCCGGGGGCGTGCCGGTTGAGATGGGGTCCGGGTTCTCGGCGTTTGCGGCGGCGACCGTCGTGGGCGCGCGCAAGGACTACGGCCGCCAGGCGCTGTTGCCCCACAACGCCATGTATGCGCTGCTGGGCGCCGGCCTGCTGTGGTTTGGATGGTTCGGCTTCAACGGTGGGAGCGGATACTCCGTCGGCCATCCCAGCGTGCTCGCCTTCACCAACACCCTGCTGGCGCCGGCGTGCACCCTGGTGGTGTGGTTCGCCCTCGACGCGGTGATCGGCCGGCGGGTCACGGCCATCGGCGCCGCCACCGCCATCATCGTCGGCTGTGTTGGGATCACCCCTGCGGCCGGCTACATCAGCCCCATGTGGGCGATGGGGCTCGGCGCGCTGGCGGCGTTCCCAAGCTACGCGATGATTCGCTGGCGGCCGCGGACGCGGCTGGACGAGAGCCTTGACGTGCTCGCCGCGCACGGGTTCGGCGGGCTGACCGGCATCCTCTTCATCGGCTTCTTCGCGCAGCGCTCCTGGAACGGCATCTCAAGCGGAGCGGCCTACGGCCACCCGCGCCAGCTGTTGTGGCAGGTGGTGGCGGCGCTCGCCGGGCCGGCCTACGCGTTCGCGGCGACGTGGATCCTGCTCAGGCTGGTGGGGCTGATGACACGGCTGCGCGCGAGCAGTGGCGATGAGGCGCTGGGGATGGACGTCGTGGAGCACGGCGAGGAGGCGTACACGACGGGCGAGGGCGCGATCCTGGTCATGCCGGAGGAGCACACGGCGGGCGGGCGACGCTACTGAGCCCGCCACCTGCGGTTATCCGCGGGTCCCGCCACACCCAATGCAGGCGTTCAAGGTCGTCAGACTTCGGACGATGACTTCGGCTATGGATCCCTCGATTCCCCCGGCCGACCGGGGCCGGCCGGCCCATCCCACGCTCCTGATCGCCGACGACGATCCGGTGGTCCGCTCCGCATTGAGCATGGCGCTCGAGCATCAGTTCCAGATCATCGGTGCCGTCGCCGACAGCGAGGCGGCCGTCGAGGCGGCGAGGCGCGCGCAGCCGGAGGTTGCGCTCGTCGACGTGCAGATGCCAGGCGGCGGCGGACGTAGCGCCGTCAAGGGCATCGCCGAGGTCTCGCCGGAGACGGCGGTCGTGGTGCTGTCCGGTGATGAGTCCGACGCGGTGGTGCGCGAGCTGATGATCGCGGGTGCGATGACCTACGTCCGCAAGGGGATCGCCCCCCATCAGCTCGCCGACGTGCTGCACCGGTCGATCCGCGCCCGCACCGTCTGCGAGACGGCCGCCGACTGACGGCTCCCGGACCCTGCGGGTCCTATCCGTGATTTACCCCACCACTCCGTGGGGATCCCCCTCTGACCGTTGCGTGGTCCTGCACCGACTATTCAGTCAGGACATTGATCAGAAGGAGTCGGAATGGACTACGCAGACACCAACATCCAGTTCGGCCGGACACAGGCAAGACAGCCGCGGCACACGCTCAGCAAGATCACCATCGTGGCCATGAGCGCGGTGGCCGTCGTGCTCGCGCTCGTCGGCCTCGACGTCGCGCTGATCGGCGGCACCCAGCAACCGCCGCCCCACCCGGTCATGCAGGTCGTCAAGGTCACCGGCGCTCCCCAGGTGCAGCCGGTCGTCTACCTGACCGTCTCCCCGGAGCTGAAGCCGGGGGCCGACGGCAAGCTCCACGACGCGTTCAGCGTCACGAACTTCGACGTGCACGCCGGGCAGCCGGTGAAGCTCGTCATCAACAACACCGACAGCACCGCCCACAGCATCAACTCACCGGTGGCGGGAGTCAACATCGTCGTCGCCCCGGGAACGCACACATACACGCTGATCGTGCACAAGAAGGGTTCCTTTGAGTGGCAGTGCATGATGCCGTGCGACCCGTACTCGATGGCCCACATGGGCTACATGCGCGGCTACATCACGTCCACCTGAGCTCGTCAGCCGGAACCGGCCGGCCTCTCGGAATCGGAGGCCGGCCCCGGCGTGCCGGAGGTCGCAGCTGCCGGCCGGCACTGGGCACCGCGAGCATCCGGTAGCCGAAGTCTCGGCAACGCGTGGGTCAGGTTTGAGGAGCATCAGGCAGGACCTGGCCGGTGCGCAGGTGCGGTTCCGTAGGCGCCGTCCTCGGCGGGCAGCCACCGGGGCGCGCGGCTACGCTGTGGCCGGCTACTCCGGGGAGATGATGGTGAATCAAGCAGGCGCGACACCTGGTGAAGGGGGCACGGGCCGGGATGGAACCGGCGCCGGTGGCGCTCTCGGCGCCGAGGCCTATCGCGCCCTCTATGAGTTCAGCCCGTACGGCGTGCTGTTCACGGCGCCTGACGGCAGGGTGCTGGCCGCCAATCCGGCGGCGTGCGAGATCCTGGGGCGAACCGAGGCCGAGATCTGCACCCTCGGCCGCCAGGGAATGGCCGACGACTCCGATCCCCGGTGGGCCCCGCTGCTCGCCGAGCGGGCGCGCGCCGGCCAGACGCACGGGATCGCCCGGATGATCCGCGGTGACGGGTCCACCATTGAGGTGGAGATGAGCGCGCGCGTCTTCTCCGATCCGAGCGGGGCCCCGCGAACCTGCACAGTCATCCGCGACATCACCGCCCGCGCGTCAATCGAGCGAGAGCTGCGACGCAGCCGTCAAGCGCTGGTCGAGGCCGAGCGGGTCGCCCGTATGGGAAGCTGGGAATGGGACATGCGCGAGGACCGCACAACGTGGTCCGACGGGCTGTTCGAGCTCTACGGGCTGTCCGTGAACGAGCTCGATGCGACCTACGAGGGCGGCATCGAACGCGTTCTTCCAGAAGATCGTCAGCGCGTCCGGGAAGCCATGGAGCGCGCTGTCGCCGAGCGATCCGGGTTCGCTCTGGAATATCGCGTGGTCCGGCGCGACGGGCGGGTCCGCACCTTCCGCAACCAGGGGGAGGTCGTGGTGGATGAGCGGGGGACGCCGGTGCGCGTGGTGGGGGTTGTGCGCGACGTCACCGAGGCCAAGCTCGTCGAGCTGGCGCTCCAGAGCACCTCGGCTGACCTCGAGCGCCGCGCCGGCGAGCTGCAGCGACTCGCCTCGGCGGCCTCGGCCGAACCGGCCGCCACCCACGCGCTCCTGACCGCCCGGCAACTGGAGATCGTGCAGCTGATCGCCCAGGGCCTGACCAACGCGGCGATCGCGGAGCGCCTGTTCGTGACCGAGGGCACGGTCAAATGGCACGTCAAGCAGATCCTGGCCCGGACGGGGTCCGCCAACCGAGCGGAGGTGATCGCCCGGGTACTCGGCCCGCCGGGGACCGAAGACCTCTCGATGGGATAGTCCAACTACTCCTGCGAGACGTTGTCGACGGGCGGCACAGGCCGAACAATGCGGTCATGATCCACCGCTCAGAACACGGAGACTGGTCCCGGATGTCCCCCATGGCGACGCGAAGCCGGGGCGCCCGGCGCCATCTGGAGGCCGTCCGCCGCACGCTCCGGTGGGCCGACGAGGCTGCCCACCGGGGCGAGTACGGAGAGGCCGTCGCCTGGTTGGAGACGATCACGGCGATCGGCGATGTGCTGCCGGCCGCCTACCAGGACAAGCACCGGGCTTGGGTGGCCGTCCTGGGTGGCGGCGTCACCGCCTGACCCGCGCCGGTCCGGCACAGCGGAGCGGTCAGGGCCCTCCTCCTCTGTGGGCGACCGACGACAGATCAGAGGTCCCGCGGAAAGCGGTAGCGGCGCCGCGCCCCCCAGCGTCCGTACGGCCACAGGACAAACCGGACGAGGAAGAACACCGGGATCAGCCAGAACAGACCCCAGGGACCATGGTGCCATCCGTCATGCCATCCGCCGACCGACGAGATCACCCAGAACGCGATCAGGATCGGAACCAGCGGCACCGGCCACAGCCGGCGCAGGCCCAGGCCCGGCTCCGGGTGGTCTGAGTACTCACGCGGGAGATCGTCGACCAACTGGCGCAGCTCGCCGATCGTCTTGGCGTGATAGCAGCGGTCGATCCGCTCCTGGAACTCCTCGGCGTCGATCCGGCCCTCGGCGTGGTGGCGGCGCAGCCGCTCGCCAGTCGCATCACGGTCCGCGTCGGCGGCGCGGACGTTGGGGTCCTGGGTGTGTGTGCTGTACCAGTCCATCTGCTGCTCCCTTCGAGAACGTGACGTGGGACACATCGTGGCGCGCCGTCGCCGTCCTGTCGTCGGCCACCGGGAGGCTCATCGCCTGATACGCCCGGCGCGGTCGGCGCGGCCCGGCTACTCCGCCGGGAGTAGGCCGCACTACCACGCACAGCCGATGACCGCCGCGCTCCGCGGGTTTATCGTCCGCGGCGGTGAGCACCGCGTCCTCACGGCTGCCGGAAGCGCTCAGCGGCATCCGCCCGCGCGACATCCGTCTGGCCGTCATCGCGGGCATCATCCAGATCGGCGCCACGGCCGGCGCCACCCGGCACGGGCCGAGCGGGGGCCACGGTGTGTGCTGGTGGACCTCCTCGTGCACCGCGACCGGTCACTTCGACGCGCTCGCGGTCATCCTGCTGGCGCTCGGCCCGGCGGCGCTCATCCTGCGCCGCCGCCATCCGCGCGGCGTGCTCGCCTTTGTGTTCGCGGTCACGTTGCTCTACACGGCGCTGGGTTACCTGCAGGGCCCCAACTACGTGTCGCTGGCAATCGCGTTCATCACGGCGGTGCTGGCCGGCGATCGCACCGCCGCCTGGGTGGCGCTCGGCGCCGGGTGGCTTCTGTTCTTGTGGCTGCCGGCGGCGCTGGGTACCACCGGCGTGCCGACGCCACTCGCCGCCGTGTCGATCGCCGCGTGGATGCTGGTGCTGCTCGCCGTCGCCGAGGGGCTGCGGGGACGACGGGAACGTGCGGCCGAGGCGCGGCGAGCCCGGGAGCAGGAGGCGCGCCGCCGCGCCGGCGAGGAGCGACTCCGAATCGCGCGCGAGCTGCATGACGTGCTCGCGCACAACATCTCGATGATCAATGTGCAGTCAGGCGTGGCCCTGCATCTGCTCGACGAGCAGCCGGAGCAGGCTCGGTCCGCGCTGGCGGCGATCAACGAGGCCAGCGCCGACGCGCTGCGCGAGGTGCGCTCGGCGCTCAGCGTGCTGCGCGGCTCCGGAGAGGAGCCCCCGCGGGAGCCGACGGCCGGTCTGGACCGGCTTGACGAGCTGGTGTCGCGCACCCGGGCGGCGGGGATCGACGTCTCGCTCGCCGTCACCGGCGAACGCCGGCCGCTGCCGGCGAGCGTCGACCTGGCAGCCTTCCGCATCGTGCAGGAGTCGCTGACCAACGTCGTGCGCCACGCCGGGGCCACCGCGGCCAGTGTGGCCGTGACCTACGGGCCCGGGGAGCTGGCGCTTGAGATCGAGGACAACGGGCGCGCGGAGGCCACGGCGGCCAGCGCCGGGAGCGGCAGCGGGATCGCCGGCATGCGTGAGCGGGCGGTGGCCCTCGGCGGACGGCTGGACGCGGGCCGGCGGCCCGGCTCCGGCTTCTGCGTGAGCGCGTCCCTGCCGCTGCGGAGCGCCCCATGATCCGCGTGCTGCTGGCCGATGATCAGGCGCTCGTGCTCGCCGGGTTCCGGGCGCTGCTCGACGCGCAGGAGGGCATCGAGGTCGTGGGCGAGGCCGAGAACGGCCGTCAGGCCGTCGATCTGACGCGGCGACTGAAGCCTGACGTGGTGCTCATGGACATCCGCATGCCGGTGCTCGACGGCCTGGCGGCGACGCGGGAGATCGCCGGCGATCGCGCCCTGGACACGGCGCGGATCGTCATCCTGACGACGTTCGAACTCGACGAGTACGTGTTTGAGGCGATCCGGGCCGGCGCGGCGGGCTTCCTCGTCAAGGACACCAAGCCGGCCGAGCTCATCCACGCCGTTCGCGTGGTGGCCGACGGCGAGGCGCTGCTCTCGCCCTCGGTCACCCGGCGGCTGATCACCGAGTTCGCCACGCGGGCCAAGCCGCCGCCGGCCTCCTCGGCGCTTGGCGAGCTCACCGACCGCGAGCGCGAGGTGATGGCCCTGGCGGCCGAGGGTCTCTCCAACGAGCAGATCGCCGCCCGGCTCGTCGTCAGCGTGGCCACGGCCAAGACCCATGTCAGCCGGGCGATGATCAAGCTCGGCGCCCGTGACCGCGCCCAGCTTGTGGTGCTCGCCTACGAGACCGGGCTGGTGCGGCCCGGGTGGCTGGAGTGAGAACGCCGCGATAGCGGGTGGGAACGGCGCGCCCCCGGCGGCGCGCCGTCCCGTCCACTCTGCGCGATGTTCGGACCTACTGACCGCCGAAGGCGATCCGCCAGATGCCCCGGCCGTGAGTGGCGGCGTAGATGAAGCCACCGGGCCCGGGGGTCACGTCGTTGACCGACGCGTTGGGCAGGCCGGTGCCGAGCCGCGTCCACTGGGTGTTGCCGCCCTGGCCGGCCTGGGCGGTGTACATCCCCAGGTCGGTGGCCAGGGCCAGCTGTCCGTTCTGCCCGTTCTGCCCGTCCTGAAGGACGAGCGCGTTGCCCGGAATGTCCGGCAGGTTGCCGGAGATGTTCGTCCACGTCTGACCGCCGTCCGTCGTCTCGTACACGTGGCCGAGGCCGCCGCCCGGGATCCACTGCCGCGAGTAGCCGTTGAACACGGCGTACGCGTGCATCGGATCGGCGGGATCGACGGTGACCCCGGCGATGTACCGGTCGGGCAGGCCCGTGGTGTTGACCTCCTGCCAGGTCCCGCTGGCGTTGGTGGCGATCCCGCTCTTGAACGACACGCCCGGATTGCCGCCGCCACCGACCCAGGCCGCGTAGATCACCTTCCCGCCGTTGGCGGACGAGAGGGCGGTGACGGCGTGGCCGGCTCCGGTGTCATACACGTTCTGCCACGAGCACCCGGACTTCGTGCAACTTGTGTTCCAGCCGTCATGGCTGACCCACACGTCCTCGCCACCCGTGACCCAGGTGTTGGTGTCCTGCTGGTCAGGGACAAGCGGGGTGACGAACCGCATCCCCGGGTCGCAGCCCGCCAGCGGCGTCTGGCCGACGATCGCCTGCGCGGTACAGCCGGGACTGACCGTGCTGTTGAACGTGTGCCCACCGTCGGTGGAGGAGTACATGGCTCCGTCGGTGTACTCGCCGACCATGTTGTTGGCGTTGGCGGGGTCGACGATCACGTCAAAACCGTCACCGCCGGCCGGCTCCACCATCTGCGACTGACCGCTGGCCAGCAGGGAGGTCCCGTTGTCCTGCAGACCGCCCCAGATGCCGAGGCCGTCGGAGGCGAGCTGGCCCGCCCGGGCGTCGTAGTACTGGAGGTTGCCAAGCGTGGCGTTGAGATCGCTCCAGTCGCCGTACTGATGGTCGTCGGTGACCGGGCGGCTGTAGACGCCGCCGTCGTTGCCGATGACGATCTTGCCGTCGGCGATCATCATCGCGTGCTGGTCCGGATGGGTGGTGTTGGGGCAGCTGGACCCGCACGCCAGTCCGTAGTTCCAGTACGGGCTGGCGGTGTTCCAGGTCCGGCCCCCGTTGGTGGTCTCAAAGACCTCCTCCAG
>DASSZQ010000239.1:0-16832 GCA_035702755.1 Solirubrobacteraceae bacterium | reverse complement strand
CACCGATGAGATCAAGCAGCGGGTACGAGTCGTCGCCGACTCATCGGATGTGGACTTCGTGATCACGGAGATCGGCGGCACGGTCGGCGACATCGAGTCGCTGCCGTTCCTGGAGGCCATCCGCCAGTTCCCCGTCGACGTGGGGCGGCGCCGGTGCATGTTCATCCACCTCACGCTCGTGCCGTACATCGGGCATGCCGGCGAGCTCAAGACAAAGCCGACGCAGCACTCGGTCAACGAGCTGCGGCGCATCGGTATCGCGCCGGACATGGTCGTCTGCCGCTCCGAGGCCGAGCTCTCGGTCGACATCCGCTCCAAGATCGCCCTGTTCGCCAGCCTCCCGGTGGAAGCCGTCGTCTCGGCCTACGACGTCGACGACGTCTACCGGATCCCGGTCGTCTTCAACCAGCAGGGCGTCGATGACTTCATCCTGCGCGAGCACTTCGGCGTGGAGGCCGGCGCGCCGGACCTGGCGGGCTGGGAGGCGATCACCCGCCGCGCCGCCTCGGCCCACCGGCGGGCGCGGATCGCGCTCGTCGGCAAGTACGTCCAGCTGGAGGATGCGTATCTGTCGGTCGCCGAGGCGCTGCGCCACGCCGGCGTGCACCACGACGCCGTCGTCGACGTCGACTGGGTGGACTCGGAGACCCTGAGCGATCCGGACGTCATCGAGCGCCTGCGCAGCGCCGACGGGATCCTCATCCCCGGGGGGTTCGGCGGGCGCGGCTGGGAGGGGAAGATCACCGCCGCCCGGATCGCCCGGGAGGAGGAGATCCCGTATCTGGGGATCTGCCTGGGCATGCACGTCGCCGTCAGCGAGTTCGCGCGCCACGTCGCCGGCATGGAGGGCGCCAACTCCACCGAGATGGATCCGGAGTCGCCGTTCCCGGTCATCGACCTGCTGCCGGAGCAGAAGGAGATCGCCGACATGGGCGGCACGATGCGCCTCGGGGCCGATCCGGTCAAGCTGCACGAGGGCACCCGCATCCGCGCGATCTACGGCGACGCCGTCGTCTACGAGCGCCACCGCCACCGCTACGAGGTCAACAACCACCTGCGCAAGCGCATGGAGAACGCCGGCCTGGTGTGCTCCGGGACCTCTCCGGACGAAAGGCTCGTCGAGGCCGTCGAACTGGCCGCCGACGCCCACCCGTTCTATGTCGCCTCCCAGTACCACCCGGAGTTCAAGTCGCGCCCGGAACGGCCGGCGCCGCTGTTCCGGGAGTTCGTGCGGGCGGCGCTTGATCGTGCCGAGCCGGGCGCCGGCGACCGAGCGACCCTCGCCGCCGACGAGCGGGACATCAGCGTCTCGCGCCGCTCCTGACGGCCTCCGCGCCGTGGCCCGGAGCACCGAAGCCGAACGCGAGCGCCTGCACGAGACGTTCGCCGCCCTCTGCCGCATCCCCAGCCCCTCCTATCAGGAACGCGCCGTCGCCGACCGGCTCACCACCGAGTTGCGCGGGATGGGCCTCGCGGTCGAGGAGGACGACAGCGGCGCCGAGGTCGGCTCTGACGCCGGCAATCTGCTGGCGCGCATTCCCGGCGCCTCGGACGCGAGCATCCTCCTGTGCGCCCACATGGACACCGTGCCCCTGGCGGCACCGGTGGAGCCGGTTCTCGTCGACGGGGCGTGGGAGAACGCCAACGACGGCATCCTGGGCGCCGACAACAAGTCGGCGCTGGCGATCATCGTCGAGCTCGCCCGCCGGCTGAGCGCGGCGGCCGCCCCGCCGCCGGTGGGGATCGAGATCCTGTTCACCGTCTGCGAGGAGGTCTCGCTGCGCGGGTCGGCCCGGTTTGACGTCTCCCGGCTGCGCAGCTCGTTTGGCTTTGTGTTCGATCACGCCACGCCGATCGGCGAGCTGGTCGTCGCCTCGCCGTCTCACTACCGGATCCTCGCCGAGTTCCGCGGCCGGGCCGCCCACGCCGGGGTGCGGCCGGAGGCGGGGCGCAGCGCCGTCGTGGCCGCGGCCAACGCCATCGCCGCCATGCGCCTCGGCCGGCTCGACGCCGAGACGACCGCCAACGTCGGCACCATCACCGGAGGCAGCGCGATCAATGTCATTCCGGAACGGTGCCGGATCGAGGCCGAGGTCCGCAGCATCGACGCCGAGCGGGCGGCGGCCGTGACCACCGAGGTCGTCGACCATCTCCAGGACGCCGCCAACGCCGGGGAGTGCGACCTCGACCTCAGCGTTGAGAGCATGTTCGCCGGCTACCGCACCAAGCCCCGGGCGCCGCAGCTGGCCGTCGCCGAGCGGGCCCTGCGGGCGTGCGGCTATGAGCCCCGCCATATCAGCTCCGGGGGAGCGTCGGACGCCAACTCCTTTCAGGCGGCCGGCTTCTTGTGCCTGTGCCTCGCCGACGGCGTGGAGCACAACCATGAGCCCACCGAGCGGGTCCATGCGCAGTCACTGGAGACGATGTTCGACATCGCGCTGACGCTCGTCGACGAGGCCGCCGTCGAACTGGGGGTGGGCGGTGGGGCGCGAAACGGATCTACAGATCGGTGAGGAGGCGACACGATGAGCGGATTTGAGCCGATTGGGTCGGAGATCATGTGGCAGGGAAAGATCGTCAACGCCGGCGTCCAGCACTTCCGTCACGCCGACGGCGCCGTCGTCGCCCGTGACAAGGTGTGGCATCCCGGAGCGGTCGGCATGCTCGCCGTCGACGACGACCACGTCTGGCTGACGCGCCAGCCCCGGGAGACCGCGGGAATGACGGCGTCGCTGGAGATCCCGGCGGGCAAGCTCGATGTCCCCGGCGAGGAGCCCCTCGCCTGCGCTCAGCGCGAGCTCGCCGAGGAGATCGGCAAGCAGGCCGGCAGCTGGAGCGAGATCAAATCATTCTTCACCAGCCCGGGCTTCTCCGATGAGCGGGTGTGGCTGTTTCTGGCCACCGACCTCTCCGACAGCGACGGCGAGGCCGAGGCCGACGAGGACGAGCGGATCGAGATCGTCCGCTGGGAGCTCGGCCGCCTCGACGAGGCCATCGCCGAGTGCGAGGACTCCAAGACCCTCATCGCCCTGCTCTGGCTTGCCGCCCGCTCGGCATCCAGCCTCGCCTGACCGGGCGGCGCCAGAGTCATCCGGCTACCTCCGCTCCGCGCGGGGGGGAAACGGCAGTGATGAGGGGGGCGGGGGTGCTTCTGGCGTCGGTGGTGGCTGTGGAGCGCCCGGATCGTTCGAGATTCGGATCATGCAAACGGATCTCGAACGCTGCGGAGGCTGAGCGCGACTCAGGGGCGAAATCACGGACGCCAAACGGCATTTCGTACAAACCTGACGCTCGCGGACCCCGTCCGCTTCATCGCCGCCGTTGTGCAGGCGAACGGGGGGCCAAGACGGATGGCCCACTCCCGGCAATTCCCGTCCCAACCGGAGGAGACGCCCGCGCCGGACGCGAATTACGGCGGCGATGGCAATCGCCGCACCGTCTGAGATCCAGCGCCGGCTGAGCGATCTCACGCTGGAGTTTCTCGCCGCGCTGGAGCTGGAGCGCGGCCTGTCGCGCAACACGCTGGAGGCCTACCGGTCTGACCTTCAGCAGTACGGGGCGTTTCTCACCCGGCGGGCCCGCGACCCGCTGGAGGTCGACTTCGGCGACCTGGCGGCGTTCGTGTCTGAGCTGGCTGACGGCCGCGAGGGCCGCCCGCCGCTGGCGCCGGCGACACTGCAGCGCAAGATCGCCTGCCTGCGGTCGTTCTACCGCCACCTGCGCCGGGAGCAGATCATCGAGCACGATCCGACGGCCGAGCTGCGGCCGCCCCGGTCCCGGGGACGCCTGCCCAAGGTGCTCACCCGCGACGAGGTCAACCGCCTGCTGGCCCAGCCGAGCGGCCGCTCGCCGGGCGCGCTGCGCGACCGGGCGCTGCTGGAGACGATGTACGCCTGCGGGCTGCGGGCGACCGAGGCGATCACGCTGGAGCTGTCCGAGCTTGACCTGGAGGCGGCGATGCTCCGGGCCCGGGGCAAGGGATCCAAGGAGCGGATCGTGCCGATCGGCAGCAAGGCGATCGCCACGCTGTCGGACTACCTGGAGCACGGCCGCCCGCCGCTCGTGGGGTTGCGCGACGAACCGCGCGTGTTCGTGAACCTGCGCGGCACCGGCCTGTCGCGCCAGGGGCTGTACCGGATCGTCCAGGGCCACGCCCGCAGCGCCGGGCTGGCCAGCCGGATGAGTCCCCACACCCTGCGCCACAGCTTCGCCACCCACCTGCTCGCCGGCGGCTGTGACCTGCGCTCGCTGCAGGAGATGCTGGGACACGCCGACATCGGGACCACGCAGATCTACACCCACCTGTCGGCCGAGCGGCTGCGCGACGTCTACTTCGACGCCCATCCGCGGGCGCAGATCGATCCCGGCTCCAGCGGCGGCTGATGGGCGTCGCCCATCTCGACGCCGCGCCCGCCCGGGAATACGCGCTCGGTCACCTGCGCGGACGGTGGACGATGCTGGGGGAGGCCGCCGGGGCCGACACCGTGGGGGTGCGCCGCATCCAGTTGCCGGCGGGCGGCTGGTCGACGCCGGTGCATGATCACGGCCGCTCGGAAGAGATCTTCTACGTGCTGTCGGGCACCGGGGTCTCCTGGCACAACGGTCAGACGGCGGCGATCGGCGCCGGGGACTGCATCCTCTATCTCCCGCGCCGCGGCGGCCACACGCTGCGGGCCGACACCGATCTTGACGTGCTCGCCTTCGGCACCCGCGAGTTCGACGAGAGCCTGGCGCTGCCCCGGCTGGGGCTGTCGATGGCCGGGCGGCGCGGGGTGGAGTCGATCCCGCCGCCCGGAGATGGGACGCCGCTTCAGCACGTGCGCGAGTCCGAACTGGGACCGCCGGAGCTCCCGCCTGAGCCGGGCGAGCGGCCGGCCACCATCGTCAATCTCGGCGACGTGGCCGCCGAGCGGACCGAGCGCCCGCGGGTGGCGCGCGTGCGGCGCAACCTGGGGCGGGCCGTCGGCTCCCGGCGGGCCGGCCTGCAGCACGTGACCGTCGATCCCGGCCGCTACGCGACGCCTGAGCACTGCCACTCGCTGGAGGAGGAGATCTTCGTCATGCTCAGCGGGAGCGGCGTGCTCGTCCTGGGTGGCGAGGAGACGCCGGTCGGCCCCGGGCACGTCATCGCCCGGCCGGCGGGCACCGGCGTCGCCCACGCCTTCCGGGCCGAGACCGAGCTTGAGTTCCTCGCCTACGGCACCCGGGAGCGCAACGACATCTGCTTCTACCCGCGATCGGGCAAGATCGCGTTCTGGGGCGTCGACGTCATCGCCCGCGTGGAGCGGATCGCCGACTACTGGGACGGCGAGGACTAGCCGCCGGCGCCCGGCGGCCGCGGGTTAGCATCCGGCCGGCACAACGGCGGCGATGAAGGAGAAACGGGGGCCGAGAGCGACCAGTTTGTGCGAAAGCCGGATCGGCGCGTTGGGTTTCGTCTGTGGAGCGCGCTCAGCATCCAGACTGTTCGAGATCGTGGGCGGTGATCCGAGTTTCGTACAGATCGGTTGCTCCACGGACCCGGGCTGGACGGGGCGCGGGGGCGCCGCGCGGGACAGGCGCTGCGTTTAATACGAGTCGTGCCGGAGCTCCCGGAGGTTGAGACGATCCGCCGCCAGCTGGCGCCCCACCTGGAGGGGCGCACGCTGCTCGACGTCGAGATCCTTGACCCGCGGTGGACGCGGCCGACCCCGCCGCGCGCGGTGGAGGACGAGCTGCGCGGCCGGGTGGTGGAGCGGGTGGGCCGCTCGGGCAAGTACCTGGTGTGGCGGCTGACCGGCGAGCGCTTCCTGCTCATGCACCTGAGGATGACCGGCGCGCTGCTGTTTGACCCGCCGTCCGATCCGCCCCACACCCGGGTGCGCTTCAGCCTCGACGCGGGCCACCGGCTCATCTACAACGACGCCCGGCGGTTCGGCACCGGGCACCTGCTCACCGGCGTGCCGGCGCGCGACGCCTACCTGGGCGAGCGCCTCGGGCCTGAGCCGCTGACGCCGGCGTTCACCACCGACTACCTGCGGGCGGCGGCGCGCGGGCGCACGGCACCGGTCAAGGCGTTCATCCTCGACCAGCGGCGGATCGCCGGCGTGGGCAACATCTATGCCGACGAGGCCCTGTTCCGGGCAAAGATCCACCCGCTGCGGGCGGCCGGCACGCTCACGCGTCCCCAGCTGGCGGCGCTGCGCGAGGCGATCGAGCACGTGCTGGCGGCCGGCATCGACGCCAAGGGCGCGACGATCGACGACTTTCGCCATGTCGACGGCGCCCAGGGCTCCTTCCAGGATCTGTTCCAGATCCACCAGCGCGAGGGGGAGCCGTGCCCGGTGTGCGGCACGCGCGTGCGCAAGCTGGTGGTCGGCGGCCGGGGGACGTATGTGTGCGAGCACTGCCAACCGCGGCCGAGGAGCCGGCGCGGCCAAACCAAGGCCGCCGTGAGGCGGCCCCCCAAAAAATCAGATCAGGCGGCGACGAGCTCGGACAGGCGTCCGGCCCGGTCGGCGGCCAGCAGCTCCTGAAAGCCGCCGAGCGTCTCGCCGTCGATGACGATCTGCGGGAAGGTGATCATGCCGGTCTTCTCGGCGAGCTGAGCGCGGCCGTCCGGGTCGCGTGCCAGATTGATCTCCTCATACTCGATCGAGCGCTTGGCCAGAAGCGTCTTCGCGCTGGAGCAGTAAGGGCAATGGTCAGTGGTGTAAACGGTGATCGGCTTCATAGCTTCATTAAGTATAGCGTGATGGTCTCATGCCCGGACCACTGAGGACCGAGGCGATCGTGCTGCGGTCGATCCGCTACGGAGAGGCCGACCGCATCCTTCATCTCTATACCCTCGGCCACGGCCGGCTGAGCGCGATCGCCAAGGGCGCCCGCCGGGCCCGCAGCCGCTTCGGCGCCCGGCTGGAGCCGTTCTTCCACGTCCGCGCCGTCCTGCATGAGGGCCGCAGCGACCTGCTCACCGTCACCTCGGTCGACACGGTCTCGGTCCACGGGCCGCTGCGCGACCACGCCGCGACGCTCGACGCCGCCGCCCGCGCCTGCGACGCCGTCGCCCGGCTGTTTGAGACCACCGAGCCCCACCCGGAGGTGTTCCACCTGCTCGCCAACGCGCTGGCGCTGCTTGACGCCGGTCCCGGTCACGCCCGGCCGGGGACCGGGCTGGCGTTCCGCCTCAAGCTGCTGCTGGCGGCGGGGATCGTGCCCCAGCTGGCCGCGTGCGCGGTGTGCGGGGAGACCGAGCATCTGCGCGGCTTCTCCGGCGCCGCCGGCGGCGTGGTGTGCACCGCGTGTGAGGCGGGATCGTTCTCGCTCACCGAGGAGGCCTATCGCTTTCTGGTGGCCGCGCTCGGCTCCCCCCTGGCGCAGGCGCCGGACGGGTCAGAGCTGGCGCTGCGTCAGGTGGAGCGGGCGATCGGCGAGACCGCCGAGCACCACGCCCACGTGCGGCTGCGCCCGCTGCTGGCGGCCTAGAAGACGCCGCGGAAGAACGTCCGGGCGGCCCGGGCGCTGTGGAGGAAGCGTGCCTCGGCGATCCCCACGGCGGCGACCCGGCCGCGCTGGACCTTGATCACGCCGCGGGTCCGCCGGCCGGGCGTCAGGTACCACCCGGTGCGAGCGACCCGCGCCAGCCGCAGGCGGCGCCGGAGCCGGCCGGTCAGGCGGACGCCGGGCCGGACGCCGCGCAGCGCGTAGCGGCGGTTGGCGGTCAGCCCCAGCACGGCGGTGCCCCGGGCGCGGCGGCGCTGGGGGTGCGGGAGCCCGCGCACCAGGCCGGGCCAGGCAAAGCCGGCGCGGATCCCGGAGGGGTGCAGGCAGTAGAGCACCATGTGGCGGCGCCGGCGGATCGAGCTGCGGGCAAACGCCCGCCGGGCCCGCCGCTGGGTCATCCCCAGCGCCAGCGGTCCCAGGCGGCGGCCGCGCAGCCCCCCGGTGGCCGCCGGGCAGCCGAGCGGCGTGGTGGCGGCGGGCGGCAGCGCTCCGCCCGCGGTGGGGGCGGCGCCGCTGAGCGGGAGCTCGACGCTGGACGGGTACGCGCTTGAGTGCTCCAGCGCGTAGACGCCGCCGAGGAGGTTGGGCAGCTGGTTGGCCGCCGGCAGCACGTGGGGGAAGTCGGAGGTGGCGATCGTCACCCGCAGGCTGTGTCCGGGTGCGAGCGTGTCGAAGGTGGGGAAGACCTCGATGTCATACCGGGTGACCTTGCCGGGGACGACCGGGGTCTGGGTCACCTTGGTGTACGGGTGGTAGGGCAGCAGCGCATGCCCGTCCGGGGCATACCAGGTCATGGACGGGTCCAGGGCCCGCTGGTTGCCCTCCAAGAGCCCGGAGGTCAGGGCGGTGGCATTGCCGTTGGGGGCGACATCGGACAGCTGGACGACCCATTCGGTGTCGGTCGTCGTGGACGTCGCGTACAGGGTGGCGCCGATGGGGCCGCCGAGCGTCGTCGGCGTGGTGAACGGCGCCGTCGTGTAGCTCTGGGTGCCCGGGCCGGCCTGGGACAGATTGACGCTCTGCGTGCACGGGTCCTTGAGGCCGAAGTAGGAGAGGGCCAGCGGGCCCAGGCCCATGAACCACTGCTCGGTGGAGCTGGTGCACGGGATCTGGGAGCCGGTGAACACCAGCGGGTCGCTGCCGCCGGTGGACGCCGGCGCCGACGGCGCGAGGCCGCCTCCGGGGCGCAGGTAGTAGGTGGTGGGGGTCGTCTGGTCCAGCGGATAGCGCGAGACGTCGACGTAGTCGCCGGTGGCGAGATCCTCGAGGTGAAGCGGCGTCGTCGTCTCGGTGATCCCGGTGTCGACGCCCTTGAGCCAGTGGTCGAACCAGGCGAGCTCCAGCCCATTGAGATCGAGGCCGTGGTAGTTGAGGCCCATGCCGGCGGTGACGTGGTACCACGGCCCCTGGATCAGCTGGTAGCGCGAGGTGACCGGCTGGGTGGGGCTCATCGGCGCCAGCACCGGCCGGCCGTCGAAGGCGTTCTGAAAGCCGGAGTAGTTGAGGAGCTCGCCGCGCTGGAACAGGTCATACCAGCCGCCGATCAGGAACGCCGGGATCCCGTCGGCGACGATCTTTGAGATGTACTGGACGGGGTTGCGGGCGCTCCAGTAGCTCTGGTCATAGGCGGCGTCGCCGCCGGTCTCGGCGCTGGTCAGCAGCTGGGCGTCGAAGTCGGCGAGATCGTGGACGTGGTCGGTGAGCGCGGTGGCGAAGTTGTTGTTGGCCTCGGTGGCCGGGAGCAGCAGGTTGAGGCTGCCGGTGAGCGCGAGGTAGAAGCTTGAGAACTCGATGTCCGGAAAGCCGCCGGCGAACGCCGTGTCGCGGTACAGGTCATTGCCGGCGATGATGGGGAACATCGCCTTGACGTGCGTTGAGCCAGCGTCGGCGGCGGTCTCGAACTGGTTGATGCCCAGATACGAGGCACCGAGCAGGCCGACATCACCGTCGGCGTGGGGGAGCTGTGCCGCCCAGTTGACAAGCGTCGCGCCGTCGGTGCCCTGGACGGGATCGAACAGCCCCCACTCGCCCGTCGAGCCGCCGGTGCCGCGGACGTCGGCGACCACGTCGATGTAGCCGCGCTGCACGAGGTAGGTGCTTTCGCCAGACAGTTCGGAGAGCTGTGAGCTGCCCCCGGCGGAGCTCTGGTCCTTGCCGTACGGGGTCTGGGAGAGGATGACCGGGAACGGGCCGGGCGCGGGCCGGCCGGTGGCGGCGTCGGTGGGGTAGTAGACGTTGGCGCGCAGCACGGTCCCGTCGCTCATCGTCACCGGGAGGTTGGTCTGGCTGCCGACCCCGTAGGTGGCGGGCTCCGGGGACCACGCCTGCGCCGCAGGGGCGGCCGCGGCCAGGGCGGCGAGCACGGCGGCGACGGCAGCGGCGCGGTGGCGAAGTCTCATCGGAGCGCCGGCGACTCTAGTCCAGAAGATGGAGCGTTGGCAAATATCAACCGACATGCGGCGCCGGTTGTCACAGAACCGTGCCGGATCCACCCCGGTGTCCGGGGCGCTGTCAGAATCGTGGTGTGAGCGAGCAGACGATCCCGGTGGGTCACGAGCACCCCTCCGGCCCGGTGGCCGAGGGCTTCGCCCACCGTCAGCAGGAGCGCGAGGAGCGCGAGCTCTCGCCGCTGGCGACGCGGTCCTATCCGGCGCGGCGGGCCCGCCCGGAGCCGGACTGCGGGCTGCGGACGCCGTTTCAGCGCGACCGCGACCGGATCGTGCACTGCAAGGCGTTTCGCCGGCTCAAGCACAAGACCCAGGTGTTCGTCGCCCCCACCGGCGATCACTACCGCACGCGGCTGACCCACACGCTGGAGGTGACCCAGATCTCCCGGACGGTCGCCCGGGCGCTGGCGCTCAACGAGGACCTCGCCGAGGCGATCGGCCTCGGTCATGACCTGGGGCATCCGCCGTTCGGACACGTCGGCGAGGACGCGCTGGACCGGTGTCTGCGGGATCGGTTTGGGTCCGGCTTTCGCCACTACGAGCACTCGCTGCGGGTCGTCGAGGTGCTGGAGCGCGACGGGCGCGGGCTCAATCTCACCGAGCCGGTCCGCGACGGGATCGTCAGCCACTCCGGGCGTGCCGCGCCGCCGGCGACGATGGAGGGCAAGATCGTACGGCTGATGGATCGCGTGGCCTACATCAACCACGACATCGACGACGCCGTGCGGGCGGGAGTCCTGTCGCCGGCCGATCTGCCGGGCGAGGCGATCGCCGTCCTCGGCGAGACGGGGGAGCGGCGCATCGATACGCTCGTACATGATCTGGTGGAGCAGTCGGCGGCGGCCGATGACATCGTCCAGGGCGAGGTTGTCGGCGGGGCGATGTCGCAGCTGCGCTCGTTCATGTTTGAGCACGTGTACCTGGGGCCGGTGGCCACGCGCGAGCACACCAAGATCGACCTCGTCATCCGGTCGCTGTTCGATCACTACTGCGCCCACCCGGAGGAGATCCCGGGCTCCATCCCGGCCGGCGACCTGGCCACGCGCGTCACCGACTACCTGGCCGGCATGACCGACCGCTTCTGCATCCGGGCGTTTGAGCAGCTGAGCGTCCCGGTCTCGTTCGCCCCGTAGGACCGGAACCGGGAGATGGCGCGCTACACCGCCGATTCGCGCGACCGCGTGCACGACGCGGTCGACATGGTCGCGCTCGTGTCCGACAAGACCGAGCTGCGCCGGGCCGGGGTCAACAGCTACTTCGGCCGCTGCCCGTTTCACGAGGAGCGCACCGGCTCCTTCCACGTCAGCCCGGACGAGAAGCTGTATCACTGCTTCGGCTGCCAGGCCTCCGGCAACCCGTTCACGTTTGTCATGGAGACCGAGGGCCTGGACTTCAAGGGGGCGCTGGAGTCGCTGGCCCAGCGCTTCGGCGTGCAGCTTCAGACCGAGGACGAGGATCCCGCGGCGGCCGCCCGCCGCCAGCGCCGCGAGCGGCTGTACACGCTGCTTGACCGCGCCGCCACCTACTACTCGCGGTACCTGTGGGAGGCGGGGGAGGCGGCGGGGGCCCGCGACTATCTCCTGGGCCGCGGGCTGGAGGAGCAGACGCTGCGCGAGTTCCGCGTCGGCTACGCGCCGAGCGCCTGGGACCGGATCCTGCTCGCCTCCCGGAAGGCGGGGTTCTCCGACGAGGAGCTGCTGGCGGTGGGGCTGGCCCAGCGCTCCCGCAGGCGCCCGGGAACGGTCTATGACCGCTTCCAGGAGCGGATCATGTTCCCGGCCGTCGACGCCCGGGGGCGGGTGCACGGCTTCGGCGCCCGGCGCATGCGCGAGGATCAGCGCGGCGCCAAGTACGTCAACACCTCCGACGGCGAGCTCTACCACACGCGCGAGGTCCTGTTCGGGATCGACCTGGCGCGGGCCGCGGCGGCGCGCGCCGGCCGCATGATCCTGGTGGAGGGCTACACCGACGTGCTCGCCCTGCACCAGGCGGGCATCCGCAACGCGGTGGGGATCATGGGAACGTCGCTCACCGAGGAGCAGGTGGCGGAGCTGGAGCGCGTGGTGCGGACCCTGGAGCTGTGCCTGGACGCCGACCGGGCCGGTCAGGAGGCGATGGTCCGAGCGGCGCGGGTGGCCGCCGGCCGGCAGCTGGAGCTGCGGGTGGTGCCGCTGCCGGAGGGCACCGATCCGGCCGACCTGGTCGAGCGGGAGGGGGCCGAGGCGCTGCGGGCACTGGTGGCGCGATCCGAGCCGTTCGTCGTCTTCAACGTCGCGCGGATCCTCGACCGGACCGACACGGGCAGCGCCGAGGGACGCGATGCGGCGCTCGCCGAGCTGCAGCCGCTGTTCTTGGAGCTGGGGCCGAGCGTCCTGCGCGACGACCTCGTGCGCCGCGTCGCCGGGCGGTTGGAGCTCACCGAAGCGCGGCTGGCGGGACTGCTGGCCGCCGACGGGCCGCCCCGGCTCGGCCGTGGGGGGCCGGGTGCTGGTCCGGCGAACCGCGGGGGGAGGGGTGCGGGTCCTGGACCGGGTTTCGGTCCAGGGCGGGGTCCCGCGAACGGCGGGGGGGCGGCCGGCGGGATGAGCCAGGCGACCCGCTCCGAGCGCCTGTTCCTGGCCCTGTGCATCGCCGTGCCGGAGCAGGGGGCGGCGGCGCTGGCTGCGGCCAACCCCGACGAGCTGCTGACGAGCAGCGGGCTGCGCCGCGCCGCCCGGCACCTGGCCGAGCACGTCCGGACCCCGCTCTCGGAGCTGCCGAGCGACGACGACGAGTTCGCCCGGACGATCAGCGGCCTGGTCGAGCTGGCGGGGCGGGTCCCGGATCCAAGTGCCGACCGGCTGGAGCATGCGCGGCTCGTGCTGGAGCTGGAGCGCCTGGAACGGGCGATCATCCGCGCGCGGCATGCGGGCGCGGGGACGAGCGAACTGGCGCGGGAGCGCGAGCGTGTGCGCGAGTCCATGCGGGCCGTGGTGGCACGGCTGGAGAGCACGCTCTGAGCGCTCGTCCGTGGGCGCTCCGCGAGTTGCGTCAGTAGTCTGCCGTCCGCCACGCGTGCGAACATATGTTCCCTCTGGAGCACGGGGAACGGAGGCAAGGAACCAGTGGACAAGAGCTCGTTGATGCTGCTCCTGGCGCAGGGGCTCAGCGTTGAGAAGATCGCCAAGCGCTTCGGGAAGAACCCGTCCACCGTTGCCTACTGGATGAGGAAGCACGGGCTGGAGGCGCCGGGACGGGAGAAGCACGCCCCCAAGGGCGGTATCGAGCGGGAGCGGCTCGCGGAACTCATCGCCGACGGGTTGACGATCGCCGAGATCGCGGATGCCGTCGACCTGAGCAAGGGGGCGGTCCGCCACTGGCTACAGCGATATGGCCTGCGGACGGCCATCGCATCCGGCCGGCGCTCGACGGCCGAGGTGCGCGCGGCGAAGGAGGCGGGGCGCCACACGGTGGTGATGGCCTGCCCGGCTCACGGCAGCGCCGAGTTCGTCATCGAAGGGCGCGGCTACTACCGGTGCAAGCGCTGTCGGTCAGAGACGGTGACCAATCGCCGGCGCCGGGTCAAGACCATCCTGGTTGCGGAGGCGGGCGGGCGCTGCCTGCTGTGCGGCTATGACCGATGCCACGCCGCCCTTGCCTTCCACCATCTGGATCCGACCCAGAAGCGGCTCGTCGTCAGCGCGAACGGCAACGGGCTCCGGTTGGACACGCTTCGGGCGGAGGCGGCTAAGTGTGTTCTACTCTGCGCGAACTGCCACGCCGAGGTCGAAAGCGGAGTCGTGTCGCTGCCGATAAAGTAGGAGTAGAGAGCGCATTACACCCAAATCCGGGGTAACTCAATTGGCAGAGTATTCGGCTGTTAACCGAAAAGTTGTGGGTTCGAGTCCCACCCCCGGAGCTCCCCCTCGCTGAGCGGACCGGACGCTGGTATGAAGCTCTACGTCTGCTACGGCACCTGGACCGCCGGGGGCTCGGTCCATCGCCACCCGTGCGGGGAGGCCCACAAGGCGCTGCGCGAGGCCGGATACCGGCCGGAGGTGATCCGCACGTACGGCCTCGGCGTACTGCCGGACATCGTCAATGAGCTCGCGCCCGGCCGGCGCGAGGTCAAGCGATTGACCGGGCGCTACTGGGTGCCGGTGCTCGTCACCGACGACGGGACCGTCGTCCACGACTCGCACAAGATCATCGCGTGGGCGCGGGAGCATCCGGCCGCTCCGCCGGCGGCTGCGGCCTAGCGCCGCTCCCGTCAGCCATCGCGCCGCTCCGGTCAGCCATCGCGCCGCCTCCCGCGAACTCGGTGCCCGGTCCCGCCGGCATCGCAGCGGCGGGCAGCGGCTGATCGCGGGCCAGCCGCTCGACCAGATCGGCCGCCCGGGGAGCGGCCGGATGCGCGGCCGCCCAGTTCGCCAGCTCGGCGGCCCGCCGGGCGACGTGCGGCCGGGCCAGGGCGCGGCGGACGGCGCGCCGGAGCGTGAGCGGGCTCAGCAACGGCCAGGGGACCCGGACGCCGGCGCCTGCCCAGTCGACCCGGGCAGCGTTCTCGGCCATGTCCCCCACATGGGGAATCGCCACCACCGGGCAGCCGGAGGCGAGCGCGCGCGCCAGCGTGCCGTGTCCGGCGTGGCAGATGACGAGCGCGCAGCCGGGCATCGTCTGCGAGTAGGACAGCCACTCGACCAGGCGCGTGTTCGGCGCGATGCGGGCCGGGCCGGGCAGGGGGCGACGGTTCCAGGTGGCGAGCACGCGCACCGGCTCGCCGGCCAGCCCCTCCAGAGCCGCCCGCAGCAGGCGGTGGTCCGGGTCCTGGGCGGTGGAGGGCGCCACCAGCACCAGCGGCTCGTCGCCCGGCGGCGGGTGGATGGGGGCACACGGCGGCTCCCACATCAGCGGCCCCACCACGTGCGCCCACACCGGCCAGGGCCGCGGGTACTCAAGCTGGGGCAGCGTGCCGACGAGCGTCAGCCGGCGACTGAGGCCGCTGTGCACATGCTCGGCCGGCGCGAGCCCGAGGCGGCGGCGGGCGGCGTTGTATTCGCTGCGTCCCCGGACAAGACCGGAGCGCACCGGCCGATCAAAGGCGCGCCACAGCGTCCGCCCCGTCGCCGTGCGCGGCATCCGCGCCCCAAACCCGTAGGGCGGCAGCCCGGACTGCCCCACGGGAAACACGTGGGGGATGAGCGTGGCCACCGGCGCGCCCTCCAGTTCACCGGCCAGTGCGGGAGCGAGCGTGAGGATGTCGTGGACGACGACGTCCGGGGCGAAGCCGGCCATCGCCCGCTGGGTCTGACGGGCGGAGTCGGCGACCCGCTCGTAGGCTCCGCTCCACGGCGGGTGCGCCTCGGCGGAGGCGTGCTCGGGCGCGGGGACGAACCGCATTCCCTCCGCCTCCACCGGCTCGCGCCAGCGCGACCACGTCTCGTAGGCGACCTCGTGCCCGCGGGCGGCCAGCTCGGCGCCGAGGGCGAGCATGGGGAAGGCATGCCCGGGCTGGCCGAAGGCGCCGAGGAAGATGCGAAGCCGACCCATCGCCTTCAGGCGGCGAGCTCGGCGATGTGTCGCAGCTGCGCGATCCGATCGTCGCGGGTGAAGGCCATCGGTGAGACCATCAGCGTGCCGACACCGGCGCTGCGGAAGGCCTCGATCCGGTCCCGGACGACATCACGCGGGCCGCACAACGACACCATGTCGATGAGATCGTCGGGCAGCGCCGCGGCTGCCTCCTCCCGCCGACCGTCCAGGTAGAGGTCCTGGACGGTGCGCGCGGCTGCCTCAAAGCCGTAGCGCTGAACGAGGTTGTTGTAGAAGTTTTGCTTGCGCGAGCCCATGCCGCCGATGTACAGGGCCAGCACCGGCCGCATGAGATCACGAGCCGCTGCACGATCATCCGACACGTAGGACTGAACCGTGGGGGCAATGTCGAAGTCCTCCAGCGACCGGCCGGACCGGGCCGCGCCCTCCTCCAGCAGGGCCCGGAAGTCGGCCACGTGCTCCGGGGAGAAGAACGTCGGCAGCCAGCCGTCGGCGATCTCGCCGGCAAGCGCCGTGTTCTTGGGGCCGATGGCGGCCAGGTAGATGGGAATCCGCTCCTGGACGGGAGAGATCATCAGCTTCAGCGCCTTGCCGGGGCCGTCCGGCAGTGGCAGCTCCAGCGTCTCGCCCGTGAACACGACGCGCTCGCGGGCCAGGGCCATCCTCACCACCGCCACGTACTCCCGGGTGCGCTGCAGCTGGCGGCCGAAGCGCTGCCCATGCCAGCCCTCGGCCACCTGCGGCCCGGACGAGCCGATGCCGAGGATCATCCGGCCGCCGGACAGCTCATCGATCGTCGCCGCCGTCATCGCGGTCAGCGCGGGCGTGCGGCCCGGCATCTGAAAGATCGCCGAACCGAGCCGGATGCGGCTCGTCCCGGCCGCCAGCCACGCCAGCACGGTGGCGGCGTCAGAGCCATACGCCTCGGCGGCCCAGACCGAGTCATAGCCGAGCCGCTCCGCCTCCTGCACAACCTCCAGCTGATCCTGGGGACCCATCCCCAGGCCCCAGTAGCCGACGTTCACTCCGAGCTTCATGTGCAACGTTCCTTTCGCCGCCGCCGGGCGCCTTGCCGGTCCGGGTGGTCGCGGTTACAGTGGCCGGGCCGTCGTCCCGCCCGGCGGCACACCCTATGCGAACCCGGCGCCGAGCGACCCTCGAAGACCTGCGGCTGGCCATCGACTGCCTGCCCCGGCGCACCCGGCTCGCGATGCTGCGCGGCATCGAGGCCAACGAGATCATCGTGGGCGCGTACTCCACCGCCGATGGGATCTGCCCCATGCTTGCCGCGCACCGCGGGGGCGGTCGCACCAGCTTCATCGGGTTTGCCCAGGCGTGGGACCGGGTGGCGTTCCGCGGCGCCCGCACCGC
>DASSZQ010000149.1:0-7672 GCA_035702755.1 Solirubrobacteraceae bacterium | reverse complement strand
ACCGTCGTCTCGGAGATCGAGCGCCGCCTGGCCGCCTATGACGATCCGATCGAGGTTTCGGTGCTCGGCTGCGCGGTCAACGGGATCGGCGAGGCGCGCCACGCCGACTTCGGAATCACCGGCGCCAAGGACATGGGCATGATCTACTCGCGCGGCGAACCCCTCAAGAAGGTGCCGACCGAGCGGCTGGTGGACGAGCTGTTCGGCGAGATCGACAAGTACTACGCGGCGGGCAAGCAGGTTGTGCGCGACGAGGCGTCGGCCGCGGAGGCCCGCGCCTGGCTGGCCGAGAACGAGGACGCCACCGCAATGACCCCGGAAAAGCTGGCGGCGATGGAGGCCGAGGCGGCCCGCGCCGAGCAGGATGGGGAGCCGCTCAAGGTCGCGCCGCCGGCGGCGGGGCGGCTTGACGAGGAGCAGTCGCCGGTCGCTGGGCGGCGGTTCACCCGGGCCTGACCCGGGGTTCCGGCCTCGCCGGCGCGCCGCGGCTGTGCCCCGGGGCGGCAGCAGCGGCCGGAACGTCTACGGCGGCGATGAAGGGGCCAGGGGGCTTCGGAGCGTCCGTTTTGTACGAAACCCGGGGTGACGCCTTTCGATTTCGTCCGTTGGTGCCCTGTGGCGTCAAGTCCGTTCGAGACCGTCAGCCGCGATCCGGATTTCGAACAGATCGGACGCGCCCCGGCGCCCGCCGGCGCGCCAGAGCATGCAGATCGCGCTTTGGCGCACAGTGGCGGCTGGGCACGCATCTTGCGCACGTTCCTCACAGCCGCGGCCCGGCTTGTCACCGTATGCACGGTCCGGGGACCGCCTGAGGCGTGCTCTCACCACGGGCGCCCTCTTCACTGCCCGTCGTTCAAACCAAGCGGCGGCGACGGGGCCACAGGCCACCCCGCCGCCGCGCGAAAGCGCTCGGAGGCTCAGGCGACCTTGTCGAAGCCGGCGGCGACCGCGTCCCAGTCGACGGTGTTCCACCACGCGTCGATGTAGTCCGGACGCCGGTTGTTGTACTTCAGGTAGTAGGCGTGCTCCCAGACGTCGACGCCGAGCAGGGGCGTCTGGCCGTTGGAGAGGGGGTTGTCCTGGTTGGCGGTGGAGACGACCGCGAGGCCGGAGCCGTCATGGACGAGCCATGACCAGCCGGAGCCGAACTGGCCGACGCCCTTGGCCTTCATCTGGGCCTTGAAGTCATCGAAGGAGCCAAAGGCGGAGTCGATGGCGTCGCGGAGGGCACCGCTGGGCTCACCGCCCTTGCCCGGGCCCATCCACGCCCAGAACAGCGAGTGGTTGTAGTGGCCGCCGGCGTTGTTGCGGACGGGGCCCTGCTTGTCGGAGGGCAGGGAGCTGAGGTTCTTCAGAACCTCCTCGACGGACTTGTCGGCCCACTCGGTGCCGTCGAGCGCCTTGTTGGCGTTGTCCACGTAGGCCTGATGGTGCTTGTCGTGGTGGAGACGCATCGTCGCCTCATCGATGTGGGGCTCGAGGGCGTTGTAGTCGTACGGCAGGGGCGGAACGGAATACGCCATTACACGTCTCCTTCTCTTGACCGAAATTTGTCAGCGTTCTATCAGAACATAGCCATCCGCTGGCCGTTCTCGGTGGTGGGTACGCTTGTGCTCGCATGACGCTCCTTTCCGCGTATTTCCTGCCCACCGAGCGCGAGCCTCCGGCCGACGCCGAGGCGATCTCCCACAAACTGATGGTCCGGGCCGGGCTCATCCGCCAGGTCGGCTCCGGCCTGTGGTCATGGTTGCCCGCCGGCTGGCGCGTTCACCAGCAGATCGTGCAGATCGTGCGCGAGGAGATGGATGCAATCGGCGGGCAGGAGATCCTGATGCCGGTGCTCCAGCCGGCCGAGCCATGGCGGCGCTCCGGGCGCTATCCGATCGAGGAGCTGTTCAAGCTCAAGGACCGCCGCGGCGCCGACATGGTGCTGGCGATGACCTCGGAGGAGGTCGTCACCGGGCACGTCGCCGCGGCCGTCAAGTCCTACCGGGATCTCCCGCTCACCCTCTACCACTTCCAGGTCAAGGAGCGCGACGAGCCCCGTCCCCGGGCCGGCGTGCTGCGCACGCGCGAGTTCATCATGAAGGACTCCTACACCTTCGACCGCGACGCCGAGAGCCTCGACGTCGCCTACCAGAAGCACGTGAGCGCCTATGACCGCATGTGCGACCGCTGCGGGCTGGAGTGGTACCGGGTCAAGGCCGACGTGGGCATGATGGGCGGCCACGGCGCCGACGAGTACATGGCCCCGTGCTCGGCCGGCGAGAACGAGATCGCCCTGGCGAACGGGTACGCCGCCAACGTCGAGGTGGCCACCGCTGACGCTCAGCCGGTGTCCCTCCCGGCGCCGGGGGAGCCCCCTCAGCGCGTCCACACCCCGGGGGCGACGACCATGGATGCGCTGTGCGAGCAGCTCAACGTCCCGGTCGGCACCACTCTCAAGGCGTTCCCGGTGGTCGTCGACGGCGGCGAGATGCGTCTTGTCGTCGTCCGGGGTGATCACCGCGTCAACGAGATCAAGCTCCAGAACGCGCTGGGGCAGCCGTTCCGGGCCGCCAACGCACAGGAGATCTCTGAGCGGCTCGGTCCTCCCGGCTACATCGGCCCCGTGGGCGCTCAGCTGCCGGTCCTGCTTGACCATGCGGTGGTCACGGCCGGCGCGTATGTGGCGGGGGCCAACGAGCCGGACGCGCACCTCACCGGCGTGGTGCCGGGGAGGGACTTTGAGTTTGAGGCGGTCGATGTCCGGACGGTGGTCGCCGGAGACACGGTCGGCGGCGGCACGATCCGGATCGAGCCGGCGATCGAGATCGGCAACATCTTCAAGCTGGGCACCCGGTACTCCGACCCCCTGGGCGCCACCTACCTCGACGAGACCGGGACTTCCCGCCTGATCTGGATGGGCTGCTACGGGTTCGGCCCGGCCCGCGCCGCCGCCGCAGCCGTCGAGCAGTACGCCGACGAGAAGGGGATCTCCTGGCCGCGCGCGATCGCGCCGTTCGATGTGGAGCTCGTCGTCCTGGGCAAGCCCGGCTCGGCGGAGCGCGAGCTTGCCGACGGCCTGTACCAGGAGCTTCAGGCGGCCGGGCTCCGGACCCTGTATGACGAGCGCGACGCCGGCCCGGGGGAGAAGTTCACCGACGCCGAGCTCCTCGGCTGCCCGCTGCGCCTGACCGTCGGCCGGCGCACGCTCGCCGCCGGCGAGATCGAGGTCCAGGTTCGGCGCGGCCGGGAATCGCGGACGGTTCCGGTCGCCGGCGCCGCCGGGGCCGTCGCCGACCTGTGGCGAGGGCTGCCGTAGCGGCGCCCCCGGGCGTGGCCCCCTCCCTGACAAAGCGCCGGCTGCTGGGGATCGACCGATCCGGACCGCCGCCGGCGGCGACCCAGTCCGGGCAGCCGTGGAACCCCTGGACGATCCCCAACGCGATCGGCCTCGTCCGCCTGCTGGGGATCCCCGTCTTCCTGGTGCTGGCGCTGTCCAGCCCCAACGGCCAGGACACGGCGGCGGTGATCGTCTTTGCCGTGATCGGCTGGAGCGACTATCTGGACGGGTTCACCGCGCGGCTGACCGGTCAGTACAGCCGCCTGGGGGCGCTGCTTGACCCCGTCGTCGACCGGCTGCTCATCCTCTCCGGGATGGTCGTTGCCTACCACTTCTCGCTGCTGCCGCGGTGGGCGATCATCGTCGTCATGGCCCGCGAGCTGTTCATGCTCATCATCGGCCGGTACGCGCTCGCCCGGGGAGTTGAGCTCAAGATCAACTGGCCGGGGCGGATCGGCGTGGCGCCGACGATGGGGGCGCCGTTCTTCGCCATGGCCGGACTGCACGTGCTCGCACTGGTGATGCTGTACACCGGAATGGCGTTGACGCTGTTCGCCACCGGCCAATATGTCCGCACGGGCATGCGCGAAGCGCGTAGTCTCCAGTAGGAGAAAAGCGGGCGCGCCCGCACCGAGCCTGGAACGCGTCCTCGCGCCGGGAGGGGGTTTCCCGGACTCTCAAGCTCAGCTTGACCCTCTGAGAGTCCCGGATATACTCCGCGGGCCCACGCCTTCGATCCCGTGATGACGGGAGGGGAACAAACAGCATGGACACCTTTCCAGATCTCGGCTCGCTGACTGATCAGGAGCTCAAGGACCTGATCAAGCAGCTGACCGAGGAGGAGATGGAGATCTCCTACCGGCGTCGCATCCTGCACGGCAAGATCGACATCCTGCGCGCCGAGCTGGTCAACCGGCTGCGCAAGAAGGACGAGACGGGCGAACTGGTCATCTCCGGCGCCGACGTGCAGCAGCTCACCGACATCCTGGCTGGGCGCGTGCCGGCCAACGAGCCGGAGTAGCGCACGCACTCGTCATGGCCCAGCACTGTCCTGAGTGCGGCTTCGCCAATGACGACGGCGCCAGCTACTGCCAGCGTTGCGGGGCCTTCCTCGCGCAGAGCGAGCAGCCGCCGGGTGCCGCCACCGCAACGTACAAGGTGGGAGAGACGGGCGAGGTGGAGGTAGTGGAGCTCGAGGATGTCGTCGCCCGCGGGGCCGCGCTCGTCATCCGCTCCGGCGGTGGCCGGGCGGGGGAGAGCTTCCCGCTTGACTCCGACCGCCTGACCGTCGGCCGGCGGCCGGAATCGGACATCTTCCTCGACGACGTCACCGTCTCCCGGGATCACGCGCTCATCGTGCGGCGGGGCAATGAGTACTACATCGATGACTGCGGCTCGCTCAACGGGACCTACGTCAACCGGCGGCGGATCGACTCCCACAAGCTCGGCGACGGCGACGAGCTCCAGATCGGCAAGTACAAGCTCGCCTTCTTCAGCCGCTGATGTCCGCCGACACCCGCACCCCGCAGCTGGAGCTGCCGGAGCCCCCGGAGCCTGACGAACAGCGTCCGCGGCAGAAGGCGGTGACGATCGGCGCCGTCTGCAAGGCCCTGCACCAGGAGTTCCCGGACATCTCGATCTCCAAGATCCGCTACCTGGAGGATCAGAAGCTCCTCGCGCCCCGGCGCACCCAGGGCGGTTACCGGCTCTACACCCAGTCCGATATCGACCGCCTGCGCACGATCCTGCGCCTGCAGCGCGACGAGTTCCTGCCCCTGCGCGTCATCCGCCAGGAGCTCGCCCGCGGCCGCGCCGACCGGGAGGTCGCGCCCCCCGGAGCCGACCGCGTCGCCGTGCGCCGCGCCGGCGTCAACGTCCGGGACTCCGGCTCGCTGTACTCCATGGAGGACGTGGTGGAGGACACCGGCGCCGATCCCAAGCTGGTCCGCGAGCTGGTGGAGTTCGGCGTCATCAAGGGCGAGACCCGCGGCTCCGTCCGCTACTACGACGAGACCGAGAAGGAGATCATCCGGGCGGTGTCCGAGCTCGCCCGCTACGGAGTGGGCGGGCGCAACCTCCGCGTTTTTCGCAGCTCGGCCGACCGCGAGGCTCAGCTGCTGCAGAGCATCCTGGCTCCGGCGCTGCGCTCACGCAACCCGGAGCGCCGCAAGGAGGCGATCGAGGCGCTGGAGAACCTCGCCTCGGTGACGACCCATCTCAAGCACCTGCTCCTGATCCGCGATCTGCGCAAGATCGCGAGCTGACCGCCGGGCGAGCGGCGGCGACACCGGCCCTGAGCGATGGACCTGCGCGCGTTCGTCCGGGACATCCCGGACTTCCCCCGCCCGGGGATCATCTTCCGGGACATCACCCCGCTTCTGCTCGACCCCTCCGCGCTCGATGCGGCGGTGGCCGGCCTCGCCGCCCGGGTCGCGTCGGCCCGGGTCGACTTCGTGGTCGCCGCCGAGGCCCGGGGCTTCATCCTGGGGGCGGCGCTCGCCCGCGAGCTCGGGGCCGGCTTCGTCCCGGCCCGCAAGCCCGGCAAGCTCCCGGGCGAGACCGTGAGCGCCGAGTACACGCTGGAGTACGGGCTCGACGCGCTGGAGGTGCATGCCGACGCCCTCGCCCACGGGGCCCGCGTGCTGGTCCACGACGATCTTCTGGCCACCGGGGGCACCGCCGGCGCCCTGTGCGACCTGGTCGGCGATCTGGGGGCGGAGATCATCGGCTGCGCCTTCCTCGTCGAGCTGCGGTTCCTCGGCGGCCGGGCGCGGCTGGCACCGCATGACGTGCACTCGCTGATCGCCTACGAGGAGTAGCCCGGCGCCAATATGGCCGTCGCTCGCCGCAGCCGGCTGATCGGAGCCGCGCCTCAGGACATCTGGGAACTGATCGCCGATCCGGAGCACATGCCGCGCTGGTGGCCGGGGGTGACGCGCATGGAGGGCGTGACCGGCGACCGCTTCACCCAGGTGCTGGTGACCAGCCGGGGGCGCCCCGTGCGCGCCGACTTCCGGGTCAGCGGGTCCGAGGCGCCGCGCCGCCGGACCTGGGAGCAGGAGGTGGACGGGACCCCGTTTGAGCGCGTGCTGAACGAGTCGATCGTCACCGTCGAGCTCGACCCGCGCTCGGAGGGCACCGAGGTGACGATCACGCAGCGCCAGAAGCTGCGCGGCTACTCCCGCACCGGCGGGTTTCTCCTGCGCCGGGCGACGGCGCGCAAGCTCGACGAGGCGCTGGAGGGGCTGGAGCGAATCCTCGGCTGACGGCCGCAGGGCCGGAGCGGCACGGGCCGATCAGCTGAGCCCGGTGAGCGGTCCCCGGAGGATGATGGTGCCCGGCTTGGCCGGCTTTGCCTGCGTCTCGACGGTCACGATGAGCTGCTTGTAGCGCGAGGCGCCGCTCGGCAGCGCGCCGGCGGTCTGCAGCTTGCCGTTGGAGCCGACGCCGGGGTTGACGAAGCCGAGGATCTTGGCGTCACTGGAGGAGTTGTACAGCCAGACGGCGTAGGCGTTGGGATGGGGCGCGCTCTTGTTGGGCGGCACGTTGTCGGCGACGATCGCAATCCCCTGGGAGCTGCCCTCGTCAAGCACCTCGGCGATCCCGGCCGCCTTGCTGCCCTTTGCCGGGGGCGTGAGGTTGATCTGGGCGACCACCTTGGCCGCGGTGGAGCTGCTGGCGGACGTGGTGGTGGTGCTGGCGCTTGAGCTGGCACTCGCGCTCGCCGCGGGGGTGCTGGACGTTGTGGTGCTCCGGTCGGCGGCGGTCTGATGGTTGGGGGTGTTGCCCCCGGAGCTCAGCAGCACGACGGCGACCACGATGGCGGCGATGACGACGGCCGCGATCAGGATCGCGCCGCCGATGCGCGAGCTGCGGCGGCCGCCGCCGCCCAGACCTCCCGCTCCACGGCGACCGGCGCCCGGACCGCCCTCGCCGCCCCCCGGCGGGGCCGTGGGGTCTGACGGCGCCAGCCGCGGCCCCGGCGCGGCGGCGATGGCCGGCTCCACCGGCTCAGGCTCCGGGGCGGGGGCCGCCTCCGGCCCGGGGGCAGGGGCCGCCGCGGGCGGCGCGGGGGCCTCGCGCCCTGAGCCCTCGGTGGGGATCTCCGGCAGCGGCCCGCCGCCGAGCGGCGACAGCTCGGAGGCGACGACCCGGGCCCAGGCACGCTCGGCCGCTGAGTCCTCCAGAAGATCAAGCGCCCGTACCGCCTCCTCCGGCCCGGAGAGCTGGCGGAGCAGATAATCGGCGATGAGCGCCCGGGACTCCGGCGAGACGTCGGTCTGCGGACCGAGCGCGTCGATCGCGGCGTGGGCCCGCTCGCGCACCGACGCGGGGTTCATCGAGAGC
>DASSZQ010000257.1:0-24891 GCA_035702755.1 Solirubrobacteraceae bacterium | reverse complement strand
ACCGGCTCAAGCACGCGCCCGCGCCCCTCGGCGCGCACCCACCACAGCTGCGCCCAGTCCTCGTCGTAGTGGTCGACGAGCAGCGCGACCGCCGGGTTCTCCCGCACGTTGGCCAGCCGGCGCAGCGATGTCGTCCGCTTGGGCTTGGCGTCGACCGCGCTGTAGATGGTGTCACCGTCGACGGCGAACACCACCGGCACCAGATGGGGCCGCGCGTCGGCCCCGGCGGTCGCCAGCCGGGCGACCTGCGCGGCCGTGAAGCGCTCACGGGC
Source organism: Solirubrobacteraceae bacterium (assembly GCA_035702755.1). Taxonomy (GTDB): domain Bacteria; phylum Actinomycetota; class Thermoleophilia; order Solirubrobacterales; family Solirubrobacteraceae; genus Palsa-465. The sequence goes on along the minus strand of DASSZQ010000257.1, from coordinate 24,619 downwards.
CTCCGCCCCGTCCAGTGCCGGACTCACGGCGACGGCGACCGCAACCCGCCGGTCAGCCCTCGCCGTTGCACTGCGCGATCGCCGACTCCCAGCGCTCCAGCGCCGCCTCCACGACGGCCTGGTTGCCCGACGGGATCCAGTGCACCACCCGGGCGAACCCCGCCTCCCGCAGCGGTTCCAGCGCCGCCGCCTGCGCCGGAACGCCCATCGCCATCACGTCGATCGGCCGTTGGGCGCGGCGGCGCAACTCGGCCACCCGCTCCAGCAGGTTGTCCGGACCGTAGTTGGGAAACCAGGCGTCGCCGAAGGCGAGCACCCGGTCAAGCACCGTCTCACCGTAGCCGCCGACGAGCACCGGCGGATGCGGCCGCTGGGCCGGCTTTGGCCATGACCAGATCCGCTCGAAGTTGACGAACTCGCCGGAGTAGGAGGCCTCGTCTGAGGTCCAGATGGCCTTCATCGCCTCGATGCGCTCCTGCATGATCCGCATCCGCCGGCGGGGGTCGGTGCCGTGGTTGGACATCTCCTCGCGGTTCCAGCCCGCTCCCACGCCGAACTCAAAGCGACCGCCGGAGAGGTGATCGATCGACGCCACCTCCTTGGCCGTGTGGATGGGGTCGCGCTGGATGACCAGGCAGATGCCGCTGCCGATCCGCAGCTTGGAGGTCGCGCCGGCCGCCGCGGTCAGCGCGACGAACAGGTCGTAGCAGTGGATGTACTTGCGCGGCAGCTCGCCGCCGCCCGGGTACGGGCTCTCACGGCTGGCCGGGATGTGGCTGTGCTCGGCGAAGAACAGCGACTCGTGGCCGCGCTGCTCCACCAGCCGGGCGAACTCACCGGGGCCAACCGCATCGTGAGTGGGGAAGTAACCGATTCCGAATTCCATGCCACCGACCCTACCCGCGCCGTCGCACCGATACCGGCGGACGGACTGGCCGGAGGCAGGGGTGACATGCCGCGGGCTTGCGAAGGGCGATAGCGAGGCCGACCATCGGCGCCGGGCCAGCGGTGAATCGGCCCAGCGGGGTAGAGAACGGCAGCAGTGACGAGCACGGCAGCACGGACAAGAGGCACGGGGGCACGAACAAACCGGGGGCGCCCCGCCCCCGCCCGGCCTGCCTCCCATCACCGCCGTCGTTGACCGCCCCCGCACGCCGTACCGGAGGGGCGATCAGGCCGGAATCGCCCTCCGGTTAGTCCGCCCAGTCAAGCGAGCGCTCGACGGCCTTCTGCCACTTCGCGTACTCCGCGTCGCGCTTCTGCTCGTCCATCTGGGGTTCCCAGCGCTTGTCCTCAGACCAGCGCTCGCGCAACTCGTCCTGGTCAGACCAGAAGTCGACGGCGAGCCCCGCCGCATAGGCGGCGCCCAGCGCGGTGGTCTCGGTCACCGCGGGGCGGATGACCGGAACCCCCAGCACGTCGGCCTGGAACTGCATCAGCAGCTCGTTGGCGGTCATGCCGCCGTCGACGCGCAGGTCGGTGAAGGGGACGTCGGCCACCTCGTTGGCGGCGTCGACGACCTCGCGGCTCTGCCAGGCGGCCGCCTCCAGGGCGGCCCGGGCGATGTGCCCCTGGTTGGCGTAGGCGGTGAGGCCGACGATCACCCCCCGGGCGTCGTCACGCCAGCGCGGCGCAAACAGCCCGGAGAACGCGGGGACGAAGTACACGCCGCCGTTGTCGTCGACCGTGCGGGCGAGGTCCTCAACCGCGGGTGCGTCCGGGATGATCTTCAGCCGGTCGCGCAGCCACTGGATGAGCGCGCCGGTGACCGCGATCGACCCCTCCAGGACATACGTCGCCTTGCCGTCGCCGAGCTTGTAGCCCGGGCTGGTGAGCAGCTTCTCGGTGTGGACGATCTCCTCGCCGGTATTGACGAGCAGGAACGAGCCGGTGCCGTAGGTGTTCTTGGCATCCCCGCGGTCAAAGCACGTCTGGCCGAACAGAGCCGCCTGCTGGTCGCCGAGGATCCCGGCGATCGGTACGCCGCCGACCGCGGTCCCGCGCGCCTCGCCGTAGACCTCCGAGGAGGAGCGGATCTCTGGCAGCATCGACCGGGGGATCCCCATGAGCTCCAGGCTCGGCTCGTGCCAGTCAAGCGTCTCCAGGTTCATCAGCATCGTGCGGCTGGCGTTGGTGACGTCGGTCGCATGGACGCCACCGTTCGTCCCGCCGGTGAGGTTCCACAGCACCCAGGTGTCCATGTTGCCGAACGCCAGCTCGCCGTTGTCGGCGCGCTCCTGGGCCCCCTCCACGTTGTCAAGCAGCCAGCGGATCTTGGGTCCGGAGAAGTACGTCGACAGGGGCAGCCCCACGTCCTGGCGCAGGCGATCGACGCCCTCGTCCCCGGCGAGCTCGCGCACCAGGGCGCCGGTCCGGGTGTCCTGCCACACGATCGCGTTGTGGATCGGCTCGCCGGTCTCGCGGTCCCAGATGAGCGTCGTCTCCCGCTGGTTGGTGATCCCCACGGCGGCCAGATCGCCGGCCTCGGCGGGCGACGAGGCGAGCGCGCCGTTGATGACCTGGCGGGTGCGCGTCCAGATCTCGGCGGCGTCGTGCTCCACCCAGCCGGCCCGCGGGGTGATCTGCTCATGCTCGCGCTGGTCGACGTGGACGATGTGCCCGTCCGCGTCAAACAGGATGAAGCGGCTACTGGTGGTCCCCTGGTCGATCGCTCCGACGTATTTGGGCATCAGGCAGCACCTCCGGGTGCATCGAGCGAGTCGACACCCTCCTCAACCACCTCGGGGTCAGGCTTGGCGCCACGCGCGATCAGGACATTGCGGATGCCGAAGTCATATATCAGCGCGCCGAGCGCGCCTCCGGCGAGCGGCCCCACGATCGGTATCCAGAAGTACCAGTTGACGTTGCCGTAGTTGCCGGGCATGGCGATCGCCTTCCACCCCGCGATCCAGGCCCACAGGCGGGGGCCGAAATCCCGTGCCGGATTGATCGCGTACCCCGCATTTGCCCCAAAGGACAGACCAATCGCCACGACAATGAAGCCGATGATGAGCGGCGCCAGGTTGGCCTTCACCGGGGCGTTGTACTCGTCGATGCAGGCGAGGATGAAGCCGACCAGGAACGCCGTGCCGATCACCTGGTCAAAGAACGGCCCCACCCAGGAGTGGAAGTACGGCGCCGGGAAGGTGGCGAAGATCGCAAACGTCGGTATCGACGCCTGAGTTCCGCGGACGATGTGGTTGGCGCCCTCAAAGGCATTGATCGCCGGGTGGTAGTTGAAGTAGATCATCGCGGCCGCGGCGAAGGCGCCGAACGTCTGGGCGAACCAGAATGTGGGCACCTTGCGCCATGGGAAGCCGCGCCGCATGGCCTGGGCCAGCGTCACCGCAGGGTTGAGGTGCGCGCCGCTCACCCCGCCGGCCACCCAGACGGCGAAGGCGACGGCAAAGCCCCATCCCCAGGCGATGATCAGCCAGTCGGCCGAGGCAGCGAATGGCTTGGGTCCACGCCCGGACTGGTTCAGGGCGGCCACCACCATGGCGACGGCGCCGTCGCCGAACGCGATGATGACGAACGTGCCCAGAAACTCGGCGACGAGCTCGCCGAGCGTCGACTGCTGCCATCGCCACCGTCGCCGGTCGGCGAATCCCACCTCCATGTCAGCCATCGTGCCTCCTGCGTGTCGGACGGCCCTGGGGGTACTACTAGCCTCGTTGCGATGACCGAAAACCTGGAGCGCTTCACCGACTCAAGCCGGCTCGGCCCGGCGCAGCGCGGGGCGACGCTGCGCCGTCTGCGCGAGGAGACCTTCGATGTCGTCGTCATCGGCGGCGGCGCCACCGGGACCGGCTGCGCGCTGGACGCGGCGACGCGCGGCCTGTCGGTGGCGCTTGTCGAGGCCCGGGATTTCGCCGCCGGCACCTCCAGCCGGTCGTCCAAGCTCATTCACGGCGGCCTGCGCTACCTGGAGCAGATGGAGTTTCACCTGGTGCGTGAGGCCCTGCGTGAGCGCAGCCTGCTGCTGAACGTGATCGCCCCCCACCTCGTGCAGCCGGTCTCGTTTTTGTATCCGCTCAAGCACCGCGTGTGGGAGCGCGCCTACATCGGCTCCGGGATGCTCCTGTACGACGAGCTCGGCGGCCATAAGGGGATGCGGCGTCACCGCCACCTGACCAAGCGCGGCGCGCTGAAGGTCGCGCCGGCGCTCCGGCCGGACACGCTGGTCGGCGCCCTGCAGTACGACGACTGCCAGGTCGACGACGCTCGTCACACGGTCACCGTCGCCCGCACCGCGGCGCGCTACGGCGCCGCCGTCACCAACTCGGCGTCGGTGGTCGGCTTCCTGCGCGAGTCAGGCCGGGTCACCGGCGTGCGCGTCCGCGACCACGTCTCCGGCGAGGAGCTTGAGGTGGCCGCCCGGTGCGTGATCAACGCCACCGGCGTCTGGACCGACGATGTCCAGCACATGGTCGGCGAGCGCGGCAAGTTCCACGTCACGGCCTCCAAGGGCATTCACCTCGTCGTCCCGCGCGACCGCCTGCAACTGGACACCGGCCTCATCCTTCGCACCGAGAAGAGCGTGCTGTTCGTCATCCCGTGGGGGCGCCACTGGCTGATCGGCACCACCGACACCGAATGGAAGCTGGACAAGGCACACCCCGCCGCCAGCCGGGCGGACATCGACTACGTGCTTGACCATCTCAACGCCGTCATCGAGCAGCCCCTCGGCCACGACGACGTCCAGGGCGTCTACGCCGGGCTGCGCCCCCTGCTCACCGGCGAGTCCGAGAACACAAGCCGGCTGTCGCGTGAGCATGCGGTCGCCGTCCCCGTGCCCGGCCTCGTCGCCGTCGCCGGCGGCAAGTACACGACGTATCGGGTGATGGCCCAGGATGCCGTCGACACCGCCGTCCGCGGCCTGGACCAGTACGTCCCGCAGTCGGTGACGCACGTGACCCCGCTGCTCGGCGCCGACGGCTTTCACGCGATGTGGAACGCGCGGCACACGCTGGCGCGGCGGTCAGGACTGCACGTGGCGCGCATCGAGCACCTGCTGCACCGCTACGGGACGCGGACCCCGGAGCTGCTGGAGCTCATCGAGCAGCGCCGGGAGCTCGCCCAGCCGCTGCCCGGCGCCGACAGCTACCTGTCGGTTGAGGCGATCTACGCCGCCTCCCACGAGGGGGCGCTCCATGTCGACGACGTGCTCGCCCGGCGGACGCGGATCTCCATCGAGAGCTGGGACCGCGGCGAGGCCGCGGCCGAGCCGGTCGCCCGGCTGATGGGCGAGGTGCTCGGCTGGTCGGCGGAGCAGGTGGGACAGGAGATCGCCGTCTATCACGCCCGCGTCGCCGCCGAACGCGAGTCCCAGCGCCAGACCGACGACCTCGCCGCCGACGCCGCGCGCCTGACGGCGCCGGATGTCCTCGCCGGGGTTCAGGGCGAGGGCGCCGCCACCCGCCCCTCCTAGCTACGCCCCGGTGGGCAGGACCGCCTCGCCGCTGTCGCCGGCGCGCTCGCGCAGGTACTCAAGCAGCGCCACCGGCTCCATGGGGCGGGCGAAGTAGAAGCCCTGGCCGGTCTCGCAGCCGAGCTCGCGCAGCGTCGCGGACTGCTCCGGATACTCGATGCCCTCGGCCACAACCTCCAGCTCAAACGTCTCACCGAGCCCCAGGACGGCCGAGGCGAGCCCGGAGGTCACCGGCGCCGCACCGGCGGCGAGCAGCGATCGGTCCATCTTGAGGATGTCGAGCGGGAACAGGCTCAGGTAGCTCAGCGACGAGTAGCCGGTGCCGAAGTCGTCCATCGCCAGGCGAACGCCGAGGGCCCGCAGCTCGTTGAGCTTGGCCACCGCCAGCTCGGTGTCGGTCATCATCACCGACTCGGTGATCTCCAGGGTGAGCGCCGCCGGCTCCAGGTCGGCCCAGGCCAGCGCCGTGCTCACGTCGGCGACGATGTCTGAGCCGAACAGCTGCTTGACCGAGAGGTTGATGCCGACGGTCGGCAGCGGCGGACCGGTCATCTGGTCGCGGAAGGCCCTGGCCTGACGGCAGCCCTCGCGCAGGACCCAGCGGCCGATGGGGATGATGAGGCCGCTCTCCTCGGCGAACGGGATGAAGTCCAGCGGCGGGACCAGCCCCCGGGTGGGGTGGCGCCAGCGCAGGAGCGCCTCCACGCCCGTCACGGCACCGTCGGCCAGCCGCACCAGCGGCTGGTAGTGCAGCTCAAACTCCGACTGATCCAGGGCGCGCTCCAGGTCGGCGCGCAGCTCCAGCCGTGCCACCACCTGCTCGTGCATGGCCGGTTCAAAGATCCGATAGCCGGCCTTGCCGTCGGACTTGGCGATGTACATCGCGGCGTCGGCGTTGCGGATCATCTCGTCGGCGTCGGTCGGCTTGCCCGGCTCGGCGACCGAGATGCCGAGGCTGGCGCGGACGGTCAGCGTGTTGTGCTCCAGCTGGATGGGGCGGCTGAGGGCGTCGAGCACCCGCTGAGCCGTCTCGGCGGCGTGCTGCAGGTCGTTGACGTCCTCCAGCAGGATCGCGAACTCGTCGCCGCCGAAGCGGGCGGCGGTGTCGGCGGCGCGGACGCTGGCCGAGATGCGCTGGGCGGCCTCAATCAGCACGCGGTCACCGGCGGCGTGGCCGAGGCTGTCGTTGACGGTTTTGAAGTCGTCGAGGTCGACGAACAGCACGGCCATGCCGACGCCCTCGCGCAGCGTCCGGGCGACGGCGTGGCGGACGCGCTCGTTGAACAGCGCGCGGTTGGCCAGGTGGGTGACGGGGTCGTGGAACGCCTGGTGGGCGAGCTGCTCCTCAAACTTCTTGCGCTCGGAGATGTCGCGGCCGTTGAGCACGATGCCGCCCACCGCCGGATCGCTCAGCAGGTCGGTGTGGAGGATCTCGTAATGGCGGAGATCGCCGTCCTTGTCCTGGAGCAGGCACTCAATGACCTCCGGGCGGCCGGTGGCGCCGGCGCCGTCGGTGAGCCGGCGCAGCATCCGGCCCTGCTCGTCCGGATGGAGCAGATCCTCAAACGAGCGGCCGATGACCTCCTCCGCGGTGTAGCCGAGCACGCGCTCGATCGACGGGCTCTGGTAGAGGATCGTGTTGTCGGCGGCGAGCACGGTGATCAGGTCGGTCGAGTTCTGCACCAGCGTCGAGAAGCGCGACTCGCTCGCCTGGCGGTGGACCTCCTCGGCCAGCTCGGCGCTGCCGAGCGCCAGCGCCACCTGGTGGGCGAGGGTGCGCAGCGCATAGCGCGTCTCCTGCTCGCCCACCGCCTCGCCGGAGACGACGAGCATCAGCATGGGGTTCGCCGCGCCGCCGGGCCGCAGCTCCAGCCCCATCACCGGCGCGTCGAGCTCCGGCAGCCGCAGCTGGTCGCGGGCGTAGGCGGGCAGCGCCGAGACGGTCCCGGCGTCGCGGTCCTGCAGGAGCGCGGCCACCTCTTTGGAGATCGTCCATTCGCCGAGGGCGCCGCGGTGATCGATCGCGATGACGCCGTCCTGATCTCGGCCGAGGCGGCACAGCCGGGCCTCGATCGCCTCCTCGCCGAAGTCGGCGACGGCCTGCAGGGTGGCGATGATGATCTCCTGCGGCGCGGTGGCGGCCACGAGCAGCCCGCCGGCGGCCGACAGCGCCCGCTCGCGCGCCGCCGAGCGCTCGCGCGCCCGCAACAGTCCGGCCATGCGGCCGAGGACGAGACCGAAGAGCAGGATCGAGGCGGTGAGGGTGAACAGCAGGTCCCACTTGTGCAGCGGGCCGACCTTCAGGGCCGCCACGGTGGGACCGACGAGGGTGGCGGCGGCGAGCAGGAACAGACGCAGGCTGGTCAGCCGGGGCTGGCGTTCGGCCTCCGGCTCGGCGAGCTCGCGCATCGAGGGGTGCAGCGCCGCCGAGCCCCAGCACAGGAGAAACAGCAGCCAGCCGGCGTCGACCCACGCCTGATGCCGGTAGGCGTGGTGGAGCATCAGCACGCCGTGCAGGTCGTTGCCGACGAACATCGCGACCATCCCGGCGATGAGCAGATAGAAGGCCGGACGGCGCTTGCCGCCGTCGACGGCGAGCCGGATCCCGGCGCCGACCAGGAGCGTGTCGCCCAGCGAGTAGCCGATGGCGACCAGCTGGGGTGCGGTTCCCACCCCCCTGCCATGAAGGTAGGGCGCGATCAGCACCGTCGCCGAGACGAGCCCCAGACCGAGCGTCATGATCAGCGCATCGACGGCTCCCGGCCCGTCGGCGCGCTGGTTTCGCCGGCGCACCAGCAGCGCCACGCCGGCGATCACCACCGGATACATGAGCAGGCCGAACCCGTCGGCGACCGATGGGAAGCGCACCCGGATGCCGAGCAGGCCGCCGACGCTGTGCGTGTAGAACTCGCCGAGCCACAGCAGCGCCAGGCCCCCGACGAACAGCCACCATGCCGAGCGCGCCCGCGGCCGGTGCATCCGCACCCCGCTGACCACGGCGGCGAGGGCGTACAGGCCGAGGCAGTCGGCGAGTGCGCCGTTGCCCCGCAGCGGCGGCACGAACAGATACAGGGCGCCCGCGGCCGCACCCAGCGCCAAGAACGCCCACCACGCGTGGTGGCGGGCGAGCACGGCGACGGTCGGCTTCCCGGGGGCCATGCCGCGTTACTCGGCAGGTTGGGTGGAGACCTTGAAGTGCCCGGCGAGCTCGGCCAGCACATCCGCCAGGTGGTCGACGTGCTCGTCGGTGTGGACGGCGGTCAGCCGCACCCGGAAGCCGGCCTCGTCGCCGGGAACGAGCGGGGCGACCACGGGCGTCGCGTACACGCCCCGGTCAAACAGCAGCTCGCCGACCTCATCGATGCGGCCGGCGTCGGCGAGGGGAAGCGCCAGGATCGGCAGCCCGGAGCGGCTGGAGCGGCTGGGGGTGGCGATCTGAAGCTCGTCGATGCGCCGCCGCAGGCGCGCGGTCAGCCGGTACAGCCGGGTGCGCAGGCCGTCCCCGCGCAGCTCGTTGACCCGCAGACCCTCCAGCGTCATGGCCAGCGCCGCCACCGAAGCCGCGCCGGACTGCGCATAGGGCGCGGCGGCGGTCTTGAGCACGCGCTTGGTCGCCGACGGGCAGGCCACAAACGCCAGCCCGGCCGAGAGGGCGCGGGAGCCGCCGCCGACGAGGATGACGTTGTCGTAGGTCTCCCCCGCGTGGCGGACGCTGCCGCTGCCGCCGATGCCGTACGGGCAGGGCTCCTGCGCGGCCCGCGCGCCGAGCACGCCGACCCCGTGGGCATCGTCGACGTAGAGCCGGAGATCATGGGCGCGGGCCAGGGCGGCGACGGCGGCGATGTCCGCCTGCTCGCCGGTCACGGCGTTGACGCCGCCGAGGCAGATCAACCCGGGACGGCGCCGGCCGGGCTCGCGCAGGCGGGCGGCGAGCTCGTCGAGGTCGTTGTGGGCGAAGCGCACCACGGTGGCGCCGCGAGCCGTGGCCAGCGCGCAGCCGTCGTGGACGGTGCGGTGCGCGCGGTCGTCGAGGAACACGGTCCCGCCGCCGGCGAGCACCGGGATGACGGCGAGGTGGACGTGGGTGGCGCTCGGCAGCGTCAGCACGTCCTCGCAGCCCAGCAGCGCGGCCAGCGACGCCTCAATCTCCTCATACAGGACGGGGCTGCCGGCCAGGCGCGACCAGCTCAGGTGCGTGCCCCAGCGCGCCAGGTATCGGGGGACGGCATCGATGATCTCCTCGTCAAGGTCAAGGCCCAGGTAGGCGCCGGACGCGTAATCGGTGAGCCAGCGGTCGCCGATCCGGATGTCCCGGCCGTCGATCTCGTCGATCGTGGCGTCGGCCATGCAGTGGCGCTCCTGGAGGCGGGCGAGTGCCTCGGTGGACCGGATCCAGTGCTCGTGCCAGTGGTCGTGCCGGCGCCGGCCCCAGGCGAGCGCGACCCGGCGGTCCAGCGGCACCGTCCGCGCAGGGTCAGGCGCAGCGCCGGGAGCGTCGCGCTCAGGATCGTGGGCGGGCTGCGCCCCGGAGGCGTCTGGCCACATCATCTGCCGCCTTATCGGTCCGGTTACCGGTCAGCTGTAGCCGGGTCCGGGCGCCGTCGGCCGGCGTCTGAGTCCTGCGGCTCCGCGCCGGGCGCCGCGCCGCGCCCGGGGGGCGCCGCGCGGCGCTCAGCCGGACCCGGCACCCTCGCCGGCGGCGGCGAGCGCGATCGCGCCGAGGACTCCGGCCCGGTCGCCCAGCTCCGGCGCCACCACGTAGTCGTCGATGGCGTCGCCGAGCAGCGGCGTGTCGAGATAGCCGCCGACGAGCTCGCGCAGCCGGCCGCGGACGGCCGGCAGCAGGCCGGGTCGCTCCATCACCCCACCGCCGGCGACCACCCGGTGCGGGGAGACGACGGTGACGATGCTGAGGATCCCCAGGGCCACGTACTCGGCCTCCAGCGCCCACGCCGGATGGTCGTCGTCAAGCTCGGCCGGGTCGCACCCCCACCGCCGGCCGATGGCGCCGCCGGCGGCCAGCCCCTCCCAGCAGTCGCCGTGGACGGGGCAGGTGCCGGCAAATGGGTCGCGCTCGGAGTCGTGGGGGATGCGCAGGTGGCCGGGCTCCGGATGGATGAGCCCGTGCAGCGGCCGGCCGCCGACGATGATGCCGGCGCCGATGCCGGTGCCGACGGTCAGGTAGCACAGGCTCTCCAACCCCCGGCCGGCCCCCCAGCGATGCTCGCCGAGCGCGGCCGCGTTGACGTCGGTGTCGAAGTGGACGGGCACGTTCAGGCGGTCACGGATCACGGTGGCGACGGCGGTGTGCGCCCATCCGGGTTTCGGCGTCGTCGTCACGTGACCCCAGGTGGGCGAGTCCGGATCAAGATCAACCGGGCCGAAGGCGCCGATGCCGATCGCCCGCGGCCGCGGCCGCGGCTGGGAGGCGAAGAACGCGACGATGCGCTCAAGCGTCTCGGCCGGCGCACCGGTGCGAAACGTCTGTTCGGCCGCGATCTGATCCGGGCCCGCCCCCAGCGCGCAGACGCACCACGTGCCGCCCGTCTCGACCCCTCCGTAGAGCTCGCTCATGTCGCACAGTGTCCCGTCTGCGCGGGCCGGATGACCCTCCGCTCGGACCGGTCACGTTTCCCGCTCGGAGGCCGGGTAACTCGCCCGGCGCCACTGGAAGCGACGAACGGAGGCCCAACATGGCAGGCGCGGCCAAAACGGTGCCCGCGGACACGCATACGTGAGGCTGCCGCGGACGGGCGGGGCGCTGCACTCCGGCCCCGTTCATCGCACAACGGCGGCGATGCAGAGGACCAGGCCCCGGAGCGCGATGCTTGTACGAAATCCGGGGTCGGCCTCCGCGATTTCGCCTCTCAAGCACGCTCAGCAACCGAACCGTTCGAGATCCGCGGCCGCGATCCGGATCTCGAACACAACGGTCGCTTCACCTCCACGGGCGCCTCACTTCCGACGGGGCGCTAGTGCATCCGGATCTCGTCGAGATCGATGTCGTGCTGGATGCGGCCGAGCACCTGCGTCGGCGTCCGGCGCTCCTGGCGCAGCTCCGCCAGGGCAGCCCGCTCGGCGCTGATCACCTCCTGGCGCAGGCGGCGCACGGCGGCTTCGACCTCGGCGGTCTCCGGCTCCGGGCCGTCTCCGTCGCGCCGGGTGCGGGCGTCAAGGCGCTCCAGCCGCAGCTCCAGAACCGCGCGCAGCCGGTCCAGGGTCGCCTCCGGCACGCCGGCATCCGGCGCCAGCTCCTCCAGCCGCGCCAGCCCGGCGTGGACGATGCGCGTCCGGGCGTGAACATCAAGGCGGCGCAGCTGATCGCCCAGGGCGAGGCCCAGCCGGCGCACCAGCCTCTCCAGCGTCAGGCTCGGCAGCACGAGCGTGCCGATCACCACGACGTAGACGAGGAAGATGACGTGGTCCCGGCCCGCGAACGCGTGACCGCCGACCGTGAGCGGGATCGACAGCGCTCCGGCCAGCGACAGGGCGCCGCGCATGCCGCTGAAGCCGAGCACGGTCAGCTCCCGGCCGGAGAGCGGCTCCACCAGCACCTCCTCCTCGGCGCGCTCCTCCCGGCCCTCGGAGGCCTCCTCCCCGCCCTCCGGCGGCTCCTCCCGGCCCCGCCACCGCCGGCCGAACCGCAGCAGCCGCTCGACCGCCGCGGCCAGGCCCCGCCCCACGCCGCTGGGCATGATCCGCAGCGCCGCCATCCAGGCGGCCCGGATGGCGACCGCGGCGGCGACCACCCCCACGCCCTGGAGGATGCCGTCGCCGAGGTTGCCGTGCAGGCCGGAGACGATCACCGGCAGCTCCAGCCCGATGAGCAGGAACAGCATCGACTCCAGCACGAACGTCAGGGCGTCCCAGAACGGTTCCATGTTGATCCGGGCCCCCGGCGAGCTGATGTCCTCGGCGTGCCGGCCGGCATACAGCCCGGCGGTGACCGCGGCCAGCACGCCGGACCAGCCGATCGCGTAGGCGGCGACGTAGGAGCCGAACGCCGCGAGCAGCCCAAGCACAATCTCCAGTGACGGCTCGTCCAGGCGCCGGCGCACGCGGACGAGGATCCAGCCGGAGGCCAGCCCCACCGCGGAGCCGCCGATGGAGATGGCGATGAAGTGCGTCACGCCCGAGGCGACCGAGATCCCGCCGCCCGCGGCCAGGACCGCGACCTGAAAGACGGCCAGCCCCGTCCCGTCGTTGATGAGTGACTCGCCCTCCAGGATGGCGACGATCCGCTCCGGCGCGCCGACGTCACGCATCACCGAGCTCGCCGAGACGGGGTCGGTGGGCGCGGCCAGCGCGCCGAGCACCAGGGCGCTGGCCCACGGCAGCGCGGCAATGGCATGCCCGGTGGCGGCCACCGTGCCGACCGTCAGCAGGACGAGTCCCGTCGCCAGCGTCAGGATGTGGACGACGTTGGGGCGCAGGTCATAGCTGGCCGCCTGAAAGGCCGCCGAGTACACGAGCGGCGGCAGGAACCCCAACAGGACGAGCTCAGGGTCCAGGTGGATGTGCGGGATGCCCGGGATGACGCCCACCACCAGTCCGCCGATGACGAGCACGGGCGCGTACGGGAGGCCCGCCCGCCGCGCCACAGCGCCGAGGAAGGCCACCCCGGCGAGCAGCCCAATGACGATCTCCGCCTCGTTCATCCGAAGACGACGCCTACCCGCAGCCTATGGTTTCAGACCGTCCCGGCCCGGGTGGTGCCGCGCGCTGACCGCCCGCGGCGTCTAATGATCCGGCCAGAGCATGCCCTCGGCGCGCGCCCGGAGCTCGATGTCCTCCAGCGCCTCGTCGGTGCGGCGGTCGGCGACCATCGCCTCAAGCGCCTGGCCGATCGTCGGCGCCCACACCCGCCGCATGACCGCCGGGCGCCCGTTCTCGTCCTGGAGCTCGGCCCAGTCAAGCGCCACCCGGCCGCGGCGGCCGCCGTCTGCGCCGCTCCCCTCGCCGGCGGCATCGGCCTCCCCGCCGCCGACCATGGTGATCTGGGCGCGCCAGCCGTGGGGGCACAGCTCGCTCATCATCGCCCGGGCCCGGAGCTCCGAGCTCGCCGCCGCTCGCAGCCGCCGACGGCGGCCCCGCCATGACCGCAGCGCCCGCTGGGACTCGGCCATCGCCACCCCCAGCAGGGGTACGACCACCGCGCCGATGCACACGACACAGGCGAGGAGGATCAGCGCGCCCAACAGGCCTGCCTGCCCTGGATGAAAGTGCCCCCCTCCGAACTGAACCGCATCGGTCAGCACAGGTTCACGGTACTCCGTGCGGCGCCGGCGTCAAGCGAGGATCGGCGGCGACTGCGCCGGGCGGTCCTATGCCGGCGAAATCGTCAAAAGCGCCGCGCTCCCGGCCGGCAGCGTCACCGTGTAGGCGCCGCCGTGGGCGGCCGCCGTGAGCGGCGTGGGGGCCGGGAGCACGCCGGTCGTCGTGGTCGGACCGAAGCTCTCGCCGCCCAGCGTGACCCCGCCGGTGGCATAGGCGCTGGCGGCGCGCAGGCGCTCCAGCCCGGCCGGGCCATGGCGGCCGGCGAGGCGGACGGTGGCGCGGGCGGCGGCGCCGAGGCTGTCGTTGATGAGCAGCACCCGGACACGGTGATCCGGGCCGCGGGTCGCCCACGCCCGCAGCCGGCTCTGGTTGCCCGCGCCGACGCGCAGCAGCCGCGACCCCGCGGGCGCCGCCTGCTCGAACATGAGCGCCCCGTAGTACAGCGGATGCACGGTCGCCTCCCACCCGGCGGGGCCGCGCGTGAGGTCGAACAGCCCGTTGTCTGAGTTGGGGTAGGTGTGGAGGTTGACCCCGTCGATCCCGGCCGACGCGATGGCGAACAGCGTGTCCATCGCCCACAGCCCGGAGGCGAGGGTGTCGGAGACGCCCGCTCGCCCGTTGCAGCTGATCGACCCCATCTCGTCGATGCGGTAGCTCCCGCCGAAGCGGTGCACGCGCGCGATGTACGGGCCGATGCCGGGAATGACGTCACGGGAGTTGACGATGCTCAGCAGGTTGGGCACCGACGGGTACTGGGGGGACCGCGGGTCGGTGATGCACTGGTTGAGCCCGTAGACATGGGACGTGAGCATCCGCACCTGAGATCCGCGCCCCACAAAGCCGGCGAACATGCTCATCCACGGCCCCTGCCCCGTCTCCGGCCCCGCGAGCGGCACATGCGGGAGCACCCGGCGGGTGCGGGTGAACTCCTGGGCGTAGTTCTGCGGGCTGTAGGAGAGCGGGCGGGAATAGATGGGGCTCCCGTCGCGGCTGTACCACGGGATGGGACGCCCGTGCAGCGTCCGGTACCAGGGCATCAGCGGATACAGGTCCGGCTCGTTGCCGATCTCCAGCGCCGCGATGTGGCTGGCGCCGATGCGGCTGACCAACTGGTTGGCCTCGACCTGGGAGATGCGCGTCCGGTTCGCCTCCAGGTTGATGCCGAGCAGCAGCCGCGCCCCGGTCGCCTGCGCCAGGCTCTGTGCCGCCGCCGTCCAGCCCGGCCACAGGTTGTAGGTCACGCCGAGCGGCTGGGGGATCCCCCGCACCGGCCACCAGGAGCGATCGGTGCTCTGCCCGCCCACGCGGATCACCGGGTGCCCGTCCGGATCGAGGTTGTGCAGGAGCGTCGCGAACACCGGATTGACCGACTGCGGCGTCGCTCCGGCCCACTTGGGAATCGTGTTGTACTCCAGCGCCAGGCCGAGGAAGTTGGGCGCGACCGGCCGCACCGCCAGCGGCGATCCGACCGAGACACGGGCGGAGTACGCCTGGGCCTGGGCGGGCAGCCAGACGGCCAGGGCAAGCACGGCAAGCGCGCCGACCCTTCCCACTGATCGACGCAGCCGGAGAAGCACGGCCGGGGATTATTCCGGATGTGCGACAGTTGGCGGTCCATGGCACGACCTCCGGCGAGCGCGCACGCGCTGGCGGTGGCGCGCGGCGACGAGCCGGCCGACCTGCTGATCCGCGGCGGGCGGGTCTTCAGCGCGGCCACCCGCGAATTCATCGAGACCTCCCTGGCGATCGCCGACGGCGTCATCGCCGGCTGGGGCGAGCGCGACGCGCTCCAGACAGTCGATGTCGCCGGCGCCGCCCTCACCCCGGGCTTCGTCGATGCCCACATGCACCTGGAGTCGACCAAGCTGTGGGTCGACGAGTTCGTCGCCACCGTCCTGCCGCTGGGCACGACGGCGGTCGCCGCCGATCCCCATGAGCTGGCCAACGTCCTCGGCGTGGCCGGGATCCTCGCGCTCATGGAGGCGGCCGCGCCGCTGCCGTTCACCTTCGCCGTCTACGCCTCCAGCTGCGTGCCGGCGTCGGAGTTTGAGTACGCGGGAGCGACGCTGGATGCCGGCGACATCCGGACGCTGATCGACCGCCACGGCGCCCTCGGCGTCGCCGAGGTCATGAACTTCCCGGCGATCATCGCCGGCGAGCCGGAGATGCTCGAACGCGTCGCCGCCGCCGGACCGCTGCGCGTCGACGGCCACATCCCCGGCGTCTCCGGGCCTCGGCTGGACGCCTACATCGCCGCCGGCGTGGAGTCAGACCATGAGAGCACCCGGCTCGAGGAGGCCGAGGAGAAGCGGCGCAAGGGCCTGTGGGTGTTCCTGCGCCAGGGCTCGGCGAGCCAGAACCTCGTCGCGCTGGCGCCGAGCATCGTCGCGCACGGACCTGATCTGGCCGCCTTCTGCACCGACGACCGGGAACCGGACACGCTGCGCTCGCTCGGCCACATCAACGACTGCGCCCGGCTGGCCGTCGCCGCCGGCATCTCCGAGGTCGACGCGATCCTTCTGGCGAGCACCAACCCGGCGCGCTATCACGGCTTCACCCATCTCGGCAGCCTCGGCCCCGGCCACCAGGCCGACATCCTCGCCTTCGCCGACCTTGAGACCTGGTCGCCCGCCCGGGTGTGGCAGGCGGGACGGCTGGTCGCGCGGGACGGGGTGCTCGTCGACGGCGCGGTGCCGGCCTCGCCCCCGCCGCCGCTGCTGCGCGACACGGTCCGCATCGGCCGCCCGCCGCAGGCCGAGGACCTCGTCCTGCCGGTCGCACCGGGCACCCGTATCCGCGCCGTCGGCGTGGAGAGCCGCAGTCTGACCACCCGCCGCCGCGAGCTTGTGACCGGCGACGGCGCCGACCTCGCCCACGCCGCCGTCGTGGAGCGCCATCACGCCACCGGGCGCATCGGCCGCGGGTTTGTGACCGGGTTTGGCCTGCAACGCGGCGCGATCGCCTCCACGGTCGCCCATGACGCCCACAACTGCGTCGTCGTCGGCCGCTCCGGGGCCGACATGGCGGCCGCCGTCGCCCGGCTGGCCGAGATCGGCGGCGGCCAGGTGGCGGTGCTCGACGGCGCCGTCGCCGCCGAGGTCGCGCTCCCGCTCGCCGGGCTGATGAGCGACCGCAGCGCCGCTGAGATCTCCGAGCGGCTCGCCGCGCTGGAGCGGGTCGCCGCCGAGCGCCTGGGCGTCACCGTCGAGGAGCCGTTCATGCAGCTGTCGTTCATCGCCCTGTCGGTCATCCCGGAGCTTCGGCTCACCGACGGCGGGCTGGTCGACGTCGACCGGTTTGAGTACGTGCCGGTACAGGTCGCCTGACGGCCCCCGTTCACGCCCCATCGCCAATGGGTATGGGGCTACCCGTGACTCCCGCCGCCGTGCAGGATCGCCCGGGCATGCCGGGCGGGTCGATCGCCGACGAGCCCGCGTTTGAGGCGCGGGGCATCGACCACATCCCGGTGTCCGAGCGCCGCGGCCGCCCCCGGGACCTGCTGTGGATGTGGGCGGGCGCGCTGTTCAACGTCGAGTACCTCGTCTACGGCGCGCTCGTTGTCTCGCTGGGGCTCTCGTTCTGGCAGGCGGCGCTGGTGATCGCCGTCGGCAACCTCTCCTACCTCGTGACCGGGATCGGCAGCCTCCAGGGGCCGGCCGCCGGCACGTCGGTGTTCGCCATCACCCGCGCCCCCTTCGGCTCCAACGGCGCCCGGCTGGTGTCGGTGTTCAACTGGATCACCCAGGTGGGCTACGAGACCGAGGGGCTGTTCCTCGTCGTTCTCGCCGGCCTGGCGCTCGCCGGCCAGGCGGGCGTCCACACCTCCACCGGGCTCAAGGTCGGCCTGATCGTCGCCGCCGCCCTGATCCAGCTCGTCCTCCCCCTCCTCGGCCACGGCACGATGCTCCGCGTCCTGCGCCTGCTCGTGGCGCCGTTCATCGTCCTGTTCATCCTGCTGGCGATCCTGACGCTGCCCAAGGTGCATCTGGGCGCGGGCGCCACCGCCAACTGGCAGACGATGATGATCGCCCTCGCGCTCATCCTGTCGGCCGGCGGCTACGGCTGGGTGATGAACGCCAACGACTACTCGCGGTACCTCCCGCCGGACGCCAGCCGGCGCCGGATCGTGGGCGCCGTGGCGCTCGGCGGCTATGTCCCGTCGACCCTGCTCAGCCTGCTCGGCGCCGCCGTGGCCACCGCGGTCAGCTCGGCCACCGACCCCATCTCCGGGCTGCCCCACGCCTTCGCCGGCTGGTTTCTCATCCCGTACCTCGCCTTCGTCGTCATCCAGCTGTTTGCCATCAACAGCCTTGACCTGTACTCGTCGGGGCTGACGCTCCAGGCGATCATCCCCTCGATCCGGCGCTGGCAGACGGTGCTGATCGACACGTTCGTCGCCGGCGGCCTGACCGCCGCCGCCGTGTTCTCCGGCTCGTTCTACAGCTTCATCGAGGACTTCCTGCTGTTCATGATCGTCTGGATCGCCCCGTGGGTGGCGATCTTCCTCGTCGACTGGCTCATCCGCCGCGGCCGCTACCACCCCGCCTCGCTGCTCGGCGGCCGCCGGGGCATCTACTGGCGCAACGGCGGCCTGCACCTCCCCGCCCTCGTCGCCCAGCTCATCGGCATGGCCGCTGCCGCCTCCGGGCTGGACACCACCGTCTGGCAGGGCCCGCTCTCCACCGCGACCGGCGGTGCCGACTTCAGCGTGTTCCTGGGGGCCGTCGTCGGCGGGGCCGTCTATTTCCTGCTCGCCCGGCGCTCGGTGGCGCGGGAGATCCCGCCGCCCGGCGAGCCGGTGAGTCCGCCCGCCTCCGCGTAGGCCTATCCCATCAGGCCGTGTGACTGGGTGTTCCAGGACCAAGCTGGGCGTCGAGCCGCTGCACCGGGTCAGCGCCGATCTCTGAAAAAGGGTTCGACGAAGCGACTACCGGCAGCAGTGAACCCGGGGCGCAGGCCCCGGGGGCGGGATGCGGGCGAGGACCCGCGGCCTGTTCGAAACCCGGATGCGGGGCTGACGGGCTCGAACATACCCGCCGCTATAGGCCACCCACAGGCGAAATCGCCCGGCGACGATCCGCGTTTCGAACAAACAGGGCGCTCGCCTCTCCGGGCGGGCGCGGCTCGCGCGTCAGTCGCCGGAACGCTGCCGCGTCGCCGCCAGCAGGTTTGCCTGCACGTGCTGGAGGTGGTCCTCCATCGCGGCGACGGCCTCGTCGGCATCCCGGGCGAGCAGGGCGTCGACCAGGCGGACGTGCTCGGCCTGGTAGGCGTCGCGCCGCTCCCGGGAGTCGTTGCGCAGCTTGAGGTTGCCCCAGATCTCGCCCTTGCGCGCCCGCTCGACGACGTCGTACATGACCATGACCAGGGGGTTGCGGCTCGCCGCGACGATCGCGTGGTGCAGCGCGAAGTCCCACACCTCAAACTCGGCGGCGTCCTCGGCCCGCGCGCCGCCCGCCAGGCAGCGGCGCATCTCGTCGAAGTCGCGCTGGGTCGCCCAGGCGACGACGAGCGGCAGCACGTGCGGCTCAATCAGCCGCCGCGACGCCATGACATCGGCCGGCCCCACCTCGGTGACGCTCTCCGACGCGCCGTCTGAGCCGATCGCGCCCGGCTTCAGGAACGTGCCCCGTCCCACCTCGCGCGAGATCCGCCCCTCGGCCTCCAGCACCGTGAGCGCGTGGCGCACCAGCGTCCGGGTCACCCCCAGCTCAGCGGCGAGGCTGCGCTCGTTGGGCAGCCGGCCTCCGGGCGCAAACGCGGGATCCTCGCAACGGGTGAGGATGACGCGCGCCAGGTCACGGCCGTACGGCGACGGCTGGGGCTGGGAGGGTGGTGGTGAGATCGCCATGTCGGCTTGTTGAGTCCCCCGGCGTTGGAAACCAGCAGCGGCCATTAAACGCGACCGCCCCGGCGCGCGCAACCAATCCTACCTTCCTGCGATCACGGCGTCCGGGCGGGCCAGGACGACGAGCCGCACGGCCAATACCTCGGTGTATGGGTGATGTTGCCGTGCTGGGGCCCAGCAAGCCGGGCCATCGCCGCGTCGAGGTGCTGGGAGGTTTCTGATCCCATATGTAAGTGAGATCCCACAACCCCTCGGCTCACCCCCTTCACCGCCGCCGTTCGCCCTTTCGTGACGATCATGGCCCCCAGACCACCACGGCGGCCCGGCGCCCACCCCCCATCGAAACCGGGCACGCGCCCCGCGCGGTCAGCCCCGGCGCAGCATCAGCGTCAACCCCGACGCGAGCAGGAGCCCCAGCACCGCGATGGCCCCGGCACCCACCACATACGCCGCGTGGGCAGGGCGTCGTGGTGGGCGGCTCCGCCACCCGCATTCATACAGCTCTAATCGTTCGACGTTGACTTGCTCGGCCGCCGGGTGTACGTTGCCGACCAATCCGACACATCCGGACCAATGGTCTGCGGAGTGTCGCTTTTGAGAGAGGAGATACGTCAGTTGTGAGACTCGCTACCGTGATCACGGAGGATGGTCTGCGCCTGCATGTGCGCGGACGCAGCGGTTACGTGGACGTGGCGCAGGCCACTGGGGACAGCCGCCTTGCCGATCTCAACGCCGCCCTCGCCGGCGGACCTGAGGTCATGGAACTGGTCGCCCGCGCCGCCGAGCAGGATGGACGCGAGCTGGCCGATGCCGAATACGGTCCCGCCGTCCCGGAACCCCGCCGGATCCTGTGCTTCGGTGTCAACTACGTCGAGCACGCGCTGGAGGGCGGGCGCCCGCCCACCAAGTGGCCGGAGGTGTTCGTCCGCGGCGCCGAATCCGTGGCCGCTCCCTACGGCGACCTCGTCAAGCCGGAGCTGACATCGCGCTTTGATTTTGAGGGCGAGCTGGGGCTGGTCGTCGGCCGCGGCGGCCGCTACATCCGAGCCGAGGATGCCCTGGAGGCGATTGTCGGCTACACGATCGTCATGGATGGCACCGCCCGCGAGTGGCAGCGGGCCTCCACCCAGTGGACGCCGGGGAAGAACTTCGACGGCACGATGCCCGTCGGCCCGGAGATCGTCACCACCGACGAGCTCGACGCCTCCGACGTCCAGCTGACGACGACGCTCAACGGTGAGGTCATGCAGTCGGCGAGCACCGCGCAGATGATCTTCAACATCCCGCGGTGCGTCGAGTACGTTTCCTCGTTCACCACCCTACGACCCGGCGATGTGATCGCGACCGGCACGCCTGGCGGCGTCGGCTTCGCGCGCACTCCGCCGGTGTGGCTACAACCTGGCGACCTGCTGGAGGTCGCCGTCGAAGGTCTGGGACGCATTGCCAACCGCGTCGTCGCCGAGGACGGCGGCCGCAACGGCTGGCCGTGGGTCCCCCCCGTGTCGGACAAGGCCACCTTCTAGATCAGCAGTGTCCGTGAGGAGGAGGAGAGAAGCATGAGGCAAAGCAGGTCCACAGGCAGGTCACCCTGGAGGTTGCTGGTGCCGGCGCTGCTCATCGCCGTGCTGGCCCTCGTTGCCGCAGGCTGCGGAAGCAGCTCCAACGGCAACTCCAGCGCCGCGGGTGGCGGCGCCTCAAGCAGCGCGAGCAGCGCCGGCGGGAGCGGAAGCTCCGGCGGCGCATCGCTGACCGTCGCCGACGTCGCCCCGTTCACGGGCACCGACGGCGCGCTCGGCCCCACATACCTGGTCGCCTGCTCGGCGGCCACCCATGCCATCAACACCGCCGGGGGCATCCTCGGCCATCAGATGGGCTGCAAGACCGTCGACACCCGCGGCGACCCGGCCGACGCCGTCCCCGCCGTGCATCAGATGTACGCATCGGGCAGCCCGGCGCTGGTCATCGGCTGCACCTCGGACGAGGCGGCCTCGGTGGTGCCGATCTTCGGCGCCAACCACACCGTGTCGTTCTGCATGACCGGCCAGTCGGAGTTCGACCATGTGAAGTTCCCGTACTTCTACCGGCTCGTTCCGCCTGACCTGTCCGAGTCCTACGCGATGACCGCCATCGCCCAGCAGAAGGGCTACAAGAAGGTCGCGCTCGCGTTCGGCAACGACATCGGCTCACAGACGTTCGTGCAGCCGGCGATCGCCGCCCTGAAGAAGGCCGGCATCACGATGACCGCCAATGAGACGCTCGACCTCAACGCAACGACGTTCCGCACCGAGGCGGCGACGATCGTCAATTCGCACCCGGACGCGATCATGACCGAGGCCCTCGGCCCCACAGAGGCGTCGTTCATGAGCGAGGTCAAGCAGCTCAACGGCGGCAAGATGATCCCCATCATCGGCACGTCGGCGACGATCTCGCCGGATTGGTACAAGTCGGTGGCCAAGGCGGTGGGGGCGAGCACGCTCGCGTCCAACTTCGCCGCCGACAACCTGGTCACGTTGACGAGCGGTCCCTCGTACACCGCGTTCGCGAACGCCATGAACGCCGAGAAGGGCAAGGTCGGATCGACCGGCAACTTCTCGACGTATCTGACCTCGCCGGGCGGTGTGCACCTGTACGACGGGATCAACCTGGCGGCCCTGTCGATGCTCGCCGCCAAGAGCACGTCGACGTCGGCCTGGATGCCGTGGCTGATCAAGATCGGCAACGGGGTTCCGGGCGCGACCGTCGTGCACTCGTTTGCCGAGGGCGCCGCGGCGCTCAAGGCGGGCAAGCAGATCCGCTACGTGGGGCCGGGTGGGCCGACGAACTTCGACGCCTACCACGACTCCGCCGGTCTGTTCCAGATCGACACCTACTCGCCGAGCGGCGCCGTCAACGTCACCGGCAACATCCCGGTCAGCACCCTGCGGGCATTGGGGCTCTAGGCCATCATGCTCGTCACCGGCAGCATCCTCGTCACCTCGGTTGGGTTCGGCTTCGTCAGTGCAGCCGTGCTCGCCCTGGCGGCGGTTGGGTTCACGTTGCAGTTCGCAGTCACCAACGTGCTCAACCTCGCGTACGCGGCGGTCATGACCGTCTCCATGTTCGCCGCCTACGCGCTCAACAACAACGGCGTCAACGTCTGGATCGCGACGCTGGCGGGGATCGCTGCCGGTGCCCTGCTGTCCGTGTTCCTCAACACAGCGGTGTACACGCCGTTTCAGCGGCGGGGCAGTTCACCGATCGCCATGGTCATCGTCTCCCTCGGGATGACGTTGATCCTGGAGTTCGGCACCCAGGCGGTGGCCGGTGCCACCAACACCTCCTACAACATGAGCCAGGGGGCGACGGTCACGCTCGGATCGATCGAGCTGACCGTCGTCCAGCTGGTCATCATCGGACTGGCCATTGTGGTCATGCTGCTCGTCCACGCGCTCATCCGCTACACCAAGCTCGGCAAGGCGATGCGGGCCACCGCGGCCAACCCCAACCTCGCCCGTAACTGCGGCATCCGCACCCGGCGCGTGGTGATGCTCACCTGGCTGATCAGCGGCGCATTGTGCGGGCTGGCCGGCGTCACCTTTGCCATGAACTCCGGGACGTTCGGCGCGACGAGCACCGACCTGTTCCTCGTCCTCATCCTCGCCGCGGTGTTCCTCGGCGGGCCCGGCGAACCGTACGGCGCGATGCTGGGCGCGCTGGTGATCGGCCTGGCCACCGAGGTGAGCGCCGCCATCATCGTCTCCGACTACAAGGACGTGGTGGCGTTCGTCATCCTGCTGGCGATGCTGGCCGTGCGGCCGACCGGGCTGCTCGGCGCGCCGGTTGAGGCGGGGAGGACCTGACCTCGTGGTCTACTACATCACCAACATCCTCGTCTACGCCGGCGTGGACGCCATCGCCTGCCTGGGGCTGAGCTACCAGTTCGGCATCGGCGGGGTCACCAACTTCGGCTTCATCATCTTCCAGGCCGCCGGCGCCTACACCGCCGGCGTTCTCTCGCTGCCGAGCGCCAGCGCCAACGGCGGTTTTCAGCATTACGTCCTGGGCTGGAACCTCCCCTTCCCCCTGCCCTGGATCGGCGCGGCGATCGTCGGCGGGCTGCTCGCCATCCCGTTCGCCGCGATCGTGGGGCGGCGCCTGCGCGGTGACTTCGCGGCCATCGGCCTGCTGGTGACCGCGGTCATGTTCAACCTGCTGGTCAACAACTACGTGCCACTGTTCAACGGCGCCGCCGGACTGTCACTCGTCCCCTCGCCGCTGCAGAGCCACTTCAACCCGCAGGGCGCCACGTATCAGTGGGGCTACGGCATCGTCGCGCTGCTCCTCGCGTTCGCCACCTACCTGTTCGTCCAGCGGCTGACGCGCTCCCCGTTCGGCCGCACGCTGCGGGCGATGCGCGACAACGATCTCGTCGCCGACTCACTGGGCAAGAACCTGCGCTCGCTGCGCACCTCCTCGCTGGTCATCGGCGGCGCCATCGCCGGCCTCTCTGGCGCGGTGCTCGTCGGCTTCATCAACCTGTGGGATCCGCAGGCGTGGGGCTATGCCGAGACCGTCGTGCTGTTCGCCGCCGTCATCATCGGCGGACTGGGCAACCATCGCGGCGCGATCCTCGGCGCCATCCTCGTCCCGGTCGCGTTTGAGGAGGCCACGCGCTACATCCCGGCGGTCAACGGCAACCCCAATCTCGTCCCCGCCCTGCAGTGGGTCGTCATCGGCCTGCTCATCCTGGTGTTTCTGTGGTTCCGGCCTCAGGGGATCCTCCCGGAGCGCCGGCGCAAGCTGTCCACCCGTCCGCTGCCCCCGGCGACAACGCTCGGTGTGGTGGCGGCCAACGGCGCTCCGGCCGGCGACCCGGCGCCGGCCGGAATGCGTCCCCCCATCGTCGGCGCCGCGGTCCCGGCCGTCGGCGCCGACGGGCCGGGGACGGCGACCGACACCATCCTCGAGTGCCGCGACCTGGTGCGCACCTTCAACGGCGTGCCCGCCGTGGACGGCGTCTCGATGGCGTTTGCCCGGGGCCGGCTGACCGGCATCATCGGCCCCAACGGCGCCGGCAAGTCGAC
>DASSZQ010000015.1:0-13960 GCA_035702755.1 Solirubrobacteraceae bacterium | reverse complement strand
ACGATGAGGCTGGACCCGTCCTGGGCCTGCTGGAGCTGCTCGGAGAACAGGCCCCGGGCGGTCACCTGCTCCACCAGCCCCGCCTCCGGCGCGGTGGGCATCTGCGCCACGGTCGGCGGCACCTGCTCCGGCAGCGTGGCGCTCAGCGGCTGGCTGAGCAGCGGGGCCAGCTCCTGGCGCTCGAACAGGACGGCGATGTCGATCGGCCGCGAGCCGGAGGACGCGTCGGAGGTGGGCAGCGACTTCGACAGCGCGCTCGTCACCTGGGTGTGGCCCGGGGGGAGGATGGCGACGACGTTCTGGGTGCCCGCGATGTACTTGAACGTGTACAGGGCGAGTTCCAGGGCCTCGCGCCGGAGCAGGAGCATCCGCTGTGAGGACGGCTGGCCGACGCCGATGGCGCAGTTGCGGCCGCCGATCCCGCACAGGTTGTAGGCGATGGTGTTCCCGCCCAGCAGCGAGACCGCGCTGGAGCTGGGGTTTGGCCGAACGGCGACCTGCAGCCCGCTGCTGGCCGGTGCAGTGGTGCCGTTGGCGGCGGCCGCCTGGGCCGCGGCGGCGGCCGATGAGCTCTCCAGGTTGACGACCGTCACCACCGCCAGCTGGTCGACGGGGGAGATCCGGTAGAAGGGGGCGACGTAGTCGGCGATGTCCCGGGCGCCGAGGGCGCCGCTGTCCGGCGGTGACCACTGCGACCACTTCGCGCCCGCTGCGGCACCGGTGCGGCCGTGGGCGGCGATCGCCACGGCGACCACGACCGCGGCCACCGCCAGCCCGCCGAGGACCCCCGTCACCAACCGAAACCGGGTGGAGTGCGGTGACGCCAGCGGCCGCGAACGGCTCCGCCGCCGCCGGGCCCGGCTGCGCGCTCCGGTGGTGGGGGGCACGCCGGCACTCAACGAGGCGCCGTCGTCGGAGGAGCGGGCGATGCGGTGGCGCTCGCTCATACGTGGGACCAGGTCGTCGGATCGGTGAGATCGAGGCGGGGCCGGATCAGGCCGACGCTGTCGAGCAGGTCGACGACCTCGTCGCCGTGCAACTCCTTGCGCTCAACCAGGGTGTCGGCGATCCGCTCAATCTTCTCCCGGTTGATCGCCACCAGCGTGTAGGCGGTGACGTAGGCCTGGCCGAGCAGCTGCGCGGCCGCCCGGCGCTTCTCCGGGTCGCCGAGCACGGCCGCGATCGGATCGCCCATCATCGGCGAGCCGGCGCTGGCGCGGTTCATGATCCGGTTGCCGATCCGCTCCAGGCGCCTCTCCACCGTCGGTTCGTCATCGTCGATGACGTCGGCGCCGATGTCGATGGCGACGGCGTCCGGGCCCATGCCCCACATGCCGACCATCGCCGCCGCGGTGGCGGTGGCGCTCTGGAGGTCGCCGCTGACGCCCTGGGAGTTCTCGCCGTAGAAGACATGCTCGGCGGCCATCGCGCCCAGCGTCATCACCAGGCTGCCGAACACGCGGCCCCGGAAGTGGCTGAACCGCTCATCCTTCTCCATCCCCTGGTAGTGCCCCAGCGAGCTGCCCCGCTTGCGGATCGACAGCCGGGTGGACAGGATCTCCTTCTCCAGGAAGATGTGGCCGGCCGCCGCGTGGCCGGCCTCGTGGATGGCGACGGCCCGGGTCTCCTCCGGCACGTAGTCGATGTTCTGCGCCGTCCCCGCCTCGACGGTCGTCATCGCCTCGACGATGTCGCGCCAGGCGAACTCACGGCGACCCTCGGCGTGGGCGATCGTCAGCGCCATCGAGCAGCACTGCTCGATCATCGACGGCGAGTAGCCGTTGGTGATGCGGGCCAGCTCGTCGCGGCGGTGCTCGGTGTCGAGATCCGGCTCGTGGGCGACCTTGGCCATGTACAGCTCGAAGATGTCCTGCCGGTCGTCCTTGGTCGGCGTGCGGAACCAGATGTGGCGGCCCATCCGGCCCGGCCGGGTGAGCGCCGGGTCCAGCACGTTGATGGGCACGTTGCAGGCGCCGATGAAGTAGATCTCCTCCTTGCGGGGCTTGGGCGTGGGCAGGCGGAGCTTGAGGCGGCCGAGCTTTGACGGGATGACGAACATCGCGTCCAGGAACGTGTTGGTCCGGTTGGTGATGAACTTGCGGAACACCGGGGGCTCGCCCATGCCGTCCATGACGACGAGGAGCTGGTTGAGCGCCTGGCCCTGGTAGCCCATCGCGCCCATCCCCGGGAAGGCGACGTTGACGCGCTTGGCCACCGAGGCGAGGAAGCCCTGGTGGCGGGCGGGGTTGGTCTCCGCCCGCTGCGCGAACAGCTGCTCCCGCCACTGGCGGCTCTCGATCACGATGTCGCCGGTCGGCGTCAGCGATCCGTTGGGGCCGAAGAAGCACAGGTCGTTGAGGCTGGTCGGATGGGCGTCGCTCGACGCGCTCGCGCCGCTGAAGCTCTCCTGCAGCGCCTGGCGTCGCATCCCCACGGCGTCGATCTCGTCGATGAACACGATGCACTGGCCGCCCCACTTGCGCGCCAGCTTGCGCGCCTTGTGGGCGAGCAGCTGGACGACGAGCGCGTCCATCCCCATGAACATCTGGGCAAAGCCGGAGCCGGGGATCGTGACGAACGGGCAGTTGAAGTTGGTGGCGATCGCCTTGGAGATCATCGTCTTGCCGGTGCCGGGCGCGCCGAGGAAGAGCAGGCCGCGCTCACGCTTGCCGCCGGCGCGCTCGAACTCCTCGCCGGACTCCCACAGCGTGATCACCCGCGTGATCTCCTCCTTGGCCTCGGCCTGACCGCGGACGTCCTCCATCCTCACGCCCCAGCTGGCATCGCCCGGCTCGTAGCTGCGAATGCCGCGGGCGGCCATGAACAGAAACGGGCCGAACAGGATGAAGACGTTGATGAACAGCAGCAGCGGGAGCTGCACGAAGACCAGCGCCAGCTGGGGCAGCGTGTCCGGGGGGAAGATCTGGCGCAGGCCCTGGAACGGGTTGAGGAACGGCGCGCTCACACCGGCGAAGGCGAACAGCAACTGGCACAGGCCGAGCAGCAGAAGGATCGCCAGGATCCACATCGGCAGCCGGCGGAACTTGGTGCGCCAGAACCAGTAGCGCC
Organism: Solirubrobacteraceae bacterium; assembly: GCA_035702755.1. Taxonomy (GTDB): domain Bacteria; phylum Actinomycetota; class Thermoleophilia; order Solirubrobacterales; family Solirubrobacteraceae; genus Palsa-465. The sequence goes on along the minus strand of DASSZQ010000015.1, from coordinate 10,891 downwards.
GCCGGGCGACAAGGTCCTGCTCCATCAGTTGCTGATCGGCGCCGTACAGGCTGGGGGACGGGATGAGCTTGCGGACGATCACCTCCACCAGCCCCCGGAACACGATGACGGCGGCGATGGTGATGATCAGCGACAGGGCAAGCCCGAGCCGGTCGGAGTCATAGAGGATGAGGAAGAACGCCGGCGCGGTCAGCAGGGCGACGACCGTCGCCGCGCGCCCCAGGCGCCGCCATTCGGCGGCCAGCGCCGGAGCGTGCTCGTTGATCGACCCCATCCTCCCCGGACTCTCTTGGGCGTACGCCATGAGTGGGCTTGAGGGTACAGGCAGGGTATGGGGGCGCGCCAGCCCTCCCAGGCGTACGCACAGCGCACGGATGTTCGTCAGACGAAAAAGCGGGTAGTCGACACCTAAAGAACGGGTACGGGACCGCAAAACCTCAACGGGAGGGAGACATGAGTTCCGTCAGCCCAGCCTCGGCGCAGGACCGTGAGCACGCCGCCGGCCTGCACCTGACCCGCGGGACCCTCGTTGCCGCCGCCTACGCCGTGCTCGTCGCCCAGGTCGGCCTGGCGATCCCTGCGGTGCTCAACGGTCTCTTTCAGCAGGACCTCGGCACCAGCTCCGCGCAGCTGACGTGGATCTCGGACGCCTTCCTCGTGCCGGTGACGCTGCTGGAGCTGACGTTCGGCGTGCTCGGCGACCTGTTTGGCCGCAAACGGCTGCTGATCATCGGCGCCGCGCTGATGGTGGCGGGCGAGGGCGTCTCCGTGCTCACCCCCGGCGCCGCGACGGCGACGGGCACCCGCGTCGCCGTGCTGTGGGCCGGTCAGGCGCTCTCCGGCATCGGCGCTGCCGCCCTGTTTCCCACCTCGCTGGCGATGATCGCCGCCGGGACGCACACCGCGCACGAGCGGGGCCGGGCGATCGCCATCTGGGCGGCGGCGCTGTCGACCGGCGGGTTTGTCTCGCCGGTGCTCGGCGGCCTGCTCGCCAAGGCCGCGTTCGGCTCAGACCCTCACGCCAGCTGGCGCTGGGCATTCGTCGCCGTGGCCGGCCTGGCCCTGATCAGCATGGTGGTCTCGGCCGTGCTGGCGCGGGATTCGTCGGCGCCGGCCGGCCGCTCGCTGGACTGGCCCGGCCAGGTCACCATCGCCATCTCGCTGTTCGCCCTGCTGTTTGCGATCATCCAGGCGCCCACAAGCGGCTGGGGGAGCACGGAGGTCGTCGTCGGCTTCATCGTGGCGGCCGTCTTCGTCGTCCTGTTCGTCGCCGTCGAGCGGGGGCGGCGGGCGCCGCTGTTGCGGCTTGATCTGTTCTCCAACCGGGCCTTTGCCGTGACCGCCGTGGTGACGGTCGTCGGCATGTTCGCGTTTTTGGGCACCGCCTATGACTCCAGCGTGCGCCTGTCGGCGATCCAGTTGTTCACGCCGCTGAAGACCTCGATCGCCTTCGTCCTGCTCCAGGGCATGACGCTGTTGCAGGTCCCGCTGACGGCCCGCCTGCTCCCGCGCATCAACCCCCGGTGGATGCTGACCGGCGGTTTTGCTCTCATGGCGGCCGGCGACTTCTGGCTGTCGACCCTGTCGGCGGCCAACCTGTCGATCGCGCCGGTGATCGCTCCGTTGGTCATCGTCGGCATCGGCTTTGCCTTCTGCATCTCGTCGGTGACCGCGGTGGCCGTCAACACCGTGCCGGAGGGACTGGAGGGGATGGCGAGCGCCTCGACCAGCCTGCTGCGCGACTTCGGCTTCACGCTGGGCCCGGCGATCGTCGGCGCCATCGCGCTCAGCCGCGCCGCGTCCGCCATTCAGGCGCGCGTTGCCTCCTCACCCTCGGTGCAGCACGCGCTGCACGCCTTCTATGCCGCACCGGCCCACGTTCCTGCCGCCCAGCGGCCCACGGTGGCGGCCGCGGTCGGCGCCGTCAGGTCAGGTCCGCTGGGCCAGAACGCGGTTCCGGCGCAGGTTCCGGGGCCCGGCGGCCACCTGATCCCGTTCAACCCGCTCAAGCACATCGCCTTCCACGCGCTCAACAACGCCTACTCGATCGGCTACCTCGTATGCGGGGTGGCGGCGGCGCTGGCGTTTGTGCTGGCCGCGGTCGCCCTCGGCGGTCGCGGCGAGGCGCGCGTGCCCGTGGAGGAGGCGCGGACGCATCCGGGCGCCGAGGCCGAGGGAGTGGCGGCCGGCTGACACCTCGGGCCCGGTTACGACGTCAGGTGCGGGGCTCGCTCCAGAGGCGGGTGAGGGGACCGTCGGCGCCGTGCAGCGGGTCGGCCCGGGGCAGGGGCACGGCGGCGATGTTCGCCTGGACCTCCTCGTACTCGGCGGGATCCCCGCGCCTGACGTCCCAGTCCATGCCATCCGGGTAGGCACCGACGACGAGCAGATCGCCGCTGGCCCCCTCGTTGCGATGCCCGGTGCCCGCCGGCAGCACGAGCACGTCGCCGCGGCCGACGGCAAACGTCGTTCCCCCGGGGCCGCCGAGGGTGACGTTCGCGCTGCCGCGGACAATCGCCAGCACCTCGTGGGCGGTGGAGTGGAAGTGGTGAAAGGAGAAGATGCCGTTGCGCCAGGCGCCGAGCCAGCCGTTGGCGGCGAACGCCGCCTCGGCGCTCGCCGGGTCGGTGACGGCATCGACGTCCCGGTAGACGAGCACCGGCAGCTGGGAGTTGGGGATCGAGCCGTCCCCGTCAAACCGGTGAGCGGCGGGGTCGCTCCGTGTCATGCCGGCTGCGCCCGCACATCGCCCCAGCCGGGCGCCAGGCGCACGCCGAGCCCCAGGGCCACCGCCACGGGCAGCATGAACGCGCCGATCGAGGTGATTCCCAGCACGGCGACGATGGTCAGCCCGCCGACCGCCGTCCAGGCGGCGGGTGCCCCCCAGCGGGCGTTGTCGCGCCGGCGCCACGCGACGCCCGCGGCCACCACGCCGCAGGCGATGAGCGGCGCCAGGGCGAGCGCGAGGCCGGAGGCGCCGCGGCTCTGGAGCAGCGTCTCCCGCGTCAGCGTCACACCGCTGAGCGCGGAGACCGTTTCGCCGTTGTAGACGGGCACCAGCACGGCGACCAGCGCCAGTCCGAGCGACCACACGGCGCCGCCGGCGATCATGCGGACGGCCAGCCCCCACCGCCGCTCGGCCACGCTCGCGCTCATGGCCACAGCGTAGAGCGCGGGGTGCGGCGCGGGCGCCGCTGGGCGAGGCTGTGCGCGTCGCTGCCGCCGCCGCGTCTACGATTACCGTGGGGACCGGCCGTACACAGCAAGGGGCGCACACATCTCAGCACTTCTGGTCGGTCCCGGCCGGGCGGTGACCGCCGCCGGCCGGCGGCGTTGGTTGCCTGCGGGCACCGGCGCGCTCGCCACGCTTGTCACGCTCGCCGCGCTGGTCACGGTCGTGACGCTGGTCGCCGCGCCCCCGGCGCTCGCCGCCAATCCCATCCAGGCCGAGAACGCCCAGCCGGGGGACGGTTACTGGCGCGCGGCGCTCCGGGACCCCATCAGCGCCCACCCGCCGATCCAGGGCTACGCCGGCGCCACCAGCGTTCGCCCCGGCGGGACGATCAGCTTTGCCGTGAGCACCCCGGCGGGAGCCCGCTACCGCATCGAGATCAGCCGCCTGGGCTGGTACGGCGGCGCGGGCGGGCGGCGCCTGGGCTGCCTGGTCGGCTCCCGCCTTGACCTCACGTGCACCTCAGACGAACCGGGCGTCACCCAGGCCGCGTCCCCGGCACCGGCTCCGGGGACCGGCGAAACCGCTGCCGGCTGGACGATGACCGACACGCTCACCGTCCCCGGCGACTGGGTGAGCGGCTATTACCTGGCCGTCTTCCGGCTGACCTCAGGGCCGGATGCCGGCGTCACCGGCTTCACCCCGTTCATCGTCCAGGCGCCCGTCGGCGACCACTCCGCGATCCTCGTCCAGGTCCCCACCAACACGTGGCAGGCCTACAACACCTGGGGTGGCGAGGACTTCTACACCACGCCGGAGGCGGTCAAGGTCTCCTTTGACCGCCCGTACGCGCACCGCCTCCTGTTCTCCTGGGAGTACCCGCTCGTGCGCTTCCTGGAGCGGGGCGGGTGGGATGTGAGCTACGCCACCGACGATGACGTCGACGCCGACCCGGGCATCCTGCTCAACCACGCGCTCGACATGAGCGCCGGCCATGACGAGTACTGGACCAAGGCCATGCGCGACGGCTGGGATGCGGCGCGCGACGCCGGTGTGAACCTGGCCTTCATGGGCGCCGATAACGCCAACTGGCAGGTGCGCTACGAGGACGGGCGGCGCACCATGGTCGGCTACAAGTACCTCCCGGACCCCGGCTCCGACCCGGCGCAGCAGACGACCATGTTCCGCAACCTCACTCCGTCCCGTCCGGAATGCGAACTGATGGGGGTCGAGTTCCAGGGCACCGTCATCCCGGGCACGTACCTCCCGTACACCGCTGATTCCGCGGTGGCCACCGACCCGTGGTTTGCGGGCAGCGGGATCACGCCCGGCACGGTGCTCGCCGGACTGGGCGGCTATGAGCTTGACGCGATCACCCCGGGGTGCCACGTGCCCCCGGTCACGCCGCTGCTCAGCTACTCCGGGCCTCCGGTGAAGAGCAACTTCAACGGCGCGCCCACGTATGCCGACGCCGCCCGGTACACGGCGTGCTCCGGTGCCGAGGTGTTCGCCACCGGGACGCTTCAGTTCTCCTGGGGGCTCAGCTCGTTTCGCGACCCCATCTACGCCACGGCTCCCGTACCGGTGCAGCCCGGGCTGCAGCAGATGATGACGCGGGCGCTCGCCGATCTCACCGTCTCCCACGTACCGAGTCCGGGGCCGCCGGACATCTGCGTGCCGGCGCCCGCGTTCTCGGTCCCGGCCCCGTGGGCGGCGGTCGGAGCGCGCGTCTCCCTCGATTCCGCCTCCACCGACGCCTATGGCGTGATCGGCGAGCAGCAGTGGACGGTCGCCGGGGACGGCGTCTCGGTACACACGGCGGGCGCCGAGGCCGTGGCCACGTTCCGGCGCCCGGGGGCGGCGACGGTCGCCCTCCGGGTCACCGACACCAGCGGCGCTGCGGCCACGCTCGTCAAGACCGTGCGGATCTGCGCCTGCCCGGCGCCACCGGCGCGGGGAGGCTGGCCGGCCGGAGCCGCGGCGTCCGCCGCCTGCCGCCTGGGCGGGCTGGGCTCGGTCCGCCACGCCGGGGACCGCTGGTGGTTTGGCCCGGCCGCCGCGATCCACCGGTATGCGGTCACCGTCGAGCGCGCGGACTCGGCCGGCGGTCCGGTGCGGGTCATCCGGCTCGGCCGCCGGGAGACGACGCGGGCGGCGGTGCTGCCCATCGCCCGCCCGGGCACGACGGACCTCATCGACATCTCCGCGTGGATCGCCGGGCGCCTGCTCCAGCAGCAGTTCGTGGTGCCGGGCGCCCGCCGCCCGCGCACGGCGACGCGTCCCTGGCCGGTGGCGCAGACGACGTGCAGCGGAGTCTCCGGGCGGGTGCTGGCGCCGGTGTTCGGCGGTGCGGGCGGGGTCCCACTGCGCGTTCTCGTGTCCGCGCCCGGCCGCGTTGCCGTGCGGGTGACCAGCTGGCGCCGACGGCCGCTCCAACGCCGGGTCAGGGTCGCGGGCCGGGATGTCGTTGTGTCCTTCCCGGCCGCCGAGATCGGCGCCGGCCGGGTGACGATCACCGTCTCCTCGCCCGGGCGCGGCGGCGGCCGGGTCGTCCTGCGCGGGGTGCACGCCGGCCTCCGGGCGCCGGCGGTTGCCAGGAGAAGACGCGGTCGTTATCCTTACGGCTGACGCTGATCTCACCCGTCCAGACCGGGACCGGCGTTCTTCGTTGGAGGCAGGTACTGACGGCGGAGTGTCAGGTCCGCCGATGGCTTGTCGGTAATGGTCACCGCGGGAGGGTGTATGACCGATCGAAGCCGAATCCGCTGCCGGCATTGTCGCCGGGCGGTGCCGCGAATGCTTGTGTGGGCCGAAGAGGGACATTGTCCGTGGTGCGGACGCCCGGTGGCCACCGCCGCCCAGCGGGCGGCGGAGCCCGCTGCCCGGGGTGGACAGCCGCCGGGACGACGTGCCGGCGCCGCCGGCGCAAGCCTGGGGGCGTGAGATGCCCACGACAACGCCTTCGCGCAGCCGCACCGGTGGTCGGCGGCGGCTGCACCTGAACTGCCCGCGTTGCGGGCTGACGATCACGCCGCGGGCGGACTGGCTTGCGGTTGAGCATTGCCCGCGCTGCATGGCGCGGGCGCACGTCGCCGTGCCGCTGTTCGTGTCCACGCTTCCGGCCCGCGAGCTGTATGCCGAACGGCCGGTGCGTGACGACTCCCGTCCCAGGAGAACGCGGTCGGCGCGACGGGGGGCACCATGCGGTCCGCTGCCGGAGGCGCTGTCTGCGGTTGCCTCCGGCGTGAGTGCGGCCGTGGCTGGGGGCTGGCGGTCGGCGGGTTAGGGCACCGCCGCCGCCTAGGGGATAGGCCGCGCGCTTCGGGGGAGGCGCGCGGCCACTATCCCTACAGGTTGATGGCCACGTACTTGGTCTCCAGGTACTCCTCGATGCCCTCGTAACCACCCTCGCGGCCGAACCCGGACTGCTTGATCCCGCCGAACGGGGCCGACGCGTTGGAGACCATCCCCTGGTTGAGGCCGATCATGCCGGTCTCCAGCCGCTCGCACACCCGCAGGGCGCGCTTGAGATCCCGGGTGTAGACGTAGGCGACCAGGCCGTACTCGGTGTTGTTGGCCGCGGCCACCGCCTCGTCCTCGTCGGCGAAGCCCTTGACCGGCGCCACCGGGCCGAAGATCTCCTCGTCCAGCAACTGGGCGTCGTCCGGGATGTCGGTGAGGACGGTGGGGTTATAGAAGTAGCCGGCCCCATCGCGGGCCTGGCCGCCGACGACCGCGCTGGCGCCGCGTCCCAGGGCGTCCTGGACAAGCTCGGAGACCTTCGAGCGCTGGTTGTCGTCGATGAGCGGACCGACGTCGACGCCGTCCTCGGTGCCCCGCCCCAGCGTCAGGGCACCCATCTTCTCGCCCAGCTTCTCGGCGAACTGGTCGGCGACCGACGCGGCCACGTGGAAGCGGTTGGCCGAGGTGCAGGCCTCGCCCATGTTGCGCATCTTGGCGATCATCGCGCCGGCGACGGCGGCGTCGATGTCGGCATCGTCGAAGACGATGAAGGGGGCGTTGCCGCCCAGTTCCATCGACAGCCGCAGCAGGTTGTCCGACGCCTGGGACATCAGTTTGCGCCCCACCTCGGTGGAGCCGGTGAACGACAGCTTGCGCAGCCGCGGGTCGTCGATCAGCGGTCCGGTCGTCTCGCTTGACGACGATGCGGTGATGAGGTTGAGCACCCCGCCGGGCAGGCCGGCCTCCTCCAGGATCCTGGCCAGCATCAGCATCGACAGCGGGGTCTGCTGCGCCGGCTTGACCACCATCGTGCACCCGGCGGCGACCGCCGGGCCGATCTTGCGCGTGCCCATCGCCAGCGGGAAGTTCCAGGGCGTGATCATCAGGCACGGCCCCACGGGCTGCTTCATCGTCAGCACCCGTCCCTGGCCGTTGGGCGCCGGGGCGTAGCGGCCGTCGATGCGCACCGCCTCCTCGGAGAACCAGCGGAAGAACTCGGCGGCGTAGGTGATCTCGGCCTGGGACTCCTTGATCGTTTTGCCCATCTCAAGAGTCATCAGCAGGGCGAGGTCGTCCTTGCGCTCGATGATCGTCTCAAAGGCACGGCGCAGGATCTCGCCCCGGTCGCGGGGCGCCATGGCGGCGAACTCAGGGCCGGCGTCCACGGCGGCGTCCAGCGCGGCCTTGGCATCCTCCACCGACGCGTCGGCCACCTCGCACAGGGGCTCCTGGGTAGCCGGATCCTCGACGGCGAGGGTGCCCTTGGCGCCGTCGCGCCACTCGCCGGCGATGTACAGCTGCTTGGGTGCCTGCTCGACTACCCGCTGTTCTTGGGAAGCTGTGATCGTGCTCATAGTGGGAACCTACTACCCCGGCTGACGCCGCCCTGAGACCAACTTGGTCCCGGGCTTGTCCACTGTGGCGCGCGGGCTCCTGACGGGACGGCACACGGGGCGCCGGCGGTCCTTCACCGGCGCCCCGTGCGAGGGTGCAGACGGGGGGGTGATCAGGCGGTCGCGGGCGCCGGGGAGGACTCCAGCGCGACACCGAGCACCTCGTCGATGGTCATCGCGAAGTGGAAGGTCATCTGCTCGCGGACCTCCTCCGGGACGTCGTCGAGATCGCCGCGGTTGCGCTCCGGGAGCACGACGTCCGTGAGCCCGGCGGCGTGAGCGGCGAGCACCTTCTGCTTGACGCCGCCGATCGGCAGGACGCGGCCCTGGAGCGTGACCTCACCGGTCATGCCGACGGTGTGCCGGACCGGCCGGCCGGTGAGCAGCGAGGTGAGCGCCGTCACCATCGTCACGCCGGCGGACGGACCGTCCTTGGGGATGGCGCCGGCCGGGACGTGGACGTGGTAGGCGTGGTCCTCGAACTGGGCGGCATCGATCCCCAGGTCGCCGGCGTGGCCGCGGACATAGGAGAGCGCGATCTGCGCCGACTCCTTCATCACATCGCCCAGCTGGCCGGTCAGTGTGAGATGGGGCTTGCCCGGCATCGCCGTCGCCTCCACGAACAGCACGTCGCCACCGGCGCCGGTCACCGCGAGGCCGGTCGCCACGCCCGGGACCGCGGTCCGGATCGCCGACTCCTGGAAGTGACGCTGGCGGCCGAGCGCCTCACGAACGGCCTCGATGTCGATCGTCACCGGTGCCTGAGCCGTGCCGGAGGCGATCTTCGTCGCCGTCTTGCGCAGCAGGGTGCCGAGATCGCGCTCCAGCTGGCGCACGCCGGCCTCCCGCGTGTACTCGGTGGTCACCGTCTGCAGGGTCTCGTCGGAGACCGCGACCTCGTCGGCGCGCAGGCCGTTGCGCTTGAGCTGGCGCGGCCACAGGTAGCCACGGGCGATCGCCACCTTCTCCGAGGTGGTGTAGCCGTCAAAGCGGATGACCTCCATGCGGTCGAGCAGCGGCCCGGGGATGGTGTCGGCGACGTTGGCGGTGGCGATGAACATGACGCCACTGAGATCAAGCTCCAGGTCCAGGTAGTGGTCACGGAACGAGTGGTTCTGCGCCGGATCCAGGACCTCAAGCAGGGCGGCACTCGGATCACCGCGCCAGTCGGCGCCGACCTTGTCGACCTCGTCGAGCATGATCACCGGGTTCATCGTCCCGGCGTCGCGCAGGGCGCGGACGAGGCGGCCCGGCAGGGCGCCGATGTACGTGCGCCGGTGGCCCCGGATCTCGGCCTCGTCGCGCACGCCGCCCAGGCTCATGCGGACGAACTTGCGGCCGGTGGCCCGCGCAATCGACTCGCCGATCGAGGTCTTGCCGGTCCCCGGAGGGCCGATCAGCGTCAGGATGGCGCCGCCGTCGTTGCGGCCGGTCCGCCGGGGCGCGGCGCCGTCGGACTCGGCGCCCGCCGGGTCGTCGGTCGGCTCCTCGTCGGCGATGCCGCGCTCGACGCGCAGCTTCTTGACCGCGATGTACTCGACGATGCGGTCCTTGACGTCGTCGAGCCCGGCGTGGTCCTCATCGAGGACGGTGCGGGCGTGCTCCGGGTCAAGCCGCTCCTCGGAGGTCGTGCTCCACGGCACCGCGATGAGCCAGTCCAGGTACGTGCGGATGACGCTGGACTCGGCCGACTGCTCGCCCATCCGCTCCAGCCGCCCCAGCTCCTTGAGCGCCTGCTCGGCGGCATGCTCCGGCATGCCGGCCTCTTCGATCTTGGTCCGGTACTCCTCCACCACGGACGCGTCGTCCTCGCCGAGCTCCTTGCGGATGGAGTCCATCTGCTTGCGCAGGAAGTACTCGCGCTGCTGCTTCTCGGCTCCGGACTCGACGTCCTCGCGGATGTGCTTGCGCACCTGCATCTCGGCAAGCCGCTCGCGCTGGTATGTGAGGGCGAGCTCCAGGCGCTCGGTGACGTCGAGCGTCTGCAGCAGCGTGACCTTCTGGTCGTAGCTGAGATCCGGGCTGTAGCCGCTGGTGTCGGCCAGGGTCCCCGGCTCGGTGATGGAGCGCAGGAAGCCGGCGATGCGGCCGTCGTCACCTCGGAGCTCCAGCAGCTCCTCCACGACGGCGCGGTACTCGCGCTCAAGGTTGCGCGTCTTGCCGTCCACCGGCACGGCATCCGGGCGCTCGTCGACCTCGACGAACAGCCGCCCGTCCGGCAGCGTCTGGGCGGCGCCGGCAACCCCCCGGTGCAGGCCCTGCAGCTCGTACGCCCGGCCGCCGCCGGGCATGCGGACACGGTTTGAGATCTCAGCAACGGTGCCGACGCCGGCGAACTCATGCTCGTGACGGGGTACCAGCAGGACCCGGTCCTCGTCGCCGGCATCGATGGCCAGCGTCAGCGACATCCCCGGGAAGACGACGACGTCCTCCAGCGGGACCAGGAGAAGGCGACTCATCAAGTCTTCACTTTCGATAGCAGCTTACGCAGAATAAGTCAGAGGATACCACCGGGCCCGCGGCCCCCGGTACCGATCTCAGTGAGGTCGACTGAGATTATCAGGGCCGGGTTCTCGCATGGGCCGGCTGGGCTTGGCGCCGGCGGGCGGGTTCTGGGATCATCGGCAGGGATGGCACCCCACCGACCCCGCCCGCAGGACGACACGTACGGCCACCGCCGAGACGAGCCCCACGGCCCCGGCCAGGACGACCCGCGGGGCCGTCGCCAGGACCAGCCGCACGACGTGCTCGCCGCTGAGGAGTTTGGGGTGCCGGCGCCTGATCCGGCGCTGCATCGCGACGAGCCGCATGACGTGCTGGCCGCCGAGGAATTTGTCGTTCCCGCCCCAGATCCCGGCCTGCA
>DASSZQ010000095.1:0-8346 GCA_035702755.1 Solirubrobacteraceae bacterium | reverse complement strand
ACGGGCATCCCCCACTCCCGGATCCGGTCAGCGCGCCGCCCCCACGCCGTCGCGGCCGTCTCCCAGCTCTCGCGGCTGGCGGCGCGCTGCTCGTCTGGGTCAGTCAGGGTCACGGGCAGGAGGTTACCCGGGCGGCCAGCGCCGCCGCCTGACCGCGGCCGCCGTGGCCCCCGCGGTGGGCGCTGCCTACTGCGGGCTCTCGCCGGCGGGCGGCGCCAGGCGCCGGGTGAGCGCGCCGAACGCCTCGTCGATCTGGGCGCTCATGCGCTGGGCGAAGATGGCCAGCAGCGCCTCGGTGGCCAGCGGTCGCAGGCGCTCGATCGTCTCGTCGATCTCGGCCCACCGGTCGGTTGGCATCCCGTCTCGCTGAAACGGCTCCCACACCTCCGTCATGAACAGCGAGACGAACGCTGCCGAGACGGCGTCGCAGTGCAGCTCCACCTGCTTGAACACGCTCAGCGCACCATCCAGCGAGACCCCGCGGGCGACGACCTGCTCGGCGACCTCGAGCAGTGACGGGCTCGGCACTTCGTAGCGGCCGTCTCCCGCGGCCACGATCACCCCAAGCCGCTCAGCCCGGGCCAGCACCTCCGGTGCCTGCTCGGCACTCACCCGGAACCGTTTCCCCAGTTCGGCCACCGACAGTGTCTGGGGCCGCTCCGTGTCCGTGGAGGACGTCAGCGCCCGCCGGAACCGGGCGAGGCGCTGTGCCGTGCCCTGGCCATCGTCGAGCAGCCGCTTGATCCCGGCGAGGTTGAAGCCGTCGTCCTGGAGATCGCGGATCAGCTTCAGCTGCGCGACATGCTCCGGCCCGTAGTAGCCGACGCGCAGGCGCACCTCCGGGGGAGCGAGCAGACCCCGGGCCTGGTGGGCGCGGATGTTGCGCACCGTCATGCCGGTCGCGGCGGCCAGCTCTTCGATCGTCATCTCGGCATCTGCGGGCATAGGGCGATCATACGCAATGTGACGGTGATTGATGTGACACCGGCTGATGTCACGTTACTGGGCGCGGCGGGGCGCCCGTCTCCGGTTTCGCCGCCGGCCCCTGCACCCCTGCGCACTCGCGCCGGCGTCAGTTCAGCTCGCGCCGCAGCAGCTTCCCGGTCACCCCGCGCGGGACCGCGCTCACCGTCTCGAAGCGCTTGGGGACCTTGAACGCGGCGAGCTGAGCCCGGCAGTGGGCGGCGAGATCCCCGGCGTTCAGGCTGCTGCCATCGCTGAGAACGATCTGGGCGACCACGGCCTCCCCCCACTCCTCGTCCGGCCGCCCCAGAACGGCGACGTCGGCCACGGCTGGGTGCTCCAGCAGGACCGCCTCGATCTCCGCCGGGGCGACATTCTCGCCGCCGGTGACGATCGTGTCGGCCTTGCGTCCCGCGATCGCCAGTCGCCCGGCCTCATCGAAGGCGCCGAGGTCGCCGGTGTGCAGCCACCCGTCGGCGGCCAGCGCTCCCGGCGCCACCGTCCGGCCGCGGACGAGCACCTCGCCGTCCTCGGCCACGCGCAGGTCGACGCCGAGCAGGGGGGCCCCGTCGGTGGCGATCTGAGAGCAGGCCTCGGTCATCCCGTACGTGGGCGACACCGGCACCCCGGCCTCCTGGGCGCGGCGCAACAGCGCCGGGGCGATCGGTCCGCCGCCGAGCAGCACGCGCCGCAGGGCGGGCGGCTTGCGGAGGCCGGCATCGAGCAGGCGGGAGAGCATCGTGGGCACCAGCGAGACGAGGGTCACGCGCTCGGCGGGGTCCGCCAGCGCCGCCAGCGCCCGCTCGGTGTCGAAGCGCTCGTGCAGCAGGACGGTGGTGCCGTAGATCGCGGAGCGGATCTGGATGGAGAGGCCGCCGACGTGGGCCAGCGGCATGGGGCACAGCCACTTCTCGGCCGGGTCGAGGCCGAGCGCGAGCGCCGACCCGATCGCGTTCCACAGCCAGTTGTCGTAGGTGAGGGCGACGGGCTTGGAACCCGCGGTCGTCCCCGACGTGAACATCAGCGTGGCGATGGCCTCGCCCGCGCCCGCGGCCGTCCCTGGCTCGTCCTCCGAAAGCGTCCCCGGCTCGCCCTCCGGAAGGTCCTCGAGCACCAGTGCCGCGCCGCCGGTCCGCTGCGCCCGCTCGGCCTCCCGCAGCCGCAGGTCGATCGGCACCGCCACCGCCCCGGCGAGCAGGCACCCGTGCAGGGCGACGACCAGCGGCTCTGACGGCAGGACCAGCGCCACGCGCTCGCCGGGGGAAACGCCGCGCTCGATCAGCGCCGCCGCGACCCCCCGGGCCCGCGCGTGCAGCTCCCGGTAGGTGTGGCTCGTCTCCGGCGTCTGCAGCGCCAGCCGATCTCCGTGCAGGCGCGCCGCCCGCGCCAGCCAGGCCTCCATCCGTCGACCTACGACTCAGACTGGACCGCCGAGAGCCTCGGCGCCGGGGTTGGGCGCGACGCCGCGCCCGCCGGCTGCCCGGATGGCTGGTCGGTCGCGGGGGCGCCGCGCCGCCGCGGCCGGCGCACCTTGACCTCCTCGGCGAGGAAGTAGGAGCCGATGACCAGCACCGCGGCCACGACCTGGGCGGCGATCGTCTGAACGTTGGGGAAGATCGAGAACCACAGACCCAGCCACCCCGGTACCGACACGCCGATCGGCGTGGTGCCGATCCAGCCGGCCTGCTGAAGCTCCTGCACGGACTCGCCGACCATCACCAGGAGCACGAGCCCCAGCAGGATGCCGGTGGCCACCAGCATCCGCTTATATGGGAGTCGCCGCTGCAGACCGAACGTCAGCCAGCCGATGATGGCGACGAACACGAGGCCGACGAGGACCCCCTCAAGCACGGTCGCCGACCCGTAGCGCAGGCGGAGGTTCTGCAGGAACAGCACGACCTCGAAGCTCTCGCGGTAGACGGAGGTGAAGCCGAGCAGCGCCAGCCCCAGCATCGTCCGCGACGCACCGGCCGAGCCCGCGTCCCCCATGAGCTCCTTGCGGCGCTTGTTGTGGCTGGAGATCCACCCGGTCCAGTAGACCTTATGGAAGAACCAGTTCATCACCACCAGCAGCACGGCGATCGCCAGCAGCCCGGTGGCCGCCTGCAGGTCAAGGCTCCCCGGGCCGACCGCGTCGGTGATGGCGATCGCCACAAACCAGGTGGCGATGCCGGCGCCGAGCGCGGCCACGCCACCCAGCGCCAGCGGCCGGCGGTAGCCACTGTTGGCCCCGCGCATGCTCGCCGTCAGCACGGCCAGCACCAGGATGCACTCCAGGCCCTCGCGCAGAACGAGGATCCCGCTGTCGAGAACGACGGCGGCGTGGCTGAGGTGCTCGCCCGTGCCAGTGGGGTTGGGCGTCCCGCCGGCGGCGCCGGCGAGCTGCCAGACGATGACGCCGAGCAGTGCGAGGCCGAGTGCGCCGACGCCGAGGCGCTTGGAGGCGACGTTGCTCATTAGGGCACCCTAATAGAGGTCACGGCATTCATCTTAGGGCTCCCTAACTAAAGGCGCGGTCCGGTGAGAGGGTGACGGCGCGATGTGACCGGAGGCCAGTTTGCTCGCGGCTGGCATAGAGTCATGGCTTCCCCCCAGATGGACAGGAGCAATCAGTGAGTACAGCCTGGCAAGCGGCCGGCGACTACACCGACATCCGCTACGAGGTGTCGACCGGCGACGACGCCGGGATCGCCAAGATCACGATCAATCGCCCGGAGGTTCGCAACGCGTTTCGGCCGGAGACGGTCATCGAGCTCTCGGACGCGTTCGAGCGTGCCCGGGAGGATCAGCGCGTGGGGGTCATCATCCTGACCGGCGAGGGGCCGGACGCGTTCTGCTCCGGCGGAGATCAGCGCACGCGCGGTGGCCGCGGCGGCTACGTGACCGGCGCCGACCCGTCCGCGGCCGGCTCCCATCAGGCGGTCGGCCGCTTCCACGTCACCGACCTGCACATCCAGATCCGGCGGATGCCCAAGCCCGTGGTGGCGATGGTCGCCGGCTACGCCGTCGGCGGGGGCCACGTGTTGCACGTCGTCTGCGATCTCACGATCGCCGCCGACAACGCGCGCTTCGGCCAGAGCGGTCCGAAGGTGGGCTCGTTCGACGGCGGCTTCGGCGCCAGCGTCCTCTCCCGGCTGGTGGGGCCGAAGAAGGCCAAGGAGATCTGGTTCCTCTGCCGTCAGTACGACGCCCAGCAGGCGCTGGAAATGGGCCTCATCAACGCCGTCGTCCCCCTCGACCGGCTGGAGGAGGAGACGGTCCAGTGGTGCCGGGAGATGCTCGCCATGTCCCCGTTCGCGCTGCGCATGCTCAAGGCGAGCTTCAACGCCGACGAGGACGGCCTGGCCGGGATCCAGCAGTTGGCCCATGATGCGAACCTCCTCTTCTACATGAGCGAGGAGGCTCAGGAGGGCCGCGACGCCTACCTGCAGAAGCGCCGCCCGGACTTCTCGCAGTTCCCGCGCCGCGCTTGATCTGGGAACGTCCGTGGTGACCGGTGCAGCGACGATGAGCGGGATGCGGATCTGGATGATGGCGGCGCGGCCGCGGACGCTTCCGGCGGCCGTTGCCCCCGTGCTGGTGGGGACGGCGCTCGCCGGGTTCGAACACGTCTTTTACCCGCTGCGGTTCCTCGCCGCGCTGCTGGGAGCGCTGTTCATCCAGGTCGGCACCAACCTGTCAAACGACTACTCCGACGCCCGCCGCGGCGCCGACGCCGACGACCGGCTCGGCCCGGTGCGCGTGACGGCCGGCGGGCTGGTGCCCCCGCGCCAGGTGCTCGTCGCCACGTACATCTCGTTTGGGCTGGCGGTCCTGGCCGGCATCTATCTGATCATCGTCGCCGGCTGGATCCTGCTCGTCATCGGAGCGGCGTCAATCCTGGCCGGCATCGCCTACACAGGCGGTCCCAAGCCGTACGGCTATGAGGGGCTGGGCGAGGTGTTCGTGTTCCTGTTCTTTGGCGTTGTCGCCGTCGCCGGCTCCTACTTCGTCCAGGTCCGCCACCTCAACTGGGAGGCGTTTGCGTTGTCGGTTCCGGTGGGGCTTTTGGCCGCCGGGATCCTCGTCGTCAACAACATCCGCGACATCGACTCCGACCGCCGCGCCGGGAAGCGGACGCTGGCCGTCAAGCTGGGGCGCCCCCGCACGCGGATCATGTTCGCGGTCATCATCTACCTGGCGTTCCTCCTTGCTCCCGTCACCTGGATCTTCGGACCCACCACCGCCTGGCTGCTGCTGCCCTGGCTCTCCCTCCCCCTCGCCGCCGGTCTCGTCCGTGTCGTCGCCAGCCGGACCGACGGGCCCTCGCTCAACGGCGCGCTGGCCCAGTCCGGGATGCTTCAGCTCACCTTCTGCATGCTCCTATCGGCCGGCCTGCTGCTGAGCCGCTGACGTGACCGGGGGGAGCGGGCCTCCGTGAAGCTCGGCATGCGCACCGTCCGGGTGCCGCTGCGAGCGCCGTTCGCCGCCGGCCATGGGACCGTGACCGAACGCGAGCTGGTGCTGGTCACGCTCGAGGCTGCCGACGGGCAGATCGGCTACGGCGAGGCGGCGCCGCTTGCCTCCTACGACGGGGTGTCGCTCGACGCCGTCATGGCCGCGCTTGAGGATTGTCGCCCGGTGCTCGCCGCCTACCCGGACGCCACGCCGATCGCCGACGTGCTGGCGCGGTGCGGCGAGGCGACGGTGTTGCACCAGGCCCTGGCCGCGATCGACCTCGCCCTCTGGGACCTGGCCGGTCGCCGCACCCGCGAGCCGGTCTGGCGGCTGCTCGGGGCGGGTGCCGCGCCCGCCGTCGCCGTCAACTGGACGATCTCCGCCCCTGACCGCTCCGGCGCCGCCCATGAGGCCGCGCAGGCGCGCACGGATGGCTTTCAGACGGTCAAGGTCAAGGTGGCGATCGGTGATGACGCCGGACGGCTCGCGGCTGTGAGGGCGTTCGCCGGGCCTCAGATGGCTATCCGGATCGACGCCAACGGGGCGTGGTCGGCCGCCGAGGCGCTGGCGGCGCTCGACGTTCTGGAGCCGGTGGGCATCGAGCTGTGCGAGGAGCCGGTCGCGGGCGTCGGCGCGATCCGAGCGCTGCGTGCGGCCACCCCGGTCCCCCTGGCCCTGGATGAGTCCGCGGAGGATCCGCTGGCGCTGACCGAGCCGGCGGCCGACCTCATCTGCCTGAAGATCTCGCGGTGCGGAGGTATCGCCGGGACCCTGCAGACGGCCCAACGCGCCCGCGCCGCGGGATACGAGGTGTACCTCGCTTCCACACTCGACGGCCCGCTGGGGATCGCCGCTGCGCTGCATGCTGCCGCCGTCATCCGCCCGCAGCGGGCCTGTGGCCTGGCGACGTTGGGGCTGTTCGACGGCCGACCTGATCCGCTGCCGGTGCTGGGGGGCGCGCTGACGCCGCCGAGCTCCGCCGGGCTTGGCACCGGGCTCGTCAGCTGGTACGGCGACGGGCGATGATCGCGGCGACCGCCTCCGGTGCCTCCAGGTGCACCGCGTGACCGGCCTGCGCAACGACGTGCAGCCGGGCGTCAGGCAGCAGGGCGGCCATGCGTTGCGCGGTATCGCGGAACTTGGCGTCGCGCTCCCCCACCACCAGCTCCACCGGCAGGGAGAGATCCTCAAGGCGGTCCCACAGCGGCGGGAGCGCCCCGGTCCCCAGGCCGCGGAGAGCCGCGGCCAGCCCGGCCGGGGTGTTGCGCAGTCGCTGGGCGGCGACCGCCGCCTGCACCTCCGCGGGCTGCCCGGCGAGCACCGGCGTCTTCGCCCAGCGCGCGGCGAACTCCGCGATCGTCATCTGCTCGACCTCGTCGGCCAGTCGCTCGTCGGCCCGCCGGCGCTGCGCGCGCTCACCGGGATCGGCCAGCCCCGGGCTGGCGCCGATGAGCGTCAGGCGGCGCACCCGCCCCGGCAGCGCGACCGCGACGTGGAGGGCGATGCGGCCGCCCATCGAGTAGCCGGCCAGCTCGAACTCGTCCGCGAGCCCGGCCACATCGGCGATCACCGCCGGCAGCGCGACCGGCCGCCGATCCCCAGCCGCGCCATGGCCACGGATGTCCGGCGCAATGGCTCGATAGCGTTCAGGGAGCCTCGCCACGACGCCGTCCCAGCTGGCGCCGGTGTTCGTGAAGCCGTGGAGTAGGACGAGCGCCGCCGCCATCCCCCAGATCATGACCGCAACCGACACCTACCTGCTGCTGCGTGCCTTCTGCGACGAGCTCGGCCGCTGCGGGCTTGAGCACGCCTGCACCTCGCCGGGCTCCCGCAACACGCCGATCGTGCTCTCGCTGGTGCGCGAGCCCCGGATCCGCTGCTGGTCGCACATCGACGAGCGGGTCGCCGGGTTCTTCGCCCTCGGCGCCGCCAAGCGCAGCGGGCGTCCGGTGGCGATGACGTGCACGTCAGGCACGGCGGCCGCCAACTACGCCCCCGCGGTCATCGAGGCCCGCCACGCTCGCGTGCCGCTCATTGTGCTCACCGCCGACCGGCCCGCCGAGCTGCGCGAGGTGGGCGCCGGTCAGGCCATCGACCAGCTCAAGCTGTACGGCGACGCGGTCAAATGGTTCTTTGAGGTCGGCGTCGACCGCGCCAGCGACGCGTCGCTGCGCTGGATCCGTGAGCTTGCGTGCCGCGCCTACTGGACGGCCGCCGGCGGGCGGCCGGGGCCGGTGCATCTCAACTTCCCGCTCCGCGAGCCCCTGGTGCTCCACGAGGATCTGCCGGAGGATCCGGTGCCGGGCCGGCGCGACGGACGCCCCTGGACGAGCTTCATCCCCTCGCCTCCGGTCGCCGCCCCGGACGCTCCGGAGCTTCTGCCGCGCGGGGTGGTCGTCGCCGGGCGCGACGAGCGGGGCCCGGCGCTGGGCGAGGAGGTGCGGCGCTTTGCCGAGGCGGCCGGCTACCCATTGCTGGCCGATCCGCTGTCCGGGGCGCGCTCAGGCCCCTCGGCGATCGCCACCTATGACCTGCTGCTCCGCGACGACGCGTTCACCGGACGGGTGCGCCCGCAGCTCGTCGTGCGCTGCGGCGACCTGCCCACCTCAAAGCCGCTGCGGGCGTGGCTTGCGTCGCTGCGCGACGACGTCATGCAGGTGGCACTGGACCCGGAGGCCGCCTGGCAGGATCCCGCCGGGGTGCTGGGCGAGGTGATTGCCGCCGACCCCATCCAGACGCTGCGCGCCTGGAGCCCACCCGCCCAGCTGGACCCCGAGTGGCTGGCCATCTGGCGGGAGGCCGACGCGGTGGCGTCGGAGGCGATCGACAACGAGCTGGGCGGGGAGCTGTCTGAGCCCCGGGTGGCGCGACTGCTCGGCGAGGCGCTGCCGGACGATGCCACCCTGCTCGTCGCGTCCTCGATGCCGATTCGCGACGTCGAGCTCT
>DASSZQ010000043.1:0-2507 GCA_035702755.1 Solirubrobacteraceae bacterium | reverse complement strand
CTGCGCCGTCTCGGTCGCCATCTCCTCGTGCCCTCCTTCCTCGTGACGGCCGGCGCGGGATCTCCGGCCGGCTCGCTCTGCGAGCCCTCCGGGGTTCTCCGGGCGGACTCGCCGATCGGCAGGGGCGAGCTTACTCCTCGCGCCGGGCGCCCGGCGCCCCTTGGTGGCGGTGGCTGTGTCCACGCGGACCGGCCCGCCGACGCGGGCAGGCCCCGGCTTTACCCTCTGCTCATGGAGAGCGCCTGGCTGCATCGCGCACGGTGGCGCTGGCGCGGCGCGCTGATGTGGCCGGTGTTCATCGCGGCCGTCGTCGTCGACGGCGTCATCGCGCAGTTCCGGCCGTTCCTCGGCGATGGGCAGCGCTTCAGCGGCGGTGTGCTGGCGGGGATGTTCTTCAACCTGCTGGGCGTCGTGCTGCTCGCCCGGCCCGCCGGCATGCTGCTTCGCCGGTGGCGGCCCGACATGCCGGCCGAGATCGCCCGCAACTATGCCGGGACGGTCGTCATCGTCCTCATCTCCGCCGCGATGCTCGCCGGGGGCCTGGTGCACCACGCCGAAGTCGTCAACCGCGAGCGCATGCTCGCCGACGCGGTCGTGCGCGCGCAGGCGTTCATCGGCGACCGGGCGCCGGCGGAATTTCGCGTCAACGTCAGTCACACGGACACGTTCACAATCCAGCCGGGGGTGCTGTACCGGACATGCGTGCCGAGCCGCTACCGGCCCCGGTACTACTGCGTGATCGTCAAGCCGCGGCTCCCGCTGGCCCAGAGCGTGGTTCCGGACGGCAGCGAGCCCAATGCCGTGTTCTCGGAGGGAGTGAGTTAGACCGGGTCAAGGACGACGGGCAGGCGGAACAGGCCGGCGAAGCGCAGCGCCAGGAACGGGTCGCCGTTGAGCTCGAACCGCCCGCTGGAGAACAGCTCCGGCCAGCCGACGGCGCCGCTGGCGAGCCTGATGAGATCGTCGGAGCCGATCGACGCCGTGGCGCCCGCATCCGCCGCGCGGCCCGGGCGCACCGCGCACCGGCCATCGGAGATCATCAGCCGGTAATGCGTCGGCGGACGTCCGTGGGGATCGTGAAGCGCCAACTCCAGGGTGGCCTCCAGCCCGTCGGCGGCGGCGGGGTTGAAGCGCAGTGCGATCGCCCGCGACATGACCCGCATCAGCACGGCGTGGACGGCGCCGATGCGATCGAGCTCGATCAGCTGCTCGCCCAGCCAGGGCCGGACGCCGGCGTCCGTGCGCCGTCGCCGCTGGCCGCTATGTGGGGCGGCGTGAGTCATCCGGCTGACAGCAGGTGCTCCATGGCCTCGGTGGGATCGGCAAACAGCATCAGGGCGTCATCGGTGGCGACCATGCGGCCGTAGTGCGTCGACATCTCGTGCTGGATCGAGTAGCCGTTGATCGCGTACCCAAGCTCCTCCGAGACATCAGCGTACGGGATGACGAGGCGTCCGGGGGCGCGGATCTCCCAGAACGCCGGCTGCTCGATGACCTCGGCGCGGCCGCTGAAGAAGCGGGCGACGGCGTCGCCCTCCGCACTGCGGGCCATGACGATGCCGACGTAGTCGCCCTCGGCCGCCGGCGCGGCCGGGCGGGCCGATGAGCGCCGGCGCGCCGGCCCGGCGCGCAGATCGGCGGGGGCCGGGGCAGCCGTGTCCTCCAGCGCAGCGGCGACGGTCGCCGCCGCGTCGCTGCGGACGCGCGCAAGCGCCGCCGGGGCGAGCACCGGGGCGGCCGCCCCGGACAGCGCCTCGGCCGCCTCCAGCGCCCGGGGCATCCACTCACCGACCCAGCGCTCGACGACCGCGCGGTTCTCGCCGCCGAGGAACTGCACGAGGGCGATCGTCCACGCCCGGGCCCACCGCCACTCCTCGGTCGCCGCCCGGGCCAGAACCGGGGTGACGATGTCTCCGCGGGCGGCGGCCGCCCGCATCCCCACCTCCCGGCGCAGGAGCGTCCCCACCGCCGGCTCAAAGCACAGGTTGACGG
Organism: Solirubrobacteraceae bacterium; assembly: GCA_035702755.1. Taxonomy (GTDB): domain Bacteria; phylum Actinomycetota; class Thermoleophilia; order Solirubrobacterales; family Solirubrobacteraceae; genus Palsa-465. The sequence goes on along the minus strand of DASSZQ010000043.1, from coordinate 515 downwards.
CCACCAGGACCTCGCCCCAGTCCGCGGTGGCGGCCAGGCGCTCCAGGTACCGCCGGGCGGGCTGCCACGCCTCGTCGCGCAGGAACGACGTGCGGGCGGCCTCAATGGACAGGTCGAGGCCGAGCACGGGCTCAAGGTCCATCGCATACAGCACGACCGCCTGCGCCGAGCGCTGCTTGTGCGCCGCCTGCAGACAGACACAGGTGGCCACCGAGTCAGACAGGCAGTCGCGGGCGGCGGTCGCCAGCGCGAACCACAACCCATGCTCAACAAACGCGGCCGTCTGGAGGTTGCGGGCCAGAAACGCCCGCCATTCCGGGGCGAAGTCCTCCACCAGGCCCTGCTCGGCCGCCGCGGCCAGAGCGCCCTCCAGCTGCTGCTCGGCGGCACTGCCGCGTTCATAGAACGTCCGCTCCCATTGCTCGCCGGGGTCGCGGAAGGCAAACCAGTCCGCGCAGCGCAGTGCGGTGGAGGCGTCGTTCCACGTGCCCCGGCCGTCGGCGAAGCTCACCGGC
>DASSZQ010000274.1:0-10405 GCA_035702755.1 Solirubrobacteraceae bacterium | reverse complement strand
CCGACGAGGGCATGTCGCCCTCGGAGCTTGGCGAGCTCACAGCACCGCCTACGCGGCGACGGTCACATATCCGCGCATGTAACCGATGTGGGCCATCGCCCACGGATCACACGGCTGTGCGCACCACCACAGGTACTTGCCGGGCTTGGTCGGCGCCGTGAACGTGAACGTCGTCGCCTTCGGAGCGGTGGCCGAGCCGGCCGCGAGGTTCACGTTGATGAGCGACCCGGTGCTGAGCGCCGGCGAGGTGAACGAGTGCGGGCCGTTGTCGTAATTGAGGACGGTGACGGTCACCTTGGCGCCGGGGTGCACTGTGAAGTTGGCCGGCAGAAATGCGTCATGCCACTTGCCATCTGGCCCCTTCTTGCCGTGTTCGGCGTCGGTCTTGATGGTCAGCTTGACCGCTTCCGCCGCGGCCGGGGCGGCAACCGCCGCCGTGTGGTGAGCCGGCGTGATGCTCGCACTGACGGCGGGCGCCGCCTGAATGCTCTCTGTCCCGGGATTGGCCAGCGCCACCGCGGCGACGATGACCGCCAGGATCGACATCAGGCCGGCGAGACCCGTCGCCACCATCATCCACTCCTGGCGCACGCGGTCCCTGGTGGCCTCGGCCGTGCGCAGCGGCTCAGCCTGCTCGGTGTCGGTGGGTGCGGTGTTCGGTGATTCGTTTGGGGTTGCCATGGTGTTCTCCTGTGAGAGTCGGCGAATTTCACAGGATCATCGGCGCCCGCGCGCTCACCACCATCCGTAATTAACGGGAAGCAAGAGGGGAGGATCCACCGACCCTGCGCCTCTGCCCGCTGCGGTCGGTAGTTCGCCGCGGATGAGCTGCACAGTGGCCACAGTTGCAGCGGTCGACCGGTCGCCTATCGTCGGCGACCATGTCACTGGCTTCCCCCGGGCTTGAGGTACCGATGAGTGGCACGAGCGTCGACGTGTCCGCACCGGCGCAACGCGGCGTCCTGGTCGAGGGTCCGATCACATGGACGCGCCGCCGCCTGCTCACCGACAGCCGGCGCACCATTCAGGTCGCCCTTGGCCTCCTCTGGCTGCTTGACGGCGCCCTTCAGTTCCAATCGTTCATGTACGGCCGCGGCTTCATCGCCGCGCTCAAGGCGTCCGGGACCGGTCAGCCGCCGTGGGTCGCCGACAGCGTCAACTGGGCCGCGAACGCAATGCAGTCTCGGCAGGTGCTGTTCAACACGCTGTTCGCATTGGTGCAGATCGCCATCGGCCTTGGGTTGCTGCACCGGCGGACGGTCAAGCCCGCGCTGGCCGTGTCGTTTGTCTGGGCGATGGTGGTGTGGTGGCTGGGCGAGGCGTTCGGCATGATGCTCATGTCGATGACCAGTCCGCTGTCCGGCGCACCCGGGGCGGCGATGCTGTATGTGGTGGTGGGGCTGACGGTGTGGCCCGGCGAACGGCCGGGTGGCCTGCTCGGCGTCCGCGGCGCGCGCGTGGCCTGGGGCGCACTGTGGCTGGTCATGGCGTGGCTGTGGCTGGCGGCGCCGGGGACGAGCCCCAACGCGGTCAGCGAGGCGATCAACGGGGCGCCGTCAGGCGTCGCCTGGCTGACCCATCTCCAGGAATGGCTCACCACCGTGACCGCCGGGCATGGCCTGCTCATCGGCCTGACACTCGCCGCGGCCTCGGCGGTGATCGGCGTGGGGGTGGCGCGCAACTGGCACGCGCGGGCGCTGCTCGGCATCTCGGTCCTCATCAACCTCGTGTTCTGGATCGCCGGGCAGGGGTTCGGCGGCATCTTCGCCGGCGGAGCCACCGATCCGAACTCGGCGCCGCTGTTTGTCCTGCTCGCCGGCGCGCTGTACGCGCTGGTTCCCCGCGCGCCTGACCTGAGGCCTGCGGACGCCCTGGGCTGAGCCCCGCCGGACGCCCTGGGCTGAGCCCCGCCGGGCGCCTGGGCTGAGCCCCGCGGGCGCCCGGGTTGAGCCGGGCTGTCCGCCGGCCGGTTGCCACCCACTTTGCATGGCGTGCCTGTTAGCGCTAACATGCCGCGCTGGCTGGGGGCCTGACCAGTTGCGGCGGGAGGAAAGACATGCGTGGTGCAGGCAGGCGGACTCGTCGTTGGCGCTCGAGTGGGTGGACGGCGCGGGGGGTCGTGGTGGCCGGCGCCCTCGCGCTGCTGGTGAGCGGCGCCCTGGCGCCCGGCGCGCAGGCGGCTCGGCGGCCGCATCGCACCGACGCCGCCTCGCACACGATCAGCTACGACAAGTACTCGCTGATGATCGACGGCAAGCGGACGTTCATCTGGTCCGGGGAGTTTGAGTACTGGCGGCTGCCCAGTCCCAGCCTGTGGCTCGACATCCTGGAGAAGATGAAGGCCGAGGGCTACAACGCGGTCACCGTCTATTTCAACTGGGCATACCACTCTCCCAGCCCCGGGGTCTACGACTTCTCCGGCGTGCGCAACGTCAACGTGCTTCTCGACGACGCGCAGCGCGTGGGTCTCTACGTGATCGCGCGACCCGGTCCCTACATCAACGGCGAGACGAGCGCCGGCGGGCTGCCCGGGTGGCTGCTGACCCAGGCTGGAAAGGCGAGGACCAACGCATCGGACTATGTGGCGGCCGCCGATGAGTGGCTGCACCACATCGACGCGATCTTGAAGAACCACCAGCTCACCAACGGCACCGGGACGGTCATCCTGTACCAGATCGAGAACGAGCTGGCCGCCACCGGCGCGGGTGAGTACGACTACATGAAGAACCTGTACGACACCGCCCGCGGCGACGGGATCACCGTACCGATCTTCCACAACGACAAGGGACGCAACGGCATCTGGGTGCCGGCGAGCTCCAACGTTCCCGGAACGGTGACCGGCCCCAACGATCTGTATGCGTTTGACGGCTACCCGGGCGGGACCTGTCACACCGACGCCACGCCCGGCGCTCCGAGCGCGGCTCCTGACTGGGGCATCTGGGGACCCGGGGGCGCCAAGGGCGGGGCAAGCGCATCGCCCAACACCCCCGGCTTCGCCGCCGAGTTCGGCGGCGGGTGGTTCGACTACTGGGGCAGCCGGGGCACCTACGACTGCACGGCGCAGCGCGACGGCCCGGGCTATGAGCGCGTCTTCTACGAGACGAACATCGCCAACCGCCTCACGATCCAGAACTTCTACATGACATTCGGCGGGACCTCCTGGGGCTGGCTGCCGGCGCCCGTCGTCTACACCTCCTATGACTACGGCGCCGCGATCAACGAGGCGCGGCAACTGCGGCCGAAGGCGTCGACGATGAAGGAGATCGGCCTCTTCTTGCAGAGCGTCGCCCCCGTCATCACCAAGGTCGACCAGGGCGCGCCGGTCACGCCGTCGTCATCGGCCATCAAGGTCTATGACGATGTCAACCCCGACACCGGCACGCACTTCTATTTCGCGATGCACAACCCGTCGAACGCCACGACGGACAACAGCTTCACCTTCCCCATCGCCACCAGCGACGGGAACTACACCGTGCCCCAGCAGGGCACACTCCAGATCAACGGTCAGGACGCGAAGATGCTCGTCGCCGACTACGACATGGACGGGCAGCATCTCGTCTACTCCACGTCGGAGATCATGACCCACTTCGCGGAGGGTTCGCAGGATGTCGCCCTGCTGTACGGCCGTGACGGCGAGGATGGCGAGACCGTCCTGCGCTACTCAAGCCAGCCCACCGTGCAGGTGGCGGCAGGTACCGTCACCAGCACCTACGACGCCGCGACCGGAGACCTGCGGCTCGACTATGTGCACAACGGCCTCGCCGTCGTCAACATCCACGGCGGCGGCCGGCCGCCGCTGACGCTGCTGCTGGCCGATACCACGACGGCGGGCTCGTTCTGGCGCCAGGACACGGCCGCCGGGCCCGTGCTTGAGCAGGGGCCGGAGCTGGTGAGGACCGCTCAGGTCACCGGCCGTGTGCTCCGGCTCACCGGCGATACGAGCGCGCCCACGTCGATGAAAGTCTGGGCACCGGCGCAGGTCCGCATGATCACCTGGAACGGCAGGCCGGTGTCGTTTGTGCGGGGCGGAGCGGGCGATCGCGGCGCCGGACAGCCGGGAGACGGCGTCACGGTCACCACCGCGCAGCTGCCCGGGCCGGTGCCGGTCACCCTGCCTGACCTTTCCAAGGCACAGTGGCGGTTCGCGCCCGGCTCTCCGGAGGCCCAGCCGTCATTCAACGACTCCGGCTGGCCGATCGCCAACAAGACGACGACCAACAGCACGACACCGCCGCCCGCCGGACAGCCGGTGCTCACCGCCGACGACTACGGCTTCCATCAGGGCGATGTCTGGTACCGGGCCTCGTACACGGGCGCAGCGGCCGCCCGGACGCTGACGATGCGCTACGGGGGCGGCGGCGCCGGGATGCTCCAGGCATGGCTTGACGGCGTCTATCTGGGACAGAACGTCCTGCCGAGCGGGGTCTCGGCGCCACCGACGACCGGCACCGTCACGTTCACGATCCCCGCCGGAATGCGGACGGACGGGACGCACACGCTGGCGGTGATGGTGCGCAACGACGGCCACAACGAGGACGGCGGGGTCAACGATGCCCAGAAGGAGGGCCGCGGTCTCATCTCGGTGGGGATGACCGACGCCTCCGGCGCCGCCGTCAACCCCACCATCACGTGGAGGATCCAGGGCAACCGCGGCGGAGAGAGCATCGTCGATCCGGCGCGCGGCATCGAGAACAACGGCGGCCTCTACGGGGAGCGTCACGGCTGGTACCTGCCCGGATACCCGGACGGTGACTGGACGCCGACCACGGTTCCGGCGAGCACCGCGATGTCCGGCACCTCCTGGTACCGGACGACGTTCGACCTCCACATCCCGCGGGTCGACGACGGATCGCTGGGGCTGACGATCGGTGATCCATCGACGCCGCAGTCCTCGGCCAACTACCGGGCGCTCATCTTCGTCAACGGCTGGAACATGGGCCAGTACGTCGCCGACGTCGGCCCTCAGCACACGTTCGTCATTCCCAGCGGCGTGCTCAACCCGGATGGCCACAACACCCTGGCCATCGCGGTGACGAGCAACGGCGGCCCGGGCAACGGGCTGGAGAAGGTGGCGCTCACCAACCTCGGCACCGTGCGCGGCGGCGTGCCGGTGCGGATGGACTCGGCGCCCAGCTGGAATGCGGCGACTTGGGGCCCGCCGACCCATCCGAGCGAGGTGGCGATTGAGGGATTCAGCGGCAACGCCGCCAGCCCCGCCCACGGCGGTGACACATTCACGGTCACCGGCACCGTCGCCAACCTCAGCGGGCCGACGGCAACGAACGTGACGGCGACGCTCGACCTGCCGAGCGGCTGGACCGCCTCGCCGGCGGGGAGCATGGCGATCGGCACGCTGGCGCCCGGTGCCTCGCAGCCGATGAGCTGGAAGGTCACCATCCCGGACAACGTCGCGCAGGGCAGCTACGCCGTGTCTGCGGACGTCAGCTACCAGCAGGGGTCAAGCAGCGGGACGACCGGTGGTGCGTACCAGCTGAGCGTCGTGCCGAAGGGCCTCACCTACATCAGCGACCTCCCGTTCGTCTCGGCGACCAACGGGTACGGGCCGCTCATGCGCGATGAGAACCTCTCCGGAGGGCCACTGAGCATCGACGGCGTCACGTTCGCCAAGGGGCTGGGGACGAATGCCGTCAGCAGCGTCGTCGTCGACATCCCGGCCGGCTGCACCACGTTCTCCAGCTACGTCGGCGTCGATGACACCGCCGGCAGCAAGGGGAGCGTCACCTTCACCGTGCTCGCCGACGGCACCCAGATCGCCGCGACCGGCGTGATGCGCGGCGGCCAGCCGGCCCAGTTCCTGAGCGCCAGCGTCGCCGGCGCCAAGCAGCTGACGTTGAACGTCGGCGATGCCGGCGACGGTATCGGCCACGACAACGCCGACTGGGGCGACGCCGAACTGCACTGCTCAAGCTAAAGCTACGGGACCGGCCTCCTCCCCCCAGCCGGGCCTGGCGTTGCCGCCGGGCCCGGCTGCGTGGGGGTGCCAGCCGAACGGCGGCGCGGGGGCCGCGGCCACTGCCGTCAGCAGGAGCGGGTCTCTGAGTCATCCAGCCGGCGAGCGCTCGGCGGACGAGAGGCCGGGGTGCTCACCGCTGAGGTGCGTCGGTTCCTCCAGCCATCGGGCCATCGCGGCGGTGCAGGCCAGCCCCATGACGCCGATGACCGGACCGACGAGCGAGATCGACGCCAGCCCGACGATCGCCGAGTCAATCACCGGTCCGGCGGTGGTGCCCGCGTCTGAGAGCGTGCGCCACACCGCGAGGAACGATGCCCGCCCCTCGTCCGGGGTGAGGTCGGCGCCCAGGGTCATGACGATCCCGGAGCCCATCGCATTGCCAAACCCCAGGACGAGCGCGACGGCCATCAGGGTGCCGTACCCGTGGCTGAGCGGAAGCAGCAGGTGCCCGGCCGAGAGCAGGAAGATGCAGGGCAACATCACCGCCCGCCGTCCCCAGCGGTCGGAGACCACGCCGGCCGGATAGAAGAAGCCCAGCTCCACGATCGACGAGAACGCGAAGATGGTGGCGGCGGTCGAGGAGTCAAGGCCGATGTGGGCCGCCCACAGCGGGACCATGGCGATCCGGCTGCCGCGCAGCAGGCTAACGCCCAACGCGCCGACGCCGGAGGTGGCAAAGCCGCGGCGGTGATCGCGCAACACACGCAGCGGGCGAATCCGCTCGGAACTCTGCGAGCCGCCGGCGCGGTCAGCGCGGTCCTGGGCCCATGCCGCCCACGCAAACCCGACGACGACGCAGACGAGGAAGATCATGAATGCCGGCGCGGTGTCGTCTCGGCGGGCAACGGCCACAAACAGAAACGGTCCCAACACGTTTCCGGTCCGAATCACCCCGCCGAACAGCGACAGCGCCCGTCCGCGGGCAAACATGGGCGCGACCCGGCTGAGGTGAGTCATCCGCACCAGGCCCCACACCGCCCACCCGGCCGCCTGCACAAACACCGACGCGGCGAGAAGCCAGACCGATGAGGCCAGCAGGCATCCCACCAGCCCGGCGATCATCGCGCCGACGGCAATCCACCCTGACCGCAGCTCGCCGAACCGAGCGACGATCTGTCCGGCCGGCAGGTCACATACAAGCGTCCCCAGCCCGTTGAGGGCGACGATCGCCGTCGCCATCGCCGGCGAGGCGTGTACGCCCCGCGCCGCGTAGATGAGAACCGGGAGCATCGCGCCCTGCCCGGTCGCGATGACGAGATTGGGAAGGTACACCTGCATCCACAGCGGACGGATCGCCTGCGCGGCGGACCCGGGCTGAGCGCTGCTCGTGGACACAGCACGAGCCTAGGAAGCGACCACCGCGGATTGACCAGAAACCATTGGCCATCAGAGGTCAAACCTGAAACCTCTTGAGCGGTGAGTGGAGCTAGCCGGACTCGAACCGGCGACCTCCTGGGTGCGATCCAGGCGCTCTCCCAACTGAGCTATAGCCCCGAGCGGCGGCGAAAGGCCGCACGGTCAGGGGCCTAGTGTAGTCGGCCGCGTCGCGCATTTCTCTGCCCGTGGTCCGTTTGATAGAGCGCGCCCAGCCTTTGAACGCGCTTCATTTGGGCCGATACGCTGGCCCCGGACGACCATGAGCTTCCGCACGCGACTGTCGACCTTCTTCGTCGTGATCGTCGTTGTTCCGATGGCGGCGATGGCCTTTCTGGTGTTCCGGCTCATCGATGACAGCCAGGCGGCCAAGGCCGATTCCCGGGCCGCCGGCGTCGCCGGGGCCGCCGCCAGCGTCTTTCAGACCGCCGGTCTGAAGGCGAGCCTGCAGGCACGCGTGGTGGCGCGGGATCTCGCGCTGGTGCCCGTCCCGCAGCTCCCGGCGCGGACGCTGATATTGGCTCGCCAGATGGGTCTGGCCCGGGTGAGCGTGCGGGTGGGATCAGCGGCGATTGCCGACGTCGGCAGCCGAACCGCCGTGGCTCCCGGAGTCGCGGTGGTCGCCAGCGCCGCGGGTCGGCCGTCCCGGACGGTGACGGTGTCGCAGCTCACCGCGGCCGGCTACGCGCATCAGTTGGCGAGCCCGGGGATCCAGGTGGTCGTGCGTGCTGGAGGGCGGGTGCTGGCCTCGACGCTGCCGGCAGCGGCCCGCGTGCCGCTGCCCACTGCGCCCGCGTCGGTCTCCATCGGCTCCCACACCTACCGGGTGGTGGCCGAGCAGCTCCCGGGCTTCGGCGGAGGCCGGATCCGGGTCTACGTGCTCGCGGATCTGGCCGCCGGTGGCTCGATCGCCGCCGATCGCGTCCTCGCCGCCGCATTCATCGCTGGGTTTCTCCTGCTCGCGTTCTTCTTCTCGATGCTCTCGTCGCGGGCGCTGCAGAGCCAGCTGTCGCGGTTTCTGGATGCCGCCCGCCGGCTCGCCGGCGGAGATTTCTCCTCGCCGGTGCCGACGACCGGCCGGGACGAGTTCGCGTTGCTCGGTGACGAGTTCAACACCATGTCCCGGGAGCTTGAGCGGCGGCTGGCGGAGCTGGAGCAGGAGCGCTCCCGGGTACGGGAGTCGATCCGGCGCATCGGCGAGGCGTTCGCCTCCGGGCTTGACCGTGATGCGCTGCTGGAACTCGCGCTCCGGACCGCGATGGACGCCACAAGCGCCGAGCGAGGCCGGATCAGCGCCCGGGGCAGCGCCGCCGAGCCCCTGACCGAGGCGGGGCGCGTCGGCGTTCTGACCGGACTGGACGCCCTCATCCACGAGGCCGAACGGGGCGCGCTGAGCGGGGACGGCGTCGGACGGGCGTCGACCGAGAAGCTCCATCTCGCGACGGTGGCCCTCGGTCCGGTCGTCCCCGGCGGCCCGACCCACGGCCTGATCACCGTCGGTCACGAGGAGCCGTTCACCGACGCCGACCTGGATCTCCTGCGCACCCTGGCCGCGCAAACGACGCTGGCGCTGGCCAACGTCAACCTGCACTACGACATTCAGCGCCAGGCGATCACCGATGATCTGACCGGCCTGGCCACCCACGGGCATTTCCAGCAGCTCCTGCGCGCCGAGATGGAGGAGGTCCGCCGGTATCGCTACCCGGTGGGGCTGATCATGCTCGACATCGACGACTTCAAGTCCGTCAACGACGCCTATGGCCATCAGCAGGGCGATCTGGTGCTGCGGGCGGTGGCCGACGCCCTTCGCCAAAGCTCCCGTGACGTCGACATCGCCGCTCGCTACGGCGGCGAGGAGCTGGCGCTCATCCTGCCGCACACCGGCCTGGAGGGCGCCTACGAGATGGCCGAGCGCGTTCGGCTGGCGATACAGGCCCTGGAGATCCCACTGATCGACGGCGCGGGAACCATCGGCGTCACCGCCAGTGCGGGCGCGGCTTCCTCGTCCGAGGGGGATAAGGACGAGCTCATCGCCGCTGCCGATGGGGCTCTGTACGTGGCCAAACGCCAGGGAAAGAACCGCACCGTTAAGGCTCAGTCAAGGACCGCGAACGTGGTCGGCGGCGAGTAGGCTTTGGGGCATGGGTCTTCTTGACGACGCGATAAAAGAGCACCTGGACCTCAAGCGCCGCCGTGGCGCAGATCCCGCGGAGGTTGAGCGCCTTGAGCGTGAGGCACTTGGCCCCGTCCGCCGCAACCGGGACCCCGGAGAGCCGGTGATGGCGGAGGACGAGATGCCCGCCGGCGGCGGCTTTGCCTACGACCAGGATGATGATCGTGACTGGGGGCACGAGCCCCTGGTCGCCGACGAGCGAGACGATCCCAGAGTCGGCTACGCGGACGACCTGGCGGCGCCGGAGACCGGCTACGAAGAGGATCTGCTGGAGGAGCCCGGCTTTGAGCCGGAGGAGGCTCCACCGGCGGCTGCCAAGCCCGAGCGGATGCGGCCTCGCTCGCTCCGCAGGGACGTGTCCGAGGACGCCGCCCCGGCGGACTGGGGGCCGGATGGCGGCGATGAGCTGTCGCCGGAGCCGTTCCCCACCACCTCGGGCTCGCCCCGTCGCTCGGTGGACGATCCCGCCGGCGATGAGACCACCGAGTACCGCGTGGACGAGGCGCATGGTCCCCACCACGACGAGCCGGATGAGGACATGCTGGAAGAGACGCCGGAGTTCCTCCAGGACACGCCGGATCACGATCGTCTGTGGTTTGAGCAGCGTCCGCCGCGCGACTTTGATTTCGACGGCTGAGCGCTGACGGCTGAGGATCCGCGGCCGGCAGGCGGGTCGGTGCTGGTGGCGGGGGCCTTCAGCCGCCGATGATCGGCGCCACCGGCGTGCACGCCGGCGGCACGGCGGCCTGGGGATCGAGTGCGTTCAGCACGTCGGCATCGGCGATGTGGTCGTAGGCCATCGAGAGGTGCTCGCCCTGATCGAGTGAGCACTGACGCTGCAGGGTGATGTTGGTGACCCCCGGGCCGGACAGGAACGCCGACCA
>DASSZQ010000176.1:0-3914 GCA_035702755.1 Solirubrobacteraceae bacterium | reverse complement strand
GCCGAGCCCCACCCGGCGACCAAGGGACTTGACCCGGCCCGTGACGCGTTTGAGATCGCGCTCGCCCGCCGGGCGGTTGAGCTTGACCTGCCGGTCCTCGGCGTGTGCCGGGGGATGCAGGTGCTCAATGTCGCCTTCGGCGGGACGCTGCACCAACACCTGCCGGACGCCTTCGGCCATGAGCACCACCGCCGCGTCGCCGGCAGCTTTGAGAACGCCGACCATGACGTGCGCCTGGTCGGTGAGTCGCTGGCCGCGCAGGCGGCCGGGGAGCTGGTCCACATCACCAAGTCCCACCACCATCAGGGCGTCGACGCCATCGGCGAGGGACTCATCGTCACCGGCGTCTCGATGCTCGACGATCTGGTGGAGGCCATCGAGCTGCCGGAGCGGCGCTTTGTGCTCGGCGTGCAGTGGCACCCGGAGGCCGATGAGCGCAGCGGCGTGATCGCCGCGCTGGTGCAGGCGGCGGCCGCCTACCGGCGCGACGCCCGCGCCCTCGCCTGAGGCGACCCTCAGCGGATGACGATCGGCTTCTCGTAGCCGGCTTCGCGCACCGAGCGGCGGACCTGCTCGGCGTGCTCGGAGCCCCGCGTCTCCAGCACCAGCTGCACCGCGGACTCGCGCACGTGCAGATCAAAGCCCTCGCGGATGTGCTCGACGTCAAGCACGTTGGCGCCGAGGCCGCCGATGAGCCCCAGCAGGAGCGCGAGTGAACCGGGGCGGTCCGGCAGGCGCGCCAGCAGCACGTAGCGGCGGCCGGCCTGGCTCTCGTGGCGGCGGGCGATCTGGGCCAGCAGCCCGGGGTCGACGTTGCCGCCGGACAGGATCACGGCGGTCGTCCCCCGGTCGTCGCGCTCGATGCGCTCAGAGAGCACGGCGGCGACACCGACGGACCCGGCACCCTCCACCAGGAGCTTGGCCCGCTCCAGCAGGAACACCATGGCCTCGGCGACCTCGTCCTCGGTGACCGCGACCATCTCGTCGACCCACCGGTCGATGAGCTCAAGCGTCAGCCGGCCCGGGCGCTTGACCGCAATCCCGTCGGCGATCGTGAGCGCCGACTTGACCGCCACCGGCTCCCCGGCGTTCAGTGAGGTCGCCATCGGCGCGCACGCCTCGGCCTGGACGCCGATGACCTCGACGTCCGGCAGCTGGGACTTGACGGCGATGGCCACGCCGCTGATCAGCCCCCCGCCGCCGACGGGCACGATCACCCGCGACAGGTCCGGGATCTCCTGCACCAGCTCGAGCCCCAGCGTCCCCTGCCCGGCGATCACCGCCGGATCGTCAAACGGGTGCACGAATGCCAGCGCGGACTCCTCGGCGCGCTCGCGGGCCGCGGCCAGCGACTCGTCGACGCTCTCCCCCACCAGGTGCACCTCGGCGCCGAGCGCGGTCGTCGCCTCCGCCTTGGCGATCGGCGCCGACTGGGGCATGAACACCTCGCAGGACAGCCCGCGCTCGCGCGCCGCGTAGGCGACGGCCTGGGCGTGGTTGCCCGCGCTGGCCGTGACCACGCCGTTGCTGGTGTCCGGCAGCAGGGCCATCTTGGCCAGGGCCCCCCGGAGCTTGAACGACCCGGTGCGCTGCAGGTTCTCGGCCTTGAGCGCCACCGTGATCCCGGTCCGCTGCGCCAGCGTCCGCGAGCTGAGCACCGGCGTCTCCCGGATCACCCCGGCGCCGGACTGCGCCACCCGCCGGATGTCGTCCAGCGTGGGGTGTGCCGCCTGGAGGCTGTCTTCGGCCGATGCCATGTCGTCGCGCTCACGCACAAGCGTAGGCGCTGGCACTGACGATCAGGCCGGTACCGCCACGATCGCGTCCATCTCCACCTGCGCGCCGCGCGGCAGGGCAGCGACGCCCACCGCCACCCGCGCCGGCGGGTCGGACTCAAAAAAGGAGCCGTAGACCTCGTTGACGGCGGCGAACGCGGACAGGTCGGTCATGTAGATGGTGATCTTGACCGCGTCGCCCAGTGTCGCCCCGGCGGCCTGGCAGACGGCCGCCAGGTTCTCCAGGCAGCGGCCGGCCTGGTCGGCGGGGGTGGCGCCGACGATCTCGCCGCTGCGCGGGTCAAGCGGGATCTGCCCGGAGCAGAACAACAGCCCGCCGCTGGCGACAGCGTGGACATAGGGCCCAATCGCCTCCGGCGCATTGGGTGCGGTGATCGTTTCGCGGGTGCCGGCCAAGTCGACTCCTTTCCTTGCTCTTGTCAGACAGCCTATTGGGCTGACTCGCTGGGGGTAGCCTGACCACATGGCCAACCGCCTCGCCCAGGAGACATCGCCGTATCTGCTCCAGCACCAGCACAACCCGGTGGACTGGTATCCGTGGGGGGAGGAGGCGCTCCAGCGAGCCCGCCGCGAAGACCGCCCCCTGCTCGTCTCCATCGGTTACTCCGCCTGCCATTGGTGCCACGTGATGGAGCGCGAGTCCTTCGAGGACCCGGCGATCGCCGCGCTCATGAACGAGCACTTCGTCTGCATCAAGGTCGACCGCGAGGAGCGCCCGGACGTCGACGCCGTCTGCATGGAGGCGTGCCAGACGATGACCGGGCAGGGCGGATGGCCGCTCAACGCGTTCCTCACCCCGGAGCAGGCCCCGTTCTACGTCGGCACCTACTACCCGCCGGAGCCCCGTCACGGGATGCCGAGCTGGCGCACGGTGCTGGAGGCGGTCGCCGAGGCGTGGGAGCAGCGGCGTGAGGATGTGCGCCGGCAGGGCGCGCAGGTGCTGGGCGCCCTCGGCGGCGCCGGGCGGCTGCCGGCCTCCGAGGAGTCGCTGTCCGAGACGGTCCTGACCGACGCCGTCGACGCGATCCGCCGGCTCTATGACCCGGTCAACGGGGGCTTTGGGCGGGCGCCGAAGTTCCCCCAGGCCTCGCTGGTGGAGTTCCTGCTGGCCCGCGGCGAGCGCGACATGTCGCTGTCGACCCTGCGGGCGATGGCCTCCGGCGGGATCTATGACCAGGTCGGCGGCGGGTTTGCCCGCTACGCGGTGGACGCGACGTGGACGGTCCCCCACTTTGAGAAGATGCTCTACGACAACGCCCTGCTCGCCCGGGCCTACCTGCATGGCTGGCAGGTCAGCCGCGAGCCGCTCCTGCGCCGGGTGTGCGAGGAGACCCTGGATTGGGCCTTGCGCGAGATGCGCGGCCCGGAGGGCGGCTTCTGCTCCGCGCTCGATGCCGACTCCGAGGGGGTCGAGGGCAAGTTCTATGTGTGGACGCTGGACGAACTGCGCGCCGTCCTCGACGAGCTGGCCGATGACGCGGCCGAGTTCTTCGGCGCCACCGAAGCCGGCAACTTTGAGGGGGCCAACGTGCTGGAGGGCCGCGGGCCGGAGCCGGCGCGCCTGCCGGAGATCCGCAGCGCCCTGTACGCCGTCCGCAGCGAGCGGATCCACCCCGGCCTTGACGACAAGCGGCTGGCCTCGTGGAACGCGCTGATGATCTCCGCCCTGGCCGAGTGCGGCGCCGTGCTCGAGCGCCCGGACTACATCGAGTCCGCCGTCGCCTGCGCGCGGTTTGTGCTGGAGCAGATGCGCGACGCCGACGGCCGGCTGTTGCGGACCTGGAAGGATGGCCGCGCCCACATCGACGCCTACCTGGAGGACCACGCCTACCTGCTCGAGGCGCTGCTGACGCTGTATGAGGCCACGTTCGACGCGCGCTGGTTCTCCGAGGCTCGAGCGCTGGCCGACACCATGATCGAACGCTTCGCCGACGAGGAGGGGGGCGGATTCTTCACCACCGCCGCCGACCATCGCCAGGGCTTTGAGCGGCGCAAGGACCTCGACGACTCGCCGATCCCCTCCGGCGGCTCGGCGGCGGCGTTTGGCCTGCTCCGCCTCGCCCGGCTCACCGGCGAGCATGCCTACGAGGAGCGGGCGCTCGGCGTCCTGCGCGTGCG
>DASSZQ010000125.1:0-7447 GCA_035702755.1 Solirubrobacteraceae bacterium | reverse complement strand
CCGGACGTGCGTCCGGCGCTCATCCGCGTCCGCAGCCGCGGCGCTCACGTCATCGTCGTCTCCAACTGGGACGTGTCGCTGCTGGAGGTGCTGGAACTGGCCGGACTGGCGCCGCTGCTGGACGGCGTGGTCACCTCCGCGGCGGTCGGCGCCGCCAAGCCGGCCCCGGCGCCGTTTGAGCACGCGCTCGCGCTTGCCGGGGTTCCGGCACAGCGGGCCCTGCACGTCGGCGACAGCCTGGCCGAGGACGTTCAGGGTGCGCGGGCCTGCGGGATCCGGGCCATCCTGCTCGCCCGCGGGGCGGCCGACGCGGCTGCCGGCGTGCCGGCGATCTCCGGTCTGGACGAGCTTCACTGGCCGTAACCTCTCTGAAAGCCGATGGGACTTCCCTCCTCCCCGCCGCCTCCGCCTGGACCTGTGGAGGAGCCTCCGCTGCCGCCGGACCCGGACCGGGTCGCGTGGCCGCTGTGGATCGCCCCGGCGGGCGTCGTGCTGGGGTTCGTCCTGGCCTCGTTCGGCACCCTGATCGTCGACGGCATCGCCCACGCCGGCGGCGCCAGCCTGACCAGCCCCGGGCCGGCGGCGAACATCATCGCCGACATCGTCTTTGACCTGTGCTTTGTCGGTGCCGGGCTGTTGCTGACCAGCTGGCGGGGGCGGCCCCGTGCCGCCGACTTCGGCTACCGCCGCGTCCGGCCGGCAACCGCGGTCGCCGCCTTCTGCCTGGGTGCGGTCGGCTACTACGGGCTGACCGCTCTCTACAGCGCGCTCATCCACACCCGGCAGTCCGACAAGCTCCCCAGCGACCTGGGGATCACTCACTCAACCGCGGCCCTGATCGCCGCCGCCGTGTTTGTGTGCGCGATCGCGCCCATGGCCGAGGAGTTCTTCTTCCGGGGCTTCTTGTTCGGCACGCTGCGCAACATCCCCCTGCGGGTCGCCGGTCGCGATGGTGGCCCGTGGCTGGCCGCGGTCATCACCGGGCTTCTGTTCGGCGGCGCCCACCTGGGGTCGGCTCCCGCCGTCTACCTGATCCCCCTGGCCTTTCTCGGCTTCGTGCTGTGCCTGATGCGCTGGCGCACCCACTCCCTGTATCCGTGCATGGCCCTGCACAGCGCCAACAACGCGCTCGCCCTCGGCGTCAACCAGCTCGCCTGGAACGCGCCGGAGATCCTCGGCCTGACGCTGGCCTCGTGGCTCGTGATCGCCGTGGTGACCGGTCCGCTGGGCGCGCGCTCCCCGGCCCTGGCCTGAGCCGTCTCGGTGGCCGGCCGCCTGGCGGGTTGGTTTACTTTCCGCGCCATGCGCCGCCGTCTTGCCACCTGCACCGCGACCGTCGGCGTCGCCCTCGTGACGCTGTGGCTGGCTGCCGGCGCGGCGCTGGCCGCCGGCTCCCCCGCCACGGCGCCCCACGCCCCAGCCTCCCCCGTCAAGGCCCAGCTTCACCTGTACCTGGCCGGGACGTTCGCCGTGCATCACGATCTCGTCACCGTCCCCCACCGCGCGGTTGAGGTGCGGGGGTTCGTACGCCCGTACATCGCCGGCCAGTGGGTGAAGGTCACCGCCACCGTCGGCCGGCGGCGCTTCAAGAGCGGCCGTCTGCGGGTCAAGTTGGCGGGGCGCAACATCGGCGGCTTCACCGTCAAGCTGGACAGCCCCGCGGCCGGGATCGTCCGCGTCACCGCCGTCCACGCCCGCACCCCGCAGATGGTCGGCTTCACCGGTCGCCGGGCCGTGGCCGCGCTGAACCCGCAGGCGCAGAGCGGGGCGCGGGGATTGTTCGTCGACCTCATCCAGCAGCGACTGGCGGCGCTGCACCTGTACATGCCCCAGTCCGGTGTGTTTGACCAGCAGACGGCGCTCGCGCTCAACGCCTACCACCGGCTGCTCGGCTGGGGCGAGGGCAACACCAGCCTTGACGTCCGAACGGTCGCCGACCTGCTCGACGGCCGCGGGACGTTCCACGTGCGCCATCCGCGCGACGGGCGTCACGCCGAGGGCGACCTGGCCAATCAGCTCCTGGCGCTCATCGACGGCACCCACGTGCAGACGATTTATCCGATCAGCTCCGGCAAGCCGTCGACGCCGACGGTGCTCGGCCACTTCCGGATCTGGTACCGCGTCCCCGGGTATCTGCCGGACGGGATGTATTTCTCCAGCTTCTTCTACCAGGGCTACGCGATCCACGGCTATGACCCGGCGCCGGATTATCCGGCCAGTCACGGCTGCATGCGCCTGCCCATCAGCGACGCCATCTCGGCGTTCCGGTGGCTGGGCATGGGCGACTGGGTTGACGTCTACTACTGATGGTCGGCGCCTGATGGTCATGCCGGCACGGGAGCGGCTGCTGGCGCAACTGCGGGAGCACGCGCTCGTCATCGGCGAGGTCGTGCTCACCAGCGGCGCCACGGCCCAGTACCTCATCGACGCCAAGCGGGCCATCCTGCTGCCGGCCGGCTTTGCCGCGCTGGCCGAGCTCGTCGCCGAGCAGGCGCGCGCCTGGTCAGCGACGGCCGTCGGCGGGATGACGATGGGCGCCGATCCGATCGCCTGCGCCGCGCTGGCCGGCGGCGCCGACGTCAAGGCGTTCTTCGTCCGCAAGGAGGCCAAGCAGCACGGACTGGCGCGGCGGATCGAGGGGCCCCAGCTTGAACCCTCGGACCGCTGCATGCTGGTGGAGGACGTCGTCACCACCGGCGGCTCCACCATCCGGGCGCTCGAGGCCGTCCGCGCCGAGGGGCACGCGATCTGCGGGGTGCTGGCGATCTGTGACCGCCTCGCCGGCGGCGGGGAGGCGATCGAACGCGCCGCCGGGGTTCCCTACGTGGCGCTGACGACGATCGACGAGGTCTATCCGGAGCGCCCGGACCGCGGCGCCTAGATGGTTGATTCCGCGGCCGCGTGGAAGCCGGGGGATCCGGGGATCAAGCCGGTCAAGGACGCAGGGCGAAGCCAATACTGGAGGTATTGGCGAGTCCGAGGACGCCGATCCGGCGCCGATCAGCCGGATTCATCCGGCACGCGGGGTCGTGGAATCAACCATCTAGCCGCGGCCACGCCGCCTCCATCTCTCCGACGCAACGAATCGCCCCCCGCACCGCGGTCAATCTGTCCAATTCCTGATGTTCACGCAACGATTAGACGGCTGTCGTTGCTCTGTCGGACGTACAATCCGCTCGCCGCAGTCTGACCCCATGCCCCCGGCAGGAATCGAACCTGCATCCCGCGCTTAGGAGGCGCGTGCTCTATCCGTTGAGCTACGAGGGCCGGAAGGGGTCAGCGTATCGGCCGAGAATTCTTGAGCCTGAATTAATGTTGAGTGACATGGAAACCTCCATCTGCTTCGATGCGTGTCATGGAGGAAGTGCGGGCCGACGTGGGATCGGCCGCTGAGCTATGAGCGTTGGCCAAGACCTGATCATTGAGTCGTCGCCGGCCCTTGAGACCGGCGTCGCCGTCGAGGCGGGAGAGGTCCGGGCGCTGTCGCCCCGCCAGCTGTTCTGGCGGCGGTTCCGCGCGGACCGGGTGGCGATGGTCTCGGCGATCATCATCATCCTGCTGATCCTCGTCGCCATCTTCGCCCCGGTCATCATCAACGTCTTCGGGCTCCAGGGGCCCAACGTCCAGAACTCCAACGCGCTGGACATCTTCGGCAGCCCCACCGGCCCCAGCAGCGCCCACCCCTTCGGCGTCGACGAGCTTGGCCGTGATGTCCTCTCGCGGGTCATCTACGGGGCCCGCGTGTCGCTGGAGGTGGGGATCATCGGTACCGCCATCGCCGCCGTCGTCGGCACGGTCATCGGGCTCGTCGCCGGCTTCTTCGGCAAGTGGGCCGACACCATCCTCATGCGCTTCGTCGACGTCTTCCTCGCCTTCCCGGTGATCGTGCTGGGGCTGGGCATCGGCGAGGCCTGCGGGGTGTTTGGTTGCGTGCACGCGTTTGGCACCACGCTCATCCAGCCCGGCCTGGGGACGGTCATCTTCATCATCGCCCTGTCGAGCTTCACCTACATCGCCCGCATCGTCCGCGGTCAGGTGCTCTCGCTGCGGGAGAAGGAGTTCGTCGACGCCTCGCGCGCGCTCGGCGCCTCGCGGACGCGGATCCTCTACCGGGAGATCCTCCCCAACCTGCTGGCTCCGCTGATCGTCTACTCCAGCCTGCTGATCCCCACCAACATCCTGCTGGAGGCGGCGCTGGACTTCCTGGGCGTGGGCATCCGTCCGCCGACGGCGAGCTGGGGCAACATGGTCGCGAGCGCCGGCAACGACATCCTGTCCGGGGCGCCCACGTGGTGGTACATGGTCTTTCCCGGCGCAGCCCTGCTGCTCACCGTGCTCGCGTTCAATCTGGTCGGCGACGGCCTGCTGGACGCGCTCAACCCGAGGGGTAACCGGTGAGCCGGACACAGACTCGGCGCATCCCGCGCCGTGCAACACACGAGGTACTATGAGGAGGTACCCCATGAGGAAACGTCGCTCCGCGATCACTGCGGTGATCGCCGGGGTGCTCGCCGTGGGGGTCGCCGCGTGCGGCTCGAGCAACTCCGGCTCGAGCAGCGCCAGCGCGAGCTCGAGTGGGGGCTCGAGCTCAAGCTCAGGCGCCAGCGGCGCCCCGAACATCCCGCTCAAGGCGGGCGAGAACCCAGCCACCGAGTCGCTGACCGGCGGCAAGAAGGGTGGCACGCTCACCGTGTACTCGAGTGAGGACTTCGAGCACCTGGATCCAGGCGAGTCGTACTTCTCGCTGGACTACAGCGTCATGTACGCCACCCAGCGGACGCTGTTCATCTACCCGCCGAACCAGACTGCCACGGTGGCTCCTGATCTGGCCACGGCGGTGCCGACGACGGCCAACGGCGGGATCACCGACGGTGGCAAGACGATCACGGTCCACATCCAGCCGAACGTCAAGTTCAGCCCGCCGGTCAACCGCACCGTGACCTCCAAGGACGTCGCCTACGCGATTGAGCGCGGCTGGAACCCCAACGTGGGCAACGCCTACATGACGTACTTCCAGGCGCTGAAGGGCGCCTCGAGCGCCAAGGGCGGGCCGATCCCGGGCATCACGACGCCGAACAACACGACGATCGTGTTCCACCTGTCAAAGCCCCAGGCGCAGGTCGTCATCGGCGCGCTCAGCCTGCCGGTGACCGCACCGGTGCCGCAGGAGTTCGCTGGACCGATGGACAAGCACTCGCCGACCACGTACGGCTCTCAGGCCGAGGTGGCGACGGGTCCCTACATGATCCAGTCCAACCCCAAGACCGGCGTGTTCGCGGGCACGGGCTACCAGACGGGCAAGTCACTGACGCTGGTGCGCAATCCCAACTGGGATCCCAACTCGTACACCTCGGCGTACAAGCCCCCGGCGTACCTCGACCAGATCAAGGTGGCGATCGGTGGCGATGCGAGCGTGATCGGGCCGCAGGTCCTCAAGGGCTCTGACGCGGTCCAGCTCGACACGCCGACCAACGCGGTCGTGAAGCTGGCCTACCAGCAGTACCCGTCGGACATCACGTTCACCACCGGTTCCGGCGACCACTACGTGGCGCTTGACAACGCTCATGGTGTGTTCAAGAACGTGAACATCCGCCGGGCGGTGTGGGCCAACCTCAACCGTCTGGCCATCCAGAAGGAGCGTGGCGGCCCGCTTGTCGGCCAGCCCGGCACGCACTTCATCTACCCGGGCAACCAGGGCTTCCAGCAGGCGGGGGGATACCCCGGTCCGCAGGTGCCCTGGAACAAGTACCTGGGGGGCAACCTCAAGGTTGCCGAGCAGTACATGAAGGCCGCCGGCTACCCGTCCGGCAAGTACACGGGTAACCAGACGGTCCAGATCGTCGGCGCCTCCAATGGCAACGACCCGGCGATCATCCAGATCCTGAACACCGATATGACGCAGCTCGGACTCAAGACCCACGTGTCCGAGGTCGACCAGTCCGCGATGTACTCCAAGTACTGCGGCGTTCCCAAGCAGAACATCGACGCCTGCCCCACGGTCGGCTGGATCCGGGACTTCGCCAACCCGCTGACGACGCTGTACGTGACGTTCTACGGCCCGGCGATCGTCCCGACCAACAACTCCAACTGGGGTCAGGTCAACAACCCGGCGATCAACAAGGCCATGGTGGCGGCTCAGAACGAGCCGGATCCCACCAAGTCGGTCCAGGACTGGGCCAACATCGACAAGATGCTCGTCAACCAGGCGGTCGCGATCCCGGAGGATTTCGACAACCAGGCGAACATCAAGAGCACGAACGTGCTCGGAGTCAACGACCTCTGGAACGAGGGGTCCTGGGACTTCGCGTACACGTCGCTGAAGAACCCGTAGTAGACACCAGTCGCCTCACCGTTCGCGGTTCCCGCCACTTCGGCGGGGACCGCGACCGGGGCGGCCCTTCGATTTCAAGAACGCACCGAAAGCCACATGGCCCGTTACATCGTCAGGCGCATCCTGTGGGGCATCGTCCTGCTGATCCTCGTCTGCCTGCTGACGTTCATCGTCTTCACCGTCTTCCCCACGGCCAACCCCGCGCAGCTGCGCGCCGGCCGTAACGCCAGCCCCGCGATCATCCACCACATCACCGTGGAGCTGGGGCTCGATAAGCCCGTCTGGGTCCAGTTCTGGGACTACATCAAGGGCATCTTCCTGCACTTCAACTTCGGCTACAGCTACTACAGCGGCCAGTCGGTGCTCAGCCTCATCATGAACCGGCTGCCGGCCACGCTGTCGCTGACCGTCGGCGCCGTCATCCTCTGGGTGCTGCTCGGCATCCCGGTCGGCATCATCTCGGCGATCAAGCGGGGCACCGTGCTTGACCGGGTCTCGATGGGCACCGCGCTGACGTTCGTGTCGATGCCGGTGTTCTGGCTGGCCCTCATCGTGCTGTATCTGTTCGCCAAGGGCGTCGGCCAGCTGCAGATCTTCCCCGGTCCCAACTCCTACGTCGGCCTCACCGCCGATCCGGCCCAGTGGTTCACATCCCTGATCCTCCCGTGGCTGGTGCTCGCCGCCACCCAGGCGGCGATCTACTCACGGCTGCTGCGGGGCAACCTGCTGGAGGTCATGGGCGAGGACTACATCCGCACCGCCCGCGCCAAGGGCCTGCCGGAGCGCCGGGTCATCTGGCGCCACGGGGTCCGGTCGGCGATCACCCCGGTCGTCACCGTGCTGGGGCTGGACATCGGCGCGCTGCTCGGCGGCGCGGTGCTGACCGAGACCGTGTTTGAGATCCCGGGGATCGGCCTGCTCAACTACGACGCCATCCTCCACTCCGACTTCCCCATCGTCCAGGGGACAGTGCTCCTGGCGGCTATGTTCATCATCGTGGCCAACATCGTCGTCGACGTTGCCTACGCCTATCTCGACCCGCGGGTCAAGTACTCATGAGCGAGTCGGCAAGCCAGCCCCTGTTCAGCGTGGAGGACCTGCGCGTCGAGTTCCACA
>DASSZQ010000123.1:0-10158 GCA_035702755.1 Solirubrobacteraceae bacterium | reverse complement strand
CGGGCGAATCTCGCACAGAACGGTTGCTCCCGGATCCCCGCTTCGTCGCCGGCGTCGCCCGAGACCCCGCCGGCGGCGGCGCACGGCGACGCGCCCGCATCGGCCGCGCCCATAAGATGGTCCGCTGTGACCGACGCCGCTCAGTTCCGCGCCCAGTTTCCCGTCTTTGCGCGGGTCTCCTACCTGAACGCCGGCACCGAGGGGCCGCTGCCCCAGCGGGCCGTGGAGGCCGTGCGGTCCCGCATCGACGAGGAGGCGCAGGGCGGCCGCTCCGGCCTGACGTACATCGAGACGGTGCGCGGCCTGGCCGCTGACCTGCGCGCCGGCTACGCCCGGGTCCTTGGCTGCGACGCCGACGACGTGGCGCTCACCGGCTCCACCACCGACGGCGTCAACACGGTTCTGTCCGGCCTGGACCTGCGGAGCGGCGACGAGATCCTCACCACCGACGAGGAGCACCCCGGGCTCCTGGCGCCGCTGGGGCGGCTCAAGCGCACCGCCGGGGTGGCGGTTCGCGTCGTCCCGTTCGCGGAGATCGCCGAGGCTGTCGGCCCGGGCACCCGGCTGATCGCCTGCTCGCACGTGTCATGGGTCAGCGGGCGCGTCGTTGACGCCGCGGCTCTGGCGGCGAGCGGGGTGCCGGTGCTGCTCGATGCGGCGCAGGGGATCGGTGCGGTGCCGGTCGACGTCGAGGCCCTCGGCTGCGCCTTCTACGCCGGATCAGGGCAGAAGTGGCTGTGCGGCCCGGAGGGCAGCGGGTGCCTGTACGTGCGCCGGGATCAGCGCGACGCGCTGACCGTCCCCTGGCCCGGGTACGGCTCGGTCGCCGACGCCAAGCGGGCGCTTGACTCCCCGCCCGCCGAGCATGCCAACCGCTTCGACCTCGGCTTCCCTCCCGGGATGCGCAGCGCCTGGGCGCTGGCCTCGCTGAGCGTGCTGGAGGATGCCGGGCTGGACTGGGTGCACCGCCGGGCGGCCGACCTGGCCGCCGGGCTGGCGCAGCAGCTCGCCGATCGCGGGCTGGAGGTGGGCCCGCGGGGACGCTCCACCCTTGTCTCCTGGCGGGCCGACGACGTCGATGCCGAGGTGTCGCGGCTGGCCGACGCCGGCTTTGTCGTGCGCAGCATCCCCTCCCACAGCCTCATCCGGGCGTCGGTCGGAGCCTGGTCGTCAGAGGATGAGCTGGCCGCGCTGGCGGACGTGGCCGCGCGCGCGTAGACCGGGTCAGCCGGCGATCCGCTCCGGGTGGGTGTAGACGTTCACACGCCCCCGCCGGGCAAACCCGCACAGGGTGAGCCCGCGATCTCCGGCCAGGTCGATCGCCAGTGAGCTGGGGGCGCCGACGCCGATCAGGATCGGCGCGCCGGCGACCGCCGCCTTCTGCACCAGCTCAAACGACAGCCGGCCGCTGACGCACAGGATCCGGCCGGAGAGAGGGAGGAGCCCGTCGAGCAGGGCGCGCCCCACCACCTTGTCCATGGCGTTGTGGCGGCCGACATCCTCCCGGGTGCACACCGGCTCCCCCTCCGCGTCAAACAGGCCCGTGGCGTGCAGGCCGCCTGTGCGCTCAAAGCCGGGCTGCGCCAGGCGCGAGGGGAGCTCGGCGGCGAGCGTCCGGGGAATCTCCGGGCCGGGCGCCAGCGGCGGGCTGAGCACCGCCACCTCCTCAAGCGCCCCCTTGCCGCACACCCCGCACGACGAGGTCGTGTAGAAGCGGCGAACGCCCGGATCGCGGACCAGCGGGCCGCTCACCTCGATGATGTTGTTGGCCAGGTCCTCGGTGAGCCCCGCCGCCCGCGGTCCGTCGATCAGGCCCTCGCCGTACAGGAAGCCAAGCGCCAGCTCCTCGTCGTTTCCGGGGGTGCGCATCGTGACCGCCAGCGGCCGGCCGTCCACCCGGATCTCCAGCGGCTCCTCGATGGCGACCGCATCGTCGACACCGTCGTGGCTGATGCTGCGATACACGGCGCTGACGCTAGCCGATGCCCGGCCGCGGCCGCGGTTATCGTTTGCGCTGATGGCGCCGGACGATCCGCCCACCGAGGAGCTCAAGCTTCGCCAGCTCGCCGAGGAGCGGATGGCGCGCCGGCGCCTAAAGGACGCGGACACGGAGGCCGAGGCCGACCGTGAGCGCCGCCGGGCCGACAAGGCGGGCTACCTGCGGCGCAAGCTGGAGGAGCGGGAGCGCAGCGAGCGCGACGCCGGGCTCGACGACGAGCCGCCGCCCGCCGCCTGAGCGCCACCTTTACCCGAAGGGAGTAGCCAGTGACTGTTGGGTCGGCGATTGATTCGGTTCTCCAGGGCCTGTCCGGCGCGCTGGACGACCTGGAGGCGCTCTACAAGGACGTGCACAGTAACCCTGAGCTCTCGATGCAGGAAACGCGCACGGCCGGTCTGGCCGCGGCCCGGTTGACCGCGGCCGGCTTCGACGTGGCCGAGGGGGTGGGGGGAACGGGGGTCGTGGGGCTGCTGCGAAACGGCGAGGGGCCGACGGTGATGTTGCGTGCCGACATGGATGCGCTCCCGGTCCGGGAGGACACGGGGCTGGACTACGCGAGCACGGTGACGGCGGTCGACCCTGACGGCAACGACGCGCCCGTGATGCACGCCTGCGGTCATGACATGCACGTGACCTGGCTGGCCGGCGCGGCCGCGCTGCTCGCCAATGCCACACATGCCTGGCGCGGGACGCTGATGGCGGTGTTTCAACCCGCGGAAGAGACCGCGGCGGGCGCCCAGGCGATGATCGACGACGGGCTGTTTGAGCGCTTCCCCAAGCCAGACGTGATTCTGGGCCAGCATGTCATGCCCATGTCGGCGGGGGTCATCGCCAGTGGACCGGGAGTCATCACCTCCGCCGGCGACAGCTTCCAGATCCGGATGTTCGGCCGGGGCGCGCACGGGTCGATGCCGCAGGCCAGCGTCGACCCGGTGGTGATGGCCGCCTCGACCGTCCTGCGGCTCCAGACGATCGTCTCCCGGGAGGTCGCGCCGTCGGACGCGGCCGTGGTCACGGTCGGCGCCCTCCAGGCGGGAACCAAGGAGAACGTGATCCCGGATGAAGCCGTGATCAAACTCAATGTGCGGACGTTTGACGAGGCCGTCCGCCGGCGAGTGCTCGCCGCGATCACCCGCATCGTCAACGCCGAGTCGCAGGCCGCCGGCGCCCCGAAGCCGCCTGAGATCACGGCGCTTGATCGGTATGACCTCGTGCGCAATGACGAGGCCGCCACCGAACGGGTGCGCGACGCGTTTCGCGCGCACTTCGGTGATCAGCGGGTGATCCGCACCGGTCCGGCGTCGGCCAGCGAGGACTTCGGCTCCTTTGGAGTTCAATGGGACGCGCCGTCGGTGTTCTGGTTCATCGGCGGGATCGACCCGGAGACCTATGCGACGGCCGAGCGCGAGGGGCGGCTCAGCGAGATCCCCACCAATCACAACCCCAGGTTTGCGCCGGTCCTTCACCCCACGCTCCAGACGGGCGTCGAGACGCTCGTGGCCGCGACCTGCGCCTGGCTGGCGCCCTAGGCTCCGCCCGGATCCCATGGCATCCCCGCCCGTTCTGCGCGGATTCGATCCGACCCTCCTGCTCGTGCTCAACCTGGTTGGCACCTTCGTGTTCGGTCTCAGCGGCGGGATGGCGGGCGTGCGCGCTCAACTTGACCTGTTCGGCGCCGTCGTGCTGGGCGTGGTTGTGGGGATCGCCGGGGGCACCATCCGCGACCTGCTGATCGGCATACCGCCGGCGACGTTCCGTGACTGGCGCTACCTGGCCGTTGCCGCCGGCGCCGGGCTGCTGACCAGCCTCGCCCACCCCACCATCGACCGGCTCCAGCGCCCCATCGACGCGCTGGACGCGGCCGGCCTGGCGCTGTTCTGCGTGACGGGCGCGGCCACCGCGCTGGCCCACCGCCTCGGAGTCGTCGATGCCGTGATCCTCGGCGCGATCACCGGGATCGGCGGCGGCATGCTGCGCGACGTCCTCGTACGCCAGATCCCCACCGTCCTGCAGGGGGGCCTGTACGCCATCCCGGCCCTGGTCGGGGCCGGAATTGTCGTCGGTGCCTACCACGCCGGCGATTACACGCTCATATTCCCGATCGTCGGCGCCGCGGTCTGCTTCCTTCTGCGGATGGCGGGGCTGCGCTTTGACCTCGGACTTCCCAAGGCCGCCGACGTGGCGGTCATCGGCACGCCGCGCCGGCGCCGTCCGCGGCCGGTACGGAAGCCGGGGAGCGACGACGAGGACGAGACGTTGTCGCGCGCGCCCCGCGGTTGACATCCGCGATCTGGATGGATGTTCGACCGACCGCGCCGGCGGCCATGCACCCCACCAACGCCGAGTCGATGACCGTCGCGGACTGAGTTCCCTCACCTCATAGGACGTCAGCGCGCCTAACGTCGCTCAACACGCTATCGGGGGCGGCGTCCTCGGGGCGAGCCGCCCGGGCAGGCCTTACGCCGAGCACGGGGTGTTGGGCGCGGTGCCCGCGCCGATGCCGCCGATCGCTTGGTGGCGCGAGCTGGCGTTGGAAGTCCCGGGCGAACCCGCCTGCACTTCGACGGTGCCAATGGCGCCGGTGATGCGCCCGCCTGGCAACGAGACCTCCCACACGGGCAATCGTGGGAGCCGAGGATTGGGCGGAGTGCCCTGAGCCTGGCTTCTCAGAGTGAGGGCGCGGCCATAGAGGTGCCGCGCTCGCCCGATGGGATCGCCCACCGCCAGTCCTCGCGCGGTTGACAGCTCCATCCGGTGGTCGCCGTACCGATCCCAGGTACTCAACTTCGTCTGCGAGTTGTTGGCGCCGAAGTCGTATCCGACGAAACGCCCGTGCCTGAACCAGACGTCGAGCTCAGCGACGAAGGGCCGGCCGTCCGAGTTCGCGCCTAGGCCTTCCCAGGCTTCCCAGTCGAAGCCGCAGAATGCGTGGCGGTAGCCGTCTGCGACCTGCTGTGCTCCCACTGGCGCCCCGAAAAGCCGTCCGAGCCGTCTGGCGACAGCGGCCGGCGACTGCCCGAACATCACACCGCCGATCCCATCACCATCCAGCATCGGCCGCAGCCTCGCCGCCCGTGCGACACCGGTGTGGATAACGGGCCCGGCCGCCACAGCGCCTCCCAACGGGATGGCAACCAGGACGACGAAGGCCAAGGCGACCGCGCTGCGCATGATTTTGCGACGTCGAAGGTGACCCCGGCGGTCCATCGAAACCAAGCATCGCTCACCAAGATTCGGACTTCAACGCGACCGATTCTGCGCGCGGTCTCCGAGCGGCATTTGCATTCACGCAAGCCGGATGCGAACATACGTTCGCATGACAAGCGATGGGAGCGCCTACGCCCGGTTTCGCCGGGCCCTCGAGACGGGCAACGAGCTGCTCGTGCTCAGCGCCGCCCGGGAGTTGCCCCAGATCGCGCTCGACGACGCCCTGCGCATCTGCCTGGTGCTCCGTGACGGCGACCGCGGGCGCTATGACCGCGCCGCCGTGCGCTGGCTCGGCCGGTTCGCGCTGGAGGCGCGGGCCGTGACGGTGGGCGACCTGCGGGCGGCGGCCGCCGCGCTTGAGGCGTTGCCGACCCGGACGGCCGAGGCGATGGAGCAGCTTCAGCGTCTGTGCGTGGCGCGCGGGATCCGCTGATCAGGCCGGCGGCATCAGCGGGCGGCCAGCCACTGCTCAAACTCGGTCGCCACGAGCCGCTCGTCGTGCACGCCGGCCGCCGCCTCGGAGGCCAGCCAGACGATCGGCGGTCCCATGATCTCAGGGTTCAGCAGCCGGCTCCGGACCTCGTCGGAGGCCTGGTCCGGGATCATGCCGGTGTCCGTCGCGCCGCCGGGCAGCAGGATGTTGGCGGTGATCGGCGTGTCGCTGAGGTCGGCGGCCATCACGTGCGCCAGCGCCTCGACGGCGGCCCCCGCCGGCCCGTAGGGCACGAACCCGCGCCGGCCCATCGTCTCGGTGTTCATCGAGATGGTGACGATGCGCCCGCCCCCGCCGGCGAGCATCAGCGGCACGACGGCGCGGGCGACGAGAAAGCAGCCGGTCGCCTTCGTCTCCAGGACGTCGCGGAACCCGTCGGCAGTCACCTCCCAGAACGGCTGGGGCTCGGACATGAAGCGGGGGTTGACCGTGCGCATGCCGATCCCGGCGTTGTTGACCAGCATGTCGATGCCGCCCAGCTCGCCGGCCGCCTGCTCCACCGCCGCCGTCACCGACCGCTCGTCCCGGACATCGAGCTGCACCGCCAGCGCGCCCTGGCCGATCTCGGCCGCCGTGCGCTCGGCGCGAGGCCGCTCTCGGCTGGTGACGGCGACGCTGGCGCCGGCGGCGCACAGCGCCCGGGCCATGGCCAGGCCCAGCCCGCTGCTGGCACCGGTCACCAGCACCCGGGTGGCGGTCAGGCGGCTCATCGCCCGGAGCCTACCCCGCTGACCGTCTCTCACCACCACCGGGTCGCCGTCGCCGTCGGCTGAACGTCGAGCCGGTGGCGCCGGCGGTCAAGCGCACCCGGCGAGACGCCGACCGTAGGCGCTGATGACGTCGATCGGCTCCCGTCGTGACCAGGTCCTCCACCCCCGTATCCACTCGTCGGTCCCCCGGGCTGCGCCGGTCGTTGCCGGCGTGGGCGCGGCCGGCGGCGGTGGTGGCGCTCATCCTCGTCCTCGGTGGCGCGCTCGGCGCCGGCCCGGCGTCAGCTGACCCGGCGCCGCAGCAGTGGCTGCCGACGGCGGCCGACCTGGTGCGGACGCTGCGCCCGTGCACGATGGCGGTGGGCGCGCCGACGCTCCCGGTCTGCTGGTCAATCACCGAGGACGGGTCGGCCTGGATGGCCCAGCCGGCCGGCTCTCCGTACCCGTGGGGCCAGTGCACGTATTACGCCGGCCTCATGCGACCGGACATCTGGAACGACCGGGCACCGCCCGCCGCCGACCCGCTGTATGACGACTGGGACGCGTGGACCTGGGTGGAGCACGCCCGGGCCGAGGGTCTGTCGGTGGACGGCGACCCCCGCCCCGGCGATGTGATGGTGTACTCGCGCCCGGCGGTCGGCAACGCGGTTGGCCATGTGGCCATCGTCGACGCCGTTGACCGGCCGGATCCGGCCACCGGGAACCTGGAGCTCACGATCTCCGAGATGAACGTGGACGGTCTCGACGACGCGGCGCTCGGGCAGGGCGACACGCTGACCCTGGTGGTGGCGCGCGGCCAGGTCGCGCCCGGCCTGATCCAGTTCATCCACCGGCCGCCACCGGGGTATGTGGCGCCGGCGTGGCCGGCCGGCGGTGGCACCGGCTACGCCGCGGTTGCCGCGACCGCGACCGCGACCGCGACTCCGTCCCCGGCCTCGGCCGATCCCTCGCTGTCGGTCAGTCTCGTTCGCGACCGGCTGGAGACCGTGAGCGAGTCGACCGCGCCGGTGCAGGTGACGGTGACGGCCGTGCCCGGCGGCGCGGTCGTCGAGCGCCTCACCGTCACCGCTAACCGGGTCATCCCGCTTCGCCTCCCCGGCGGCACCTACCGCGTGTGCGTCCGCCAGGACCCATCCGATATCTGGCCGGCGGTGGGCGGCTGCGCGACGGCCGCATGGACCGGGCCGTCCGCACGCCTCACGCTGACGGCCGGCCGCCTGCTCGCCGGCGGCAGCCGGCTCATGCTTCTGGTGACGATGCGTGGCATGGGGGCCGCGGGGGCCGAGGCCGGTGCGCCGCTGACGGCGGTGATGCGGCTCGTCGTGCCCGGCATCGCCGGCGGTCGGCGCCGGGTCAGCGTGCGCCGGCGGCTGCGGCTGCGGTTTGGCGAGCAGGCGCTGCGCCTGCCCGCGGTCGCCGGGTCAGCGCTCCGCGGGACGACGGTGACGCTGGTCGTGCCGTCGCAGATGGTCGGCGGGGTGCGCGTCGCCGCCGTGCGGATCTCGCGCGCCGTCTGACAAGGCCGCCGGCCCCCGGCGCGGGCCGGCGGCGCGGCTGCCCTTGACGCGGCGCGGTCGGAGGAATACGTTGCTGTGCAGACACGATCCGGGGGGAACGGGACATGGGATTTCACGCGCGCCGTGCTGTGCGTGCCGGTCTGTTGATGGCGGCCGCCGTCTTGACGATGATGGCCCTGACCCAGGCTGCGTTCGCCGCCGGGCACGCCCGTCGCGCGCACGTCGCGGCGCTGACGATTCAGCCCTCGGCGTCCGGTAGCAACGTCGACTGCAACGGCTGGAGCGACAGGTACGCGCCGGCGCGGCCGCAGATGCGCTCGCTGTGCACCGACCCCATCGCCATCAACCGCCAGGGCAAGGCGTCCCGTCTCATCGATAACGGCTGGTACGTCGGCCACGACGAGCCGAGCGTCAAGTTCATCTCCTCGCAGGCCCACTCCGGCAACACCATGACGTATTACATGCAGTTGCCGGTCGATCCCTCGGCGCCCCCCACGTCGACAGGCAGCGTCACCAACTACGGCGAGCTGAGCGTCGCCCCGTGGTTTGGGCTGCCGATCTGCGATCCGCACTCCTACCCGCAGAACCCATGCACGCCGGACAGCGACACCAACTCCGGTGCGATCAACGACCCCAACGCCGCCGGTTCGGCCTTCATGGAGCTGCAGTTCTACCCGCCGGGGTTCACCCCGTTCGTTGATTCTGAGAGCTGCAGTCCCACGCAATGGTGCTCGGCGCTGAACATCGACAGCCTGGAGTGCACGTATGGGTTCGCCACCTGTAACAACAACTGCATCGAACCGGTGAACTTCGCCTTCCTGCAGCTCAACGGCATGCCGAGCGGCCCGCCGGATCCCCAGGATCCGAGCGTGCGTACCTTCGTGCCCAACGGCCTGACGCTCCGGATGAA
This sequence comes from Solirubrobacteraceae bacterium, assembly GCA_035702755.1. Lineage (GTDB taxonomy): Bacteria > Actinomycetota > Thermoleophilia > Solirubrobacterales > Solirubrobacteraceae > Palsa-465. Next base: position 1,322 of record DASSZQ010000123.1, on the reverse strand, counting down.
CCCGGGGGATGTGCTCAAGGTGTCGATCACCGATCCGCCGGGCGGTCTGACGACGACCGTGCGCGACCTGACCACCGGGCAGGTCGGCTACATGCAGGCGAGCGCGGCCAACGGGTTTGCCAACACCAGCATCGCCGACTGCTCCGGCACGCCGTTCAGCTTCCATGCCGAGTACAACACGGCCCAGCAGCAGAACCAGGTGCCGTGGGCGGCGCTTGAGGGCGGAGTGCTCATGGAGCAGGAGATCGGCCACTACGAGTCCTGCAACCGGCTGGCGGTGCGGGACGGGGTCTCGCAGAACTACACCGACGGCACCAGCTACGTCGACCAGCGGGTCTTCCAGACATGTCTGGGCGGCGTTGAGGGCGCGCACCACGTGGGGGAGGGGCCATGCAACCCATCCGGCACCTTCTGCTTCAACGCCTCCACCCAGGGTGCGGCCGGTCCCACCAGATGCGCCACGCACGACGCGACCACCGGGGCTCTGTGTGAATTTGCCGACGGATACTGCTTCCCCGCCGGCACCCGGATCGCCCGCATCAACGGGACGCCGACGATCGAGAGCGCACGGGTGACGGGATGCTTTGAGACTCAGTTCCAGAACGGGGATCTGGACTTCGACGGCAACCCGTATCTGCCCAACCAGTGGCCGGGGTCCGGCAGCAACGTGCCCACGGCCATGCGATACGCCGGTCCCTACACGGTCGGTGGTGCGCCGTATCCCAACATCCAGGTGGAGACGGATGTCGGCGGGTCGGAGAACCTGTGCAACACGACGACCGGCGCGGGGTGCACGGCTCCGCCGATCGGAGCCGCCTTCTACCCGTACTGGTCGCTGAACGACTCCCAGACGCTCGCCGGCAGCGGCCAGGCCGCCGGAGCGTGCGTGTGGAATTTCGGCAGCGACATCCCGGGGGTCACCGTCAACGACCTCGGCGGTGACGCGCAGTACGGCACGCCGAACACCACCCGCTACGGCGGGACGATCATCTCAGGCGTCCAGGGTAATCCGGCGCTGCAGAGCGGCTGCGGCGCCGGGGCATCGTAAGCGCGGGTGCGTGCCAGGCGCGCCCCGCCGGCGCCGGAGCGCCGGCGTCGGAGCGCCGGCGTCGGAGCGCCGATCAGTAGCCATCACCCAGGTCCCTGCGGCCCAGGGTGGTCCCGCGGATCGGTAGACGCAGCCGAGTCGGCCTCCCGCCGATGCGGTGCTGCCGGTCGGTAGACCCAGCCGACGCCATTGCTACGGCCGAAGTAGGGGGTGAGCGTCGGATGACACGGCGCCGCGAAGGGAGGACCGTCATCCCAACACGCGAGTCCGAGCC
>DASSZQ010000116.1:0-54726 GCA_035702755.1 Solirubrobacteraceae bacterium | reverse complement strand
AGCGATGACGGCTGCGTGCCGTTGTCCACGGCGGCGGGGGCCGGGGGCTCCTCGGCGGGCGGGTTGGTCGCCAGCGCCAGCACCTGCGCCTCCGGGCGCTCGCTCCAGCGCACGCCCTGGCCTCCGATCTCCTCCAGCGTCAGCCCCTCATACGCCGGGACGGCGGCGACGAGCTGGTCGAAGGCGTCGATCGCCGCCTCCACCTGGAGCTCCAGACCGCAGCGGCGCGCCAGCTCGGCGATGACCGCCCAGCCCGCCTGCACGTCGCCGGGATGGGCGATGGCGATCCGCAGCCGCTGCAGCCGGCTGTCCGGATGGGTGACCGTGCCCACCTTCTCGGCGTAGGACTCGGCGGGGAAGATGACCGTCGCGTGCTCGCGCAGCCCGTCGGTGAGCACCGAGGCGTGAGCGACGACCAGCGCCGCCGAGCCCAGGGCCCGCTCCCACAGCGCGCGGTTGGGGCGGTCGCGCAGCGGGTCGGTCTGCAGCAGGTACAGCGCGGTGATCTCGCCGTCGGCGGCCGCCTGGGCGATCTCGGCGGCGCCGCGGCCGGGCTGCTGCAGCGGTGCGTAGCCGGGGCCGGCGTCCGGCACGGCGCCGGCCTCGCGCAGGCCGCGGCCGTTGGCGGCGGCGGGGATCTGCATGATCCCGGAGCCCGGGCGATCGGCGAGGCCGAGGCGCCCGGCGATGCGGCGCAGCGCCGAGGCGGCGGTGGCACCGATCCGCTCGCTGAAGATGACGACGACGTCCTCGCCGCCCTCGCGCAGCAGCTGCGCCACCGCGGCGACATCCTCGGCCACGTCCTCGGCGCCGGCGAGGGCGCGGTCAAGCGCCACCGTGAAGGTGGCGTCGGCTCCGGGCGCGTAGCGGGCGACGATGGCGGCGGTGGTGTCGATGGCCGTGGGCCGGGCGGTGGCGACCGCCACCTTGAGCTGGTGGCGGCGGATGCCCTTGCGCAGCCGCAGGTCAAGGATCGAGGCGTCCTCGCGGGGGTCGCAGCCGACGAGCAGCACCGTGTGGGCGAACTCGACGTCGTGCATCGAGGCCTGCAGCTCCGGCGCGGCCAGCGCGCGAGCCAGCCCGGCGGGCAGCGGGGTGTGGGTGCCGCTGGCGCGGGAGTCGATGTCGTTGGAGTGAAGCTGCTCGCGCATCAGGCGCTGGAGGAGAAAGCCCTCCTCGTTGGTGGCCTGGCCGCCGACGAGCGCGCCGACGCGGCCCTGATGGCGGGCCAGTCCGGCGGCCGTCTGCAGCGCGCGCTCCCAGGAGACCTCCCGCAGCTCGCCGCCGTCGCGCACCAGCGGGCGGGTGATGCGCTCATCGACGTGGATCGACTGATAGGCGAAGCGGCCCTTGTCACACAGCCAGCCGTCGTCGACCCCGTCGTTGCCGACGTAGTCGCGCGCCAGCACGCGCATGACGCGGTCGTCGCGCACCGTCAGCGTCACGTTGCACTGCGACGGGCACAGCGTGCAGATCCCGGCTGCGGACTCGATGTCCCACGGACGGGCGCGGAACCGGTACGGCTGGGAGGTGAGCGCGCCCACCGGGCACAGCTCGATGATGTTGCCGCTGTAGGGCGCGACATACGGGTGGCCGTTGTGGGTGGAGACGTATGTGTGCGCGCCGCGCTCGGTGAAGATGAGCTGGTAGTCCTCGGCGACCTCCTGCGAGAACCGCACGCAGCGGTAGCAGAGGATGCAGCGCTCCCGATCGATCGCCACCAGCGGCGAGAGGGCCAGCGGCTTCTCGAAGTGGCGCTTGGGCTCGATGACGCGCGAGCGCCCCAGACCCCAGCCGAACGAGATGTCCTGCAGCGGGCACTCGCCGCCCTTGTCGCACACCGGGCAGTCCAGCGGGTGGTTGACGAGCAGGAACTCGACGATCGCGTTCTGGGCGTGGCGGACGCGCTCGGTCTGCGTGTGGACGACCATGCCGTCCTTGACCGGCGTTGAGCACGAGGTCTGCAGCTTGGGGATGCCCTCGATCTCGACGAGGCACATGCGGCAGGCGCCGACCGGGCTGCCGAGCTTGGGCTCGTAGCAGAAGTACGGGATCTCGATGTCGCCCTGCTTGGCGGCGTCGACGAGCATCGAGCCCTCGACGGCCTGCACCTCGCGGCCGTCGATCGTCAGCTGGATGGTCTTGCGCTCTGGACGGGGCATGGGGGGAGAGGGAAGGGGGAAACCAGAAAAGGTGGGGGCTACTGCAAGCTAGTGAACGGGAAGCGGACCCGCGTGCTCGTCGGCGACGCCGAGGGCCACGACGTCCTCGACGGCCGCGTGATCGGCCCGCTCGCGGGCGGCTTCGATTTCAGCCTCGAGTTCCGCCCGGAACTTCTTGACCATCGAGCCGACCGGCATCGCCATCGCGTCACCGAGCACGCACAGGCAGTTGCCGATGATCTGCTCCTGGACCGAGGCCATGATGTCGAGGTCCATGGGGGTGGCCTCGCCGGCGTAGATGCGCTGGACCATCTTGTGCGTCCAGTTCGTGCCCTCGCGGCACGGCACGCACTTGCCGCACGACTCATGGGCGTAGAACTTGACCACCTTGAGCATCGTGTCGAGCACGCGGCGGGACTCGTCGGCGATGATGATGGCGCCGGAGCCGAGCATCGTGCCCGCCTTGGCCATGCTGTCGAAGTCGTAGGGGATGTCGAGGTCGTCGCCGGTCAGCACCGGGGAACTCGAGCCGCCGGGAAACCAGAACTTCACCTTCTTGCCGCTCGGCGGCCCGCCGGCCAGTCCGTAGATGATCTCCCGCGACGGGATCCCGAGCTCGATCTCGTAGTTGCCCGGGCGCTTGACGTCGCCGGAGATGGAGATGAGCTTGGTGCCGGTCGACGTCTCGGTGCCGTGCTTGGCGTACTCGGCGCCGCCCATGCGGATGATCGCCGGGGCGGTCGAGAGGGTCTCGACGTTGTTGATGAGCGTCGGACCCGCGTACAGCCCCTCGATCGCCGGGAACGGCGGCTTCAGCCGTGGGTTGCCGCGCTTGCCCTCCAGCGAGTCGAGCAGGCCCGTCTCCTCGCCGCAGATGTAGGCGCCGGCGCCGCGGTGCAGAACGAGCGAGCAGGAGAAGTCCGACCCCAGGATGCGCTCGCCGATGTAGCCGGCGTTGGCCGCCTCGGCGATGGCCGCCTCCAGGATGTCGGCCTGGAGCTGGTACTCGCCGCGGATGTAGATGAACGCCCGGGAGATCCCGCCGGCGTAGGCGGCGATCATGATCCCCTCAATCAGCATGTGCGGGGTCTTCTGCATGAGCTCGCGGTCCTTGAAGGTCCCGGGCTCGGACTCGTCGGCGTTGCAGACCAGGTACTTGTCCATGTCTCCGTGGGGCAGGAACGACACCTTGCGCCCCATGGGAAACCCGGCGCCGCCGCGGCCGCGGATGTTGGAGTCCATGAGCTGGGAGAGCACGTCCTCCGGGGGCATGCTCAGCGCCTTGCGCAGCGACTCATAGCCGCCGCGGCGCTCGTAGACGGGGAGCGTGTTCAGCCCCGGCTCGTCGATGCGGTCAAACAGGATCTTGGTGCTCATGCGTCGTCCTTCGTCTGCGGCGGGATCTCGGTCGGCGCGCCCTCCTCGCCGGGGCGGTCGGTCTTCGCCTCCAGATGTGTGAGGCCGGCGGTGTCAGCGCGGGGAGCGTCGCTCGGCGGGCCGAAGTCGTCGCCTTCGGCCTGCACGTCCGGGTCCTGGCAGCGGCGGTAGCGCAGCTGCTTGGCGGCGAGCACCGGACGCCCGGCGCGCAGGTCCTCAACGATCTGCGCGGCGTCGGCGAGCTGGAGCGGACCGACGTATTCGCCGTTGACCGATGCCATCGGACCGATGTCGCACGCGCCCAGGCATTCAAACGACGCGACGTTGATGTCCTCGCCCTCCGCGGCCGCCACCATCGCCTCGTGAAACTCGTCGGCGCCGAGCAGCGAGCAGGAGATGTTGGTGCACACAAACACGTCGTTGTGCGCCTTGGGCGTGAGCTTGAACATGTCGTAGAAGCTCGCCACCGAGGTCAGGTACGCCGGGGTGAGGCGCATCACGCACGCGACCTGGTCGATGGCCTGCGGTGAGCACCAGCCGTGGACGGCCTGGGCCGCGTGCAGCGCGGGGATCGAGGCCGAGCGGCGGTCCGGGTACTTGGCCATCAGCTCCTCGATCTCCCGGCGCAGCTCCTCCGGTACCGGCGTCGTCGCCGGGTCCGGGATGACCGCCGGGTCCTTGGTCAGGTCGACGGCCTCGTCCCAGCCGGGCACGCGCGAGCCGTGGCCGAAGCGCGGCACGCGGAACCGGGCGTTCTCCGGGTCGCGCAGGTCCTCGCCGCGGCGCCACTGCAGGTCGCCGGTGAGATCCGGCGATGTCCGACGGTCGCCAAAGCTCATGCCCGCTCCTTCGCGCTGACTGCGGGGTGGGGCGCGCCCGGAGTTTTGGCTCTGCCAAAACTCCCAAGCGAATCAGCTTGCTGATTCGCCCTCACCGGTCGATCCCTCCGAGGATGGGGTCGAGCATGGCCAGCGTCGCGATCAGGTCGGCGATGTAGGCACCGCGCACCATCGGCGCCAGCGCCTGGAGGTGGACGAAGCTCGGATCGCGCATGTGCACGCGCGCCGGCTTGGAGGAGCCGTCGGCGCGGATGAACACGCCGTACTCGCCGCGGGGACCCTCGATGGGGTAGTAGACCTCTCCCGGCGGAACCCGGAAGCCCTCGGTGACGAGCTTGAAGTGGTGGATGAGCGCCTCCATGCTCGTCGCCAGCTCATGGCGCGGGGGCAGCGCGATCTTGCGGTCGGTGGTGATGAAGGGGCCCTCCGGCAGTCCCTCCAGCGCCTGCTCGATGATCTTCACCGACTCGTAGATCTCGGCGTGGCGGACGCGGTAACGGTCGTAGTTGTCGCCGACGGTGCCGACCGGGATCTTGAAGTCGAAGTGGTCGTAGCTGGAGTACGGGTGGGCCTTGCGCAGGTCCCACGGATTGCCGGCGGCGCGCAGCAGCGGCCCGGTGACGCCGAGGCGCAGCAGCGTCGCCTCGTCCAGCGGGCAGGTTCCGCGCAGGCGCTCGAGCACGATCTGGTTCTTCTCCAGCAGATCGGCGTACTGGTCCGCCCGGGTCGGCATCTCCTTGCAGAACTTGCGCAGCTTGGCGGCGAAGCCGCGCGGGATGTCCTCAGCCACACCGCCGACCTGGATGTAGCGCGTGTGCATGCGCTGGCCGGAGCTCATCTCAAACAGGTCGAGGATGGTCTCGCGCTCCCGGAAGCAGTACCAGAACATGGAGATGGCGCCGAGGTCGAGCGCGCTCGTGCCCAGCCAGACGAGGTGGGACATGATCCGGTTGAGCTCCAGGTGGATGACGCGCAGATACTGGGCCCGCGGCGGCACCTCGCAGTCCAGCAGCGTCTCGGTGGCGCCGCAGAACGCCATCGCGTTGAAGTAGTAGGCGAGGTAGTCCATCCGCTCGATGACGGGGATGGCCTTCCAGTAGGTCTTGTCCTCGGCCGTCTTCTCGATGCCGGTGTGGACATAGCCGATGATCGGCTTGATGTCGCGCACCACCTCGCCCTCCAGCGTGGCCAGCAGGCGCAGCACCCCATGGGTGGCCGGATGGTGCGGTCCGATGTTCAGCGTCAGCAGCTCGGCGGTCTCGCCCATGCCGGCCGACTCGGCCGTGTAGGTGATGGACTCCTCGCGCCGGCGGTAATCGGTGCTCAGCGGGTCGACGGCGCCCTGCTGTGGCTTCTCGGTCTCGGTTGCCATGTCTACTCGGCCTCCGCGTGGCTGCGGTCAGGGTTGGGCACTACTGCCACTTCCCGTAGGAGTCTTCCTCGTTGAATGTGAACAGCACGGGCTCGCCGCCGACCGGGTAGTCACGCCGCTGGGGAAAGCCGGTGAAGTCCTCCGGCATGAGGATGCGCCGCGGATCAGGGTGCCCCTCAAAGACGACGCCGAACATGTCGTAGACCTCGCGCTCCTGAAACTCGGCGCTGGGGTAAAGCTCGGTGCAGGTGGCGATCCGGGGATCGTCGGTGTGGACCCGGGCCTTGACCGAGATCCGGTCGACGTTGGTCATGTCGAGCAGCTCGTAGATGACGCCGAGCCGCGGCTCCTCCGGGAAGTAGTCGACGCCGTGGACGCTGGTCAGGAAGGTGTAGCCCTTCTCCTTCAGGCCGGTGAGGACGTCGATGATGTGCGCCGGGTCGACGAGCAGCGTGGCTCGGCCGTGGGCGAAATCGGTGCCGAGGATCGACTCGGCGTTGCGGTCGCGGAGCTCGTGGGCCGTCAGCTCGAGCCCGGTGGCGTCAGGCACCGGCGGTGTCCCCTCCGCGGAACACGTTGATCGCCGCCGACTCGTCCGCATTGGGCGCTCCCGCCAGCACCTCCTCGGTGCCGACGGCGCCGTAGCGCTCACGCCAGCCCTCGCGCTCGTGGCCGTGGATGCGGTCACGCAGCCGGAGGATCCCGTGCATGAGGGCCTCCGGGCGCGGCGGGCAGCCGGGCACGTGCACGTCGATCGGCATGAACTTGTCGGCGGGGACCAGCGCGTAGTTGTTGAAGACGCCCATCGATGAGCAGCAGGCGCCCATCGAGATCGCCCACTTGGGCTCGAGCATCTGGTCATAGATGCGCCGGATGACCGGGGCCATCTTCACCGATACCCGGCCGGAGAGGATGAGCAGGTCGGCCTGGCGGGGCGAGGCCCGGAACGCCTCCCAGCCGAAGCGGGCGATGTCGACCCGGGCGCCGACGATCGACATCATCTCGATGGCGCAGCACGCCAGGCCGAAGGTCATGGGGTAGATCGAGTTGCCCTGCGACCACGCCACCGCCTTCTCCAGGGTGGTGGTCATGATGCTCTTCTCGACGTACTTCTCCAGCTCCTCGCCCTCGAGGTCGCCGCGCAGCATGTCGCGCGCCATCAGCTGGCGCGCGCGAAAGTCGGTGGGGGCGCCGTTGGGCGCCGCCGGGCCCAGCTTTTCGCGCTTCATTTCCATTCCAGGGCTCCTCGCCTCCAGACGTAGACGAACGCGACCATCAGCAGCGCGACGAACACGATCGTCTCCGACAGCGCGAACGTTCCGAACGCGCGCAGCTGCACGGCGATCGGATACAAAAAGATGACCTCGATGTCGAAGAGGATGAACAGCATCGCGATCAGGTAGAAGCTGATCCCAAACCGGAAGCCGCGCTGGATCTCCGACGGCAGCCCGCACTCGTACGGCGAGGTCTTGCTCTGCTGGCGATGCGTGTTGCGGGTCCCGGTGATCAGGTTGAGGACGCCGAACAGACCTCCAACGGCAGCGCCGAGGATCAGGAATACGATCGCGGGGAGGTAGTCACGCAGCATCAGGACCTCTTATATCACCAGCGTAGGAAAGCTTGTAACAAAGTGTTACTTAGTGCGGAATGCGGCTATGTCCAGTGCAGGATCGGTGATGCGTCCGTCCCGGTTACCCACTTCGCGCGCTTTCTCTCGGATACCCCCGCGGGCCGCCGATGAAGCTGGTTCACATCGTCGTCGGCATCGCCTGCCTGGCGCTCATGGGCGGTGCCGGGGTGTGGGGGGCCTGGTGCTGGTACCGCGTGCGCCAGAGCCCCTGGTTCTGGCGGCTGCTGCGGGCCGGGCAGGTCGCGATCGTCGTTGAGGCGGCGATCGGCGGAATCCTCGTCCTTCTCGGCCGCAAGGAGACCAGCCTGCACCTCATCTACGGCCTGCTGCCGCTCGCCATCTCGTTCGTGGCCGAGCAGTTGCGGATCGCCTCGGCCCAGGCGGTGCTCGATTCCCGGGGCTTTGAGTCGGCGGCCGCCGTCGGCAACCTGCCTGAGGACGAGCAGCGCGTCGTCGTCGTCGCCATCGTCCAGCGGGAGCTGGGGGTGATGGTGCTGGCCGCGCTCGTCATCCTGGTGCTGCTCATCCGGGCGATGGGCACCGGCTGACCGGTGAATCGGCTGGCGCCAGTTCACTTGCGAGTTTCGCCGGCGGGGCGCCGGGAGCGCGAAGCCCGGGCCGCTCCGGCCCTGCTCCGGGGCCTGTCCGGGCAGCCGGTTTGTTCGAAATCGCGGCCGCGCCTCCGGATCTCGCCCGTCGAGGTCGTACAGCCACCGATTTGTTCGAGAGCGGGAGGCCCCCGGTCGGATTTCGCACCGATCGGCTGCTAACCCTCGGACCCTGCCCGTTCACCGGCTCGCCGGATCGCCCCAGCTGGGCCCGGGGGCTCAGGCTCCGTCGCGGCGCGGCAGGGCGTGGTACTGGCCGGAGTACCACAGCAGGGGCTCGCCGTCGCCGAGCCCCAGCGCGAGCACCCGGCCGATGGCGATCGTGTGATCGCCGCCGGGCATGAGCTCCTGCAGCGCGCACACCGCCCAGGCGAGCGTGCCGTCGATGAGCGGCACGCCGTCCTCGAAGTGGTGCGCGACGCTCTGCAGCTTCTCGCTCTCCGGCAGCTTGGAGGCGAACACGCCGGCGATGTCCTCCTGGTCGGCGGCGAGCAGGTTGACGCCGAAGCGGCCGGCCTCGCGGACGATCGGCAGCGTCCGCGCCCGGTTCTCAAAGCAGACGAGCGCCAGCAGCGGATCCAGGGACAGCGAGCACAGCGCATTGGCCGTCATCCCGCCGTTGCCCGTCGACGCGGCGGCGGTGATGACCGCGACGCCGGTGGCAAAGCGGCCGAACACCTCGCGGAACAGCTCCTGGCTTGAATTCATCGCCGAGTTCTATAGCGTTGCCGGGAGCGAGCGCGCTTGCCGCCGGCCCGGAGCCCGCGTGTGTGAGGGGGCCCCCGGCGCCGACACCTCTGGTTGCCGCCGTAGGAGGACGATCGCGCTGAGAGTGAAAGGCGAGCGTCGCATCGCCGGCGCCGGGGTGGAGATAGGTTCGCCGCCGCCCGGGCGCCTCCTCCATCGGATGCGTGTCGGTCGCTTCGGCCGCTAGGAGCCGACGTCGAGAGTTCCGTACGCGCCGAGGGGCTGATCGGACTGGATCCGCGAGACCATCAGGTACCTGCCGGGGGCGAGCACGGCCTCGACGTCCTCGGTCTGGCCCGGCGCGATCGGCTGGCTCGACGCCTCCGTGACGCTTCCGTTCAGGATGACCAGGTTGTGCGTCAGGCGCCCGTCGTTGTGGACGACCAGGGTCAGCAGGCCGGCGGCGGCGTGGACGTCCTGGGGCGTGACGCGGTATTCGGTGAGGGCCACCCGGAGCGTGCGGTCGCTGCCGACACGGGTCGTCGCCCCGCAGCCGGCAAGCCCCATCACCAGCAGCCCGGCGAGCGCCGCCACGAGCAGCCCGGCGCGCACGGGGGGCAGGGGGGAACGCTTCATCGGCAAAGCCTCCCGATTATGATCCGTGGCCGATGAGCCGCTTGGCGAAGATCCTGGCCGTCGGCACAGCGGTTGTGTCCGTGGCCGTCATTACCGCTGCCTGCGGCACCCAGAACATCCAGGTGCCGGCCAACCAGGCTGCGCTGCATCGCGGCGCCGTCATCTTCAACGAGCGCTGCGCCGGCTGTCACACGCTCTCGGCCGCCGCCACGTACGGATCGGCGGCCAACATCCGGACGGCGCTGGCCATCAGCGGCCCCAACTTCGACATCCGTTGCGAGCGACCGGTCGACCGCGTCCTGTACGCGATCGCCAACGGCGGGTTCTCTGGCGCCTACATGCCGCAGAACGTCGTCGTCGGCCAGGACGCCATCGACGTGGCCAAGTTTGTCGCCACGTATGCCGGCAGCCAGGCCCCCGTGCAGGCGGGCACGATCAAGTGCCACGCCAAGCCGATCGGAACACTGCCGCCGGGCAGCGGGACGACGCAGATCGCCTCGGCCTCGGCGACGACCACCACGTCTGGCAGCGCGGTCCCGCCGACGAACAAGACGTCCAGCAAGCAGCAGGGCGGGACGGGTGTCACGAAGACACCCGGGCACAAGGCGGGCCAGGCGCAGTCCAAGAAGAAGTCCTGACGCTGATCGCCGGAGGGGGCTCGTTCTCGACATCAGGCTCATCCGCCGCGAGCCAGACGCCGTCCGCGCGGCGCTGGCGCGGCGCGGGCCGCAGGCGGCGGCGGCCATCGACCGAGTCCTGGAGCTCGATGAGCGCTGGCGGGCGCTGACGACCGAGCTGGAGGGATTGCGGGCCGAGCAGAACCAGGCCAGCCGAGGCCTCAAGGGCGCGCCCAGCCCGGAGCAGCGCGAGCAGCTGGCCGGGCTGGCGGCGCGGGGACGGGAGCTCAGCGAGGAGGAGACGAGCGTCCGGGTGCAGCGCGACAACGCGCTGTACTCCCTGCCCAACCTGCCGGCTGATGATGCCCCGGCGCAGGACACCGTGCTGCGCGAGGTGGGGGAGGGAGCGGCGAGCGGCCGTGACCATCTGGAGCTCGCCGGCCCCCGGATCGACATGGAGCGCGGGGCACGGCTCTCCGGCTCGCGCTTTGCCTACCTGCGCGGCGACCTGGTCCTGCTGGAGCTTGCGCTGGTCCGCTACGCGATGGAGAAGCTGATCGGCGAGGGGTTTGAGCCCGTCATCCCGCCCGTGCTCGTCCGCGAGCCCGCCCTGTTCGGCACCGGCTTTCTGCCGGACACCGAGCAGCAGATCTACCGCCTGCCGGAGGACGATCTGTACCTGGTGGGCACCTCGGAGGTGGCGCTGGCCTCCATGCACCGCGACGAGATCCTCGCCGCCGATGAGCTTCCCCGCCGCTACGCGGGATTCTCCAGCTGCTTCCGGCGCGAGGCGGGCGCGGCGGGCAAGGACACGCGGGGCATCTTCCGCGTCCACCAGTTCGACAAGGTCGAGATGTTCAGCTTCGTGGAGCCGGACCGGGCGGGCGAGGAGCACCAGCGGATCCTGGGGATCGAGGAGTCGATCATGGACGACCTCCGGATCCCGTACCGGGTGGTGGCCATTGCCGTCGATGACCTCGGGGCCTCGGCGGCATCCAAGTTCGACGTGGAGGCGTGGCTGCCCGGCCAGGGCCGCTACCGGGAGCTGACCTCGTGCTCAAACACGACCGACTACCAGGCCCGCCGCCTGGACATTCGCTACCGCCCGGCCGAGGGGCGCCCGGCGCACGTGTGCACGCTCAACGGCACGGCCGTCGCCGTGGGACGGACGATCATCGCGCTGCTGGAGAACGGCCAGCGCGACGACGGGTCGGTGGCGCTGCCGGAGGTCCTGGTGCGGTGGGGCGCGCCGGACGTCCTGCCGCCCGCGCCGGATCTGGCCTGAGGCTGAGGGGGCGGCTAACGGCCGCTGCGGGGAACGGCGCGCAGCGCCGGCGGGCGCCCGTTCTCCAGCACGATGAGCGCCGCCCGCGGCGGACCGCAGGTGGCGATCCGGGCGCGCATGCGCACGCCGAACGTGTTCCAGGGCCGGACGAAGCTGCGTGCGGTGTCCGGGTCCTGGCCGTCAGCCGCCATCGCGATGGCGGCGGCGAACCCGGTGCGGCCCTGCGCCTCGGCGTCGGCCGGGACGAGCAGCTCGGCGACGGGCTTGTTGATGGCCAGCTCCTCGGTGACGCCGAGCAGCGACTGGGCCTCGCGGGACATCGCCTGGATCAGCAGCTGGGAGTCGACGACGAGGAACGCGTCACGCGCCGAGGGGACGGCGTCCTCGCGGGCCTCCAGGAGCAGGCCAAGTCCGCATGAGGTGCAGACCCGCGCCGTGGGCGGCGGAGCGGCCCCATTGGGGGACGGCGCGGCGCAATGGCCACAGAACCACAGCCATGCGGCGTTGGCGTCGAGGCCCCCCTCTACAAGTCTCAGTGCCGGTCTTTGGATCAAGTGACGAACTCAGTCTGGACGGAGGGCTGCGCCGTTTCCCCTAGACCGTGCCTCCCTGGCACAGTCTACGGAAGGTGTCGGTCCCGCGCAAGGAATCTTGATTCCGCCCTGAGTCGTCTGGACCATTGGACAGACAGCGGAGAGGGGGGGATTCGAACCCCCGAACGAGGTTGACCCCCGTTACGCGATTTCCAGTCGCGCCCGTTCAGCCGCTCCGGCACCTCTCCGGGTTCGCCGGGTTAGCCTAGCGACCGGGCGCCCGCCTCCGCAGTCCGGGCCCCCGCCGCTCCGGCGCCTGCCGCCGCGGTCCGGGCTCGTCGCGGTCCGGCCCCCGCCGCCCCGGCGCCTGCCGTCGCGGTCCGGGCCCGTGGCCGGTCACACCTGCCAGCGGCCCTCGCGCAGCAGCGCCACCGACTCCCCGCTGCGCCGCACCCCGGTCACCGCCATCTCGTCAGAGCCGATCATGAAGTCGGTGTGGATCGCTGACTCGTTGATGCGCGCGATGTCCGCCGCCTCGCGCACGCCCCGCCGGTAGCCGCCGCCGAGCGCGATGTGGCTGGCGGCGTTCTCGTCGAGCAGGGTGTCGTAGAAGACGGTCTGGAGCGGGCCGATGCGGCCCTCCCGGTCGACGAGGGCGACCTCGCCCAGTCGCGCCGCACCCGCGTCGGTGGCGACCAGGCCCCGCACCACCTCCGCGCCCTGATCGGCGTCGACCGAGACCGCGCGGCCGCCCTCGAAGCGGACGCGCAGGCCGGTGACGGTTGTGCCGGACGTGAACAGGGGCTTGGTCGCCGTCACCACCCCATCCACGCGCTCCGGGTCAGGCGTGGTGAACACCTCCTCGGTGGGGATGTTGACCTGATGGACGATCCCGTCGACGGTCTCAAACTGGCCCGCCAGCCAGTGGCTGGAGGGCAGCAGCCCGATCGTCAGGTCGGTTCCCGGGCCCTGGAGGTGCAGCCGGTCGAGTGCCAGTTCGTCGAGCGCGCCGGCCACCCGCACCAGGTCCGCCAAGCGTGTCTCCCACGCGGCGACGGGATCCGGCTCGTCCAGGCGGCAGATGTGGGCGATCTGGCCCCACAGCCGCTCGAGCGCGGCCGGCGGCTCAAGCCGCGGATGCACGAGCGTCGCCCAGCCGACGGTGGGACAGGGGACGATCGTCCAGTTGGTGGTGGAGTCGTTGACGACCCGCATCGACTCCGGGACGCGGGGCAGCATGTCGAGGCTGATGAGCTCCGGATCGACGTCGTCGAGGGCGTGGGGAGCCACCGGACCGGACAGCGACACCCGGGCGGCGCGCAGCTCACCCAGGGCGAGCACGCGCTCGCCGATCCACGGCGGCACGAACGCGAGCGTGTCGCGGTCGGCGTGCGTCGCCCGCGCTCGCTTGAAGAAGACGTCGAACACCGACAGATCGACGAACTTGGCACCCGCGGCGTAGGCCGCCTCGGCGATCGCGCGGGCAAGGAGCTCCTTGCCCGGCTCCGACGCGAGGGCGACGATCTGCCCCGGCTGGACGTTGGCGCCCTGGCGGACGGCGAGCTGGGCGAGCCCGGTGATGTAGGTGTCGATGTCAGTCATTGGCTCCTCGTCGTCACGGTCGGCGGCGGTGGTCTACCCGGCTGGCTCACAACAGGATCCCGGGGTTGAGGATCCCCTCCGGATCAAGCCGCGCCTTGACCGCCCGCAGCGCCGCCAATCCCAGCGGTCCGATCTCCTGCGCGTACTCGGCGACATGGTCGGTGCCAACCCCGTGGTGGTGCGTGATGGAGCCGCCGGCGCGGAGGATCGCCTCTCCGGCGGCCGTCTTCGCCGACCGCCACTGGGCGATGGGATCCTCGAGCGCGGCGCAGGCGACGGTGAAGTACAGGGAGGCTCCGGCCGGATAGGAGTGGGAGATGTGGCACAGGATGACCGGTGGGGAGCCGAGTCCGGTCAGACACGCCCGCAGCGCGTCGCTCACGGCGGCGTACAGGCCGGGCAGCCGCGACCAGAACGTCACCGTCTCCAGCGTCTCAACCAGCGCCCCGGCATCGAGCAGCGCATCGCGCAGGTACGGTCCGCGGTAGCGCCCCTCCGCCCACCCCTCCCCGGCGCCGGCCACCGGCTCGGCACCCGCGGCGCGCAGCCGCCGGCCGGTCGCCTCGCGCCGGGCGGCGACGTCGTCCCGAAGCCCCTCCCAGCCGACGATCGCCAGGCAGCCATCCGGCGCACCGTCCGCGGCCTCGCCGATCTGGTGGGGGCGGGCGAGACCCAGCGCGGTCTCGGCCTCGTCGGAGAGCCGGAGCACCGTCGCCGGCGGCCCGTCCTGGACGAGGCTCCGGAGCACGCTCGTCCCGGCGGCGAACGACGGCAGGCGCCAACCCTCGTAGACCCGGGCTTCCGGGGCCGGGCTCACCATCACCGTCAGCGAGGTGATCACCCCCAACGTGCCCTCGGACCCCAGCACCAGCTGGCGCAGATCCGGTCCCGCCGCCGACCTCGGCGCGCGCCCGGTGGTCAGCGTGCCCGCGGGAGTGGCCAGGCGCAGCGCCATCACCCGCTCGTCGAAGCGGCCGTAGCCGGCGGATGCCTGGCCGCTGGAGCGGGCGGCGGCGAACCCGCCGAGGGTGGCGTACTCCCAGGACTGGGGGAAGTGGCCGATCGTGTAGCCGCGCGCGCCGAGCAGCGCCTCGGCGTCCGGCCCGCGCAGCCCGGGCTCAAGCACCGCCAGCCGCGACTCCTCGTCAAGCTCGGTAAGCGCGTTCAGGCGCCGCAGGTCGAGGGCGATGAGCCCGGCGAAGCCCGAGGCCGCCGGGCTCAGTCCGCCGACGACCGATGTGCCACCGCCGAAGGGCACGACGGCGACCCGCCGCCGGCTGCAGCATTCGAGCACGGCCAGCACCTCCTCGTGAGAGGCGGGCTCCAGCACGAGGTCCGGGGCGGTCAGGGGGTCGCCTGGGCGCAGGCGCAGGCGCAGCAGGTCGATCGTCGACTTGCCGCCGAGGTGGCGGACCCGCGCCTCGGCGTCGGCGCGGGCGTGCGCTGAACCGACGATCTGCGCCAGTTCGTCGCGCACCTCGCCGGCCAGGCGGATCGGCCGCAGCGCCAGGTCGTCGATCGCCGCCGGGGCCGGCAGCGGAGTGCGCACCCCCAGCGCCTGGCGCAGGAGGGTGTGCACCGCCTCGGGCAGCGGCGACGCCTGGTCCGGGTCCCCCCAGCCGGACCATGACAGCTCACGCGGGGGATGCTCAGGCCTGGCCACCGACATGGGCGGACCGTATCCGCTCTGGCTGCCGGTGGCGTTCAGATCCCCGGCCCCGTAGCCTCTGGGCTGCGACGGCAATCAGAGCTTCAGGGAGAGGACATGCGCGAAGGCCTCATGATGGACGACTATCCGCTCTCGGTCACCGGCATGGTGGAGCGCGCCGAGCAGTACAGCCCGGAGCGGGAGATCGTCTTCCGGCGCCCGGACGGCTCTGTCGGACGTACCACGCTCGGCGCCTGCGCCGCCCGGGCGCGGCAGCTGGGCTCGGCGCTGGCCGGGCTCGGAATCAAGCCCGGCGACCCGGTGGCCACGCTGCTGTGGAACCAGCCGGAGCACATCGAGCTCTACTTCGCCGTGCCGGCCATGGGCGCCGTCATCCACACGCTCAATCCCCGCCTTCATCACGACGAGCTGAGCTTCATCGTCAACGACGCCGAGGACCGGGCGATCGTCGTCGACGAGTCGCTGCTGGACGTGTTCGAGACCTTCCACGACGCGCGTGACTTCGAGCACGTCATCGTCGTCAGCCGGTCCGGCTCGGTGCCCGATGGGTACCTGGACTACGAGTCGCTGATCGCCGGGGCCGAGCCGATGACCTGGCCGCCGGTCAACGAGCGGGCAGCCGGGGCCATGTGCTACACGTCGGGCACCACCGGGCGCCCCAAGGGCGTCGTCTACACCCACCGCTCGCTCGTGCTCCATTCGCTGGTCGAGGCGCTGCCGGACGTCAACGACCTGTCGACCCGCGACACCGTGCTGCCCGTGGTGCCGATGTTCCACGCCAACGCCTGGGGGCTCATCTACACCGCCGCGCTCATCGGCACGCGCCTTGTCCTGCCCGGGCCGCGACTCGACGCCGAGAGCGTCCTTGACCTGCTGGCCTCCGAGCGGGTCACGGTCACCGGCGGGGTGCCCACGGTGTGGATGGCCGTGCTCGCCGCGCTTGACGCTGAGCCGGACCGCTGGGATCTGAGCGCGCTGCGGATGCTGCTCGTCGGCGGCTCGGCCGCTCCCGCCAGTCTCATCCGCGGGCTGGATCGCCACGGCCTGACGCTCGTCCACGCCTGGGGAATGACCGAGACCTCGCCGCTGGGCAGTGTCTGCCGCCTGCCTGCCGAGCTTGAGGACGCCCCTGAGGCCGAGCGGCTTGACTACCGCAGCCGCCAGGGCCGCCCGTCGCCGTTTGTGGAGATCCGCGCCCGGGGCGACGACGGCGAGCTCATCCCGTGGGATGACACCGCCATGGGCGAGCTGGAGGTGCGGGGCCCGTGGGTGGCCCGCGCCTACCACCGCGGCCAGGGGGCCGAGAAGTTCACCGAGGACGGCTGGTTTGTCACCGGCGACGTGGTCAAGATCGACGCCCGCGGCAACATCCGCATCTGCGACCGCTCCAAGGACCTGGTCAAGTCCGGGGGCGAGTGGATCTCCTCGGTCGACTTGGAGAACCACCTCATGGCCCACGACGCCGTGGCCGAGGCGGCGGTGATCGCCGTCCCGGACGACCGCTGGGGCGAGCGGCCCTTGGCCGTCGTCGTGCTCCGTGAAAACCAGCAGGTCGACGCCGACGACCTGCGCGAGCACCTCGCTCAGGAATACGCCAAGTGGCAGATCCCGGACCGGTTTGAGTTCGTCGACGAGATCCCGCGGACGGCCACCGGCAAGTTCAAGAAGACGGCGCTGCGCGAGATGTTCGTGACCGAGACGGCCGGTCGCTGACGCGGGCCCGCCTCAGCGTGACCGGGGATTGACCGCCGCGATCGACCGGCAGCGGTGACCGCCGACACCGCGGCCGCCGTTGCGCTGAATCGATGCCGGCGGGGTCGCGGTCGACGACGCGATGACGGGAGCCCGGGCGGGTGCGGAGCCCCCAGTTTGTGCGAAATGAGGATCGCGCCGTGCGATTTCGTCGGTGAGTGCCGTATGGCGGCGGGTGTGTTCCAGATGGTTAGCGCCGCGTCCGGATTTCGAACGAACCTGACCCCCCGGAGGCGATTCCCGTCCGCGTCCCGGGCCGTATGCGGCCAGTCGCGCCGTTCCTTTGAGCCCGGCGCAGACCGTTGCTGCCGGCCGGCGACGCCTGAACCGCCGCTACGGCGTGGCGATCAGCTCCTCCACCATCGGCGTCGTCGGCGGCGGGTTGGGATTGTCCTTGGTCGTCTTCGGCGGCCTGACCCCGCCCCAGGTCATCCGGATGCGGATCCAGCGGGCGCTCACCGGAGGGAAGCGCAGCACGTCCCGCAGGCGCCGGGTGACGCCGGAGACCTGCGCGACCGTTCGCCAGCGGCGGTGGTTGGCGGAGACCTGCAGCACGTAGCGTGACGCGCGCAGCGTCTTCACCGCGCCGGGGGCCGGGTGCACGTTGGGCGTGGTGCGGCCGGGCCACAGCCGGCCCCAGGTGATGCTCACGTGACCGATGAGCCGGTGCCCGGGCCGCGTGGCGACGGGTGCCGGCCACGGGTCAGGGCTATGCCGGCAGCAGCGTCCCCGCCCAGTCGCAGCTGGCCGCGTAGGCGAGGTGGGTGGTGTGGCCGTCCGGCGCGCGCCACGTCGTCGGTCACGGTCGCCGTCCCCGTCCACCGGCGGCCATCGGCAGGGCTGGCGAGATTTCAGTCGCATTGGAGCAGTGGCGTACCGCTCGCGGTCCGCGGGGTGTCGGTCACCGGCGGTCGCGTGGGCCGGTCAGCCTGCCGGCGAGCGCAGTCGCTGCTTCTGGACCTTGCCGAGCTCGTTGCGCGGCAGGTCGGCCACAAAGCGCACCGCGCGCGGGCGCTTGTGCGGGGCGAGCTGGCCGGCGACGTGGTCGATCAGGCCGGCCTCGTCGGTCTCGGCGCCGTCGGTGAGCACCACCCAGGCGATCACGCGCTCGCCGAGGTCAGGATCCGGTTCGCCGGTCACCGCGGCATCCCGCACCGCCGCGTGCTCACGCAGGCACGCCTCGATCTCGCCGGCGCCGATCTTGTAGCCGCCGCTCTTGATCAGGTCGGTGGCGCGGCGGCCGACGATGCGGATGTACCCCTCGGCGGTCCGGGTCGCCATGTCACCGGTGACAAACCAGCCGTCGCGCATCGCCTCGGCGGTCGCGTCCGGGCGGTTGAGATAGCCGAGGAACAGGTTGGGGCCGCGGACGTGGATCTCGCCGATCGTCTCGTCGTCGCCCCCCGTGATCACCGCGCCGTCATCGTCGACGAGGCGCAGCTCCACCCCCGGGACCGGAGGCCCCACCGTGCCCGGGGCCGCCCCCGCGTCGGCGGGGACGGCGGTGTTCATCAGCGTCTCGGTCATCCCGTAGCGCTCGACGACGCTGCGGCCCGTCAGCTCGCGCAGGCGAGCGTGCTCGGCGGCGGGCAGCGCGGCCGAGCCGGACACGAGCAGCCGGGCCCGCCCCAGGGCGGCGGCCAACTGCGATGACCCCTCGGCGGCGTCGGCCAGACGGCGATACATGGTGGGGACGCCGAACAGCATCGTGGCGTCGTCGGCAAGCGCGTCCCGCACCGCCTCCGGGGAGAACCGGCCGAGGTGCCGCGCGCTCCCCCCGCGGCGCAGCGGCCCCAGGATGCCGAGGACCAGCCCGTGGACGTGGAACAGCGGCAGCCCGTGGGCGACGACGTCCTCCTCGGTCCACGCCCACACCTGCGCGAGCGCGTCGAGGTTTGAGGAGATCGCTCGCCGGGGCATGAGCGAGCCCTTGGGCGGCCCCGTCGTGCCTGACGTGTAGACGATCAGCGCCGGCTCGTCCTCACCGGGCACCGCGGTTGGCGGCGCCGGGGCATCCCCGGCGGCATCGAGGTCGATGACGACGCGGCGGCGGTCGCGCAGGGCCTCCGGCACGGCGGCGTCGCCGGCGACGGCGAGCATCTCCGGCTCGGCGTCGGCGACGATGTGCGCGAGCTCTGTGGGGCCGGACTTCGGATTGAGGGGAACCGCCGGGACGCCGCCCAGCAGCGCCCCCACCACCGCCACGCACGTCTCGATCCGCGGCTCGGCCAGCACGGCGACCCGTGAGCAGCCGGCCAACTCTCCGGCCACTCGCGAGGCGGCGGCCGCCAGCTCCGCGTAGGACAGCGACCGGTCCGGAAACGCCAGCGCGACACGGCCGGTGGGTGAGCTCAGCGCGGGGAACAGCACGGGCGACAGTGTGCCTGACCCGGCACCCCCGCCGGCGTCCCGTCCCGGCTCACGGCCACCGGCCGCGTCGCCGACGGCGAGTGCCGCCGGCGGCGATGGTGTCAGCGACGAGCCGTCAGTTGGTCTCGCGCTCGAGGTTGGCGACCTCCTCGGCCTTGGCGTCCGCCCTGTCCTGGGCGCGTGCCGCCTCCTCCTTGGCGTCGCCCTTGCGCTCCTCCTTGCGGCCCTCCCGGTGCAACGACCGGTCGCCGGTGATGTCGCCCGCCGCCTGCTTTGCCTTGCCTGTGACCTTGTCGGCGATGTCGCTCATACGGTCTCCCTTGTTCGATGACACGGCACTGCTTTTTGGTTGCCACGTTTCGCCGCGGCCAAAACGGCGGGCCCGGTTCGCCGGCTGACGCGCGGTTCGGCCGCTGCCGGAGGGGGTAGGCGCCGAAGTGATGCTCCGCTCGATCTGGAACGGCACCATCACGTTTGGGCTGACGGTGGTGCCGATCAAGGTGCACTCGGCGACCGAGGATCATGGGGTGCACTTCCACCAGGTTCACGCCAAGGACGGGGCGCGGATCAAACAGCGGCGCGTCTGCTCTGAGGAGGGCAAGGAGGTGCCGTACAAGGAGGTGGCCAAGGGCTACGAGGTGCGCAGCGGCGAGTACGTGCTGCTCAGCCAGGATGAGATCAACGCCGCCGCCGGCGAGCAGTCGCACCTGATCGAGATCGAGGAGTTCGTCTGCGCCGCCGAGATCGATCCCGTCCACTACGACCACGGCTACTACCTCGGCGCCGGCGACGACGGCCAGGACGCCTACCGCCTGCTGCACGACGCGCTGGCCAAGGCCGAGCGGGTCGGCATCGGCCGCTGGGTGTTTCACAACCGGGAATACCTCGTCGCCGTGCGCGCCCTCGACGACGCGCTGGCCCTGCACACGATGCGCTTCGCCGACGAACTCGTCGCCGCCGATGACCTTGACCTGCCCACGCCGAGCCGCGCCCCCAGCAAGCGCGAGGTGCAGATGGCCGGGCAGTTGGTGGACAGCCTGCATAACGATTTCAAGCCTCAAGCGTTCGAGGACGGCTACCGCGAGCGCGTGCAACAGCTCATCGAGGCCAAGAGCCGGGGTGAGGAGCCGGAGCTCCCCGAGGACGCCGAGCCGGCCGGCGGCATGGACCTGGAGGCGGCGCTGGAGGCGAGCCTGAGCGGGAGCCGGAGCTGACGATGGCCCGCTCGCTGTGGACGGGAACGCTGAGCTTCGGACTGGTCAACGTGCCGGTCGCCCTCGTGTCGGCCGTCCGCGACGTGGACTTCCACTTCCACCAGATCCATGAGAAGGATGCCGCGCCGATCGAGGTGCAGCGGTTCTGCTCAGAGGAGGACGTCGAGGTGCCGTGGGAGGAGATCACCCACGCCTACGAGCTAAAGGACGGCGGCCAGGTCATCGTCTCTGACCTTGAGCTGCAGGCGATCGAGCCCCGCCGCACGCGGACGATCGACATTGAGCAGTTCGTCGACCTCGCCGACGTCGACCCCATCTACTTCGACCACCCGTACTTCCTGGTGCCGGCGGCCGAGGACGACGGGTCCATCCGCGCCTACCGGCTCCTCACCGAGGTCATGAGCCAGACCGACCGGGCGGCGCTCGGCCGGTTTGTCATGCGCGCCAAGGAGTACATGGCGATCGTGCGCCACCGCGAGGGCGCGCTGACCCTGACGACCATGCGGTTCGCCGACGAGGTGCGCGCCACCAAGGACGTCGATGCCGCCACCCAGAAGTCGCACAAGCCGACCAAGAAGCAGCTCGACGCCGCGGTTGCCGTCATCGAGGAGCTCTCCTGCGAATGGGAGCCGGAGAAGTTCAAGGATCGTTACCGGGCCCGGCTGAAGCGGGTCGTTGACCGTAAGCGCAAGGGCGAGACGATCAAGGTGCCGGAGGCGGCGCAGACGCCATCCCCCGCCCCGGATCTGATGGCCGCGCTTGAGCAGACGCTGGAGCAGTTGCAGAAGGGCGAGAGCGCCCGCTGGTCGCAGCAGCGCGAGCGCGAGGCCGAGCCGGCCACATAGCCGCGGGCGCCGCGGGTGGGCCGCTCAGGAAAGCGACAGCGCGAGCTTGCCCCGCTTGTGCTCGCCGGTGACCGCCTCAAGCGCCGCCCCGGCATCGGCCAGCGCGTACGTGCGGTCGATGGGGACCGGCACCGATCGCTCGTCGATGAGCTGTGCCAGCCGCCGGAGGTTCGCCGCCGACGCCACGCCCATGACGTTGTGCTCGCCGGGGATGTCGCCGGCGGCGCCGAGCGGCGAGACGGCGCGCCCGCCGTCGGTCAGCACGGCGGCGTTGGCCTGCAGCGCCTCGGGTGTGCCGGAGACGAGATCGATGAGCGCGGTCACCTCGTGGTGGGGGCGCACCTCCTCGGTGATGTCGCCGTCGCGGTCGACGACCTCCTCGGCGCCGAGGCCGCGCAGGTAGTCGACGTCGTCGCCCCGGCCGGTGGCGAGCACCGGAACTCCGGCGCGCGCCGCCAGGGCGACGGCGAGGCTGCCGACGCCGCCGGAGGCACCGATGACGAGCAGGGTGTCCCCGTCGCCCAGGTGCAGGGCATCAAGGCAGGCGAGCGCCGTCACGCCGGCCAGCGGGACCGCACCGGCCGCCGCCGTGTCAAGGCGTGCCGGCTGGGGCGCGATCGGACCATCCTGCGCCACCGCGATCAGCTCGCACCAGGTGCCGTGCTCCACCGCGGGATCGGCGTACGGGAGGAAGCCGTAGACGGCGTCGCCGGCGCGAAACGCGGTGACCGCCGATCCGACCTGCTCGACCACCCCCGCGTAGTCGCGGCCGAGAATGACCGGGAAGCGGTGCTCGGCCACCTCCCGTAGCATCCCGGCGGCGATCGCGGCGTCCACCGGATTGACCGAGGAGGCGAGCACGCGGACGAGCACCTCGCCCGTGTTGGGCTGCGGCTGCACCAGGTCATGGCGCAGCTGCGGCACTGAGCCGAACGCGTCGAGGGTGAATGCCTTCATCCGCCTCGTCCTTTCGTCGCCGTGACGCCCATCTCCCCACACCTATCAGAATCAAGGCCATGACCGAGAACCCATCCGTCCAGATCGCGGACTCGATCCTCGACACGATCGGGCGCACGCCGCTCGTCCGGCTCTCGCGGATCGGCGCCGGCGTGCGCCCCCAACTCGTTGCCAAGCTGGAGGTCTTCAACCCCGGCGGCTCGATCAAGGACCGGGTGGCGGTCGCCATGATCGAGGCGGCCGAGCGCGCCGGAAAGCTGCGGCCCGGCGGTACGATCATCGAGCCGACCTCCGGCAACACCGGGACCGGTCTGGCCATCGCCGCCCGCCTGAAGGGCTACCGGGTGATGGCGGTCATGCCGGACAAGATGTCCCGGGAGAAGATCGATCTGCTGCGGGCCTACGGCGCCGAGGTGGTGCTCGCGCCCACCGACGTCCCGCCGGATTCGCCCCGCTCCTACTACCGCGTCGCCGACCGCCTCACCGCCGAGATCCCGGGCGCGTTTCAGCCCAACCAGTACGCCAACGAGGCCAACCCCCGCGCCCACTACGAGTCGACCGGCCCGGAGCTGTGGGAGCAGACGGCCGGGCAGATCACCCATC
The DNA here is from genome assembly GCA_035702755.1 of Solirubrobacteraceae bacterium. Taxonomy (GTDB): domain Bacteria; phylum Actinomycetota; class Thermoleophilia; order Solirubrobacterales; family Solirubrobacteraceae; genus Palsa-465. The sequence goes on along the minus strand of DASSZQ010000116.1, from coordinate 31,968 downwards.
TCGTCGTCGGCGTCGGCACCGGCGGCACCATCACCGGCACCGTTCGCTACCTGCGCGAGCGCCGCCCGGACCTCGTCGTCGTCGGCGCCGATCCGGAGGGGTCGATCTACTCCGGGGGGGCCGAGAATGTGCGCCCGTACCTGGTGGAGGGCGTTGGCGAGGACTTCTGGCCGCAGACGTTTGACCCGGCGGTCGTCGACCGCTGGGTGACGGTGTCAGACCGCGACGCGTTCCTGACGACGCGGCGCCTGGCCCAGGCCGAGGGGATCCTCGCCGGCGGATCCGGCGGGCTGGCGCTGCACGCGGCGCTTGAGGTCGCCGCCGGGGTCGACGATCCGGATGCGCTCATCGTCGTCGTCCTTCCGGACGGCGGGCGCTCCTACCTGTCGAAGATCTTCTCCGACAGCTGGATGCGCCAGTACGGCTTTCTCGACCGCGACTCGCACCTCACCGTCGGCGATGTCCTGCGGCGCAAGCGCGAGGCCGGCGAGTACCCGGAGCTCGTCACCGTGCAGCCCCACTTCCGCGTGCGCCAGGCGGTGGCCCTCCTGCACGAGCACGCCGTCTCCCAGCTTCCGGTGGTCAGCGCCAACGATCCGACGACGATCGTCGGCGCCGTCGGCGAGCGCGGGCTGCTGCGCCACGCCGCCGCGGATCCGGGCCTGCTCGACGCCGAGATCGCCGATGTCATGGAGCCGCCGTTTCCGGCGGTGTCCCACGCCGATCCGGTGCGCGAGGCGGTGGAGCTGCTCGCCGGCGATCAGCAGGCGCTGCTTGTCACCAGCGATGGGCGGGCCGAGGGGCTTGTCACCCGCACCGATCTGCTGGAGGCGCTGGCGTCATGAGCGCATCCGAGGAGCACGGCTTTGGGACCCGGGCCGTCCACGCCGGGCTGACCCCGGATCCCACCTACCGCTCGGTCATCCCCGCCATCCACCAGACGTCGACCTACGCCCAGGCCCGGCCGGGGGATTTCGTTGAGGACTACGACTACTCGCGCTCGGCCAACCCCACCCGGGCGGCGCTTGAGCGGGCGCTCGGCGAGCTGGAGGGCGGGCTGGCTGTCGCCTTCTCCTCGGGCCTGGCCGCCGAGCACGCGCTGCTCACGGTCACGTGCGCGGCCGGCGCCCACGTCGTGCTTCCCAACGACCTATACGGCGGCACCTACCGGCTCGTCGACAAGGTGCTCTCGCGCTGGGGCCTGGACTACGACCTCGTCGCCCAGACCGACCTGGACGCGGTACAGCGGGCGGTGCGCTCGCAGACGCGGGTGGTGTGGGTGGAGACGCCGACCAACCCGCTGCTCAACGTCGTCGACATCCCCGGTGTGGTGGCCCGCCGCGGCGACGCGCTGGTGGCCGTCGATAACACGTTCGCCACCCCGGTCAACCAGCGGCCGCTGGAGCTGGGGGCCGACTTCGTCGTGCACTCCACCACCAAGTATCTCGGCGGTCACTCCGACGTCGTCGGCGGCGTTGTCGTCACCCGCGACCGCGAGTGGTATGAGCGGCTGCGCTTCGTGCAGAACTCGGTCGGCGCGGTCCCGGGTCCGTTTGACTGCTTCCTCGTCCACCGCGGGCTGCGCACCCTGCACCTGCGGATGCAGGCCCACGCCCGCAGCGCCGCCGCCGTGGTGGAGATGCTGCGCTCGGCGCCGGGCGTCAGCGACGTGCGCTGGCCCGGGTTCTCCGGGATGGTCAGCTTCCGTCACCCGGACGCGACGGGGATCGCCGCCCGCACGCGCCTGTTCACGCTCGCCGAGTCGCTGGGCGGCGTCGAGTCGCTCATCGAGGTGCCCCAGGCGATGACCCACCAGTCGGTGGAGGGTTCCGATGCCGCCGTCCCCGCCGACCTCGTCCGCCTCAGCTGTGGGATCGAGGACCCGGAGGATCTGGTCGCCGATCTGCGCAATGCCCTCGGCTGAACCGACGTGGGTGCTTTCTAAGCCCCTCGGCGCGGCTTAGAAATGCGTTACGTCCCACCGCGGCCGAGCGTGGCCAGTCGCCGTGCGGCCTCGGCGATGACCGGCTCGCGCTTGCAGAAGGCAAAGCGCACGAGCGTCCGGGCCGCATCCTTGTCGTCGTAGAAGACGCACGTGGGGATGGCGACGACGCCGCAGCGCTCCGGCAGCGTGCGGCACCACTCCACGGCGTCGCTGCCGACGTCGGCGTTGATGAAGTACGTGCCGGCGGGGAGGAAGGGCTCAAGGCCGGCCGCCCGCAGTCCGGCGCACAGCTGATCGCGCCGGGCCCGCAGGTCGTCGCGCAGCGCGGCCAGCGCCGCGTCCGGCAGCGTCAGCGCGGCCGCGGCGGCGTGCTGCAGCGGGGTGCCGCCGGCGAAGGTCAGAAACTGCTTGACCGTCCGCACGGCCGCCACCAGCTCGGCCGGGCCGGAGCACCAGCCGATCTTCCAGCCGGTGAACGAGAACGACTTGCCGACGCTGGAGATCGTCACCGTCCGCTCGGCCATGCCGGGCAGTGTCGCCGGCGGGATGTGCTCGCCGTCGAACACCAGATGCTCGTAGACCTCGTCGCTGATGCAGACGAGGTCGTGCTCGACGCAGGCGGCGGCGAGCAGCGCCAGTTCGTCGCGGTCAAGCACGCGGCCGGTGGGGTTGTGCGGGGTGTTGAGCAGCAGCGCCCGGGCCCGGCCACCCGCTCCGTCGATGGCGCGGTTCAGCGCCTCGGCATCGACGCGGAAGTCCGGGGCGCGCAGCGTCACCGGCCGGCGCTGCGCGCCGGCGAAGGCGATGCCGGCGGCGTAGGAGTCGTAGTAGGGCTCAAGCACGATCACGGCGTCGCCGGGATCGCACAGCGCCAGCAGCGACGCGGCGATCGCCTCGGTGGCGCCGAAGGTGATGAGCACGTCCTCAGGCTCCAGGCCGTAGTGAGCGCGCTGGTGCTGGCGCACCGCCTCGCGCAGGGCGGGCACGCCGGGCAGCGGGGCGTACTGGTTGTGCCCGGCGCGCAGTGCCGCCACGGCGGCGTCGACGACGGCCGGCGGCCCGTCGGTGTCCGGGAAGCCCTGGCCGAGATTGATCGCGCCCGTGCGCACGGCCAGGGCGGTCATCTCGGTGAAGATCGTCGTCCCCAGCCCGGCGAGGCGGGCGGCGCCGGTGGTGGTGGTCACGCCGGGGACGCTACCGGGCGCCGGCCGCGGCCGGACGGCGGAGACGCGAGCCCGGCCGAGCGCCTACTGGCGCTCCAGCGCGCGCAGGTTGATGCGCGCCCGCTCCACAAACGACAGGACGCCGTTGTTGAACATCGCGATCTTGACCGGCAGCTGCAGCTGGCGCCAGGTGAGCAGGTCGCCCTGCGGGTGCCTCGGGCGAAAGAGCTCAGCCCGCCCGCAGCCGCAGGCTGATGTCGGCGCACTCGGCGCACACGGTCTCCGGCACGATGCCGGCGCGCATGAGCAGGCCGAAGATCTTGCAGCCGACGCAGTAGCCGAAGATCGACTCCAGGCCGGCCGCGGGCAGGAACAGGATGAGGACGATGTCGGCGGCCGTGGGGTCGCCGGCGATCAGTGCCAGCACGAGCGCCGCGGTTGACATGACCGCGCCCATCGCCTGAGCAAAGCGCTTGGGGGGACCGGACACCGGCTTCTTCTCGCCCAGGCGGGGGGCGATGACGTTCTGCGCGGTCCAGCCGAGGGGGCTGAGCGACGGCCCGGTCGCCACCCGCGCCCAGAAGCCGTAGGCGAGCGGGATCAGCAGCCAGTGCCAGCCCGTGACCAGGATGACCACGACGGTGACCAGGACGACGCCGGCCACCGTGCGGGCGGCCTTCTCGTTGACGGGATTGGGGAATGAGAACAGCGAACGCATGGGTCAATCAAGTCTATCCCGGTCGGCATTACATCATTTACGGTTCGTGAAGCCGCGCTCCGCTCGCCGCGGCACCTGTCATTTTTCCCTGCTCATGCGGAATCGATTTCACCGGGTGGGTCATGGCGGCGCCAGCGCCCTGGTGCCGGGGAATACGCTGGCCTCGTTCGATGCCGCGCTCGAGGTCGGCGTCGACATGGTGGAGTTCGATGTCCGCGGCCGCCGGGGGGAGCTTGTGCTCGCCCACACCGTGCTTCACGGGCGCCGGGGTGGGGCGGTGCCGCTCCGGGACGCGCTCGCCCATCTGGCCGGGCGGCGGTTCAGCGATGTCGAGCTCAACGTCGACGTCAAGCACGTGGGCTGTGAGGCGGCGCTGCTCGAGGCGCTGCGCCGGACCCGGCTGCTGGGCAGGACACTTTTGTCCTCGCAGGTGCCGGAGGTGCTCGACCGGCTGCGTGACGCCGACCCGCAGGCCCGGACCGGCATCTCGATCGGCGGCCGGATGGCCCGGCTCAGCCGCCGGTGGCGCGACTGGCGGGCGGAGGTCCTGCACGGAATGGCCGTCCGCCGCTGGGACGCGCTGATGGCGCAGCATCGCCTCGTCGACGCCGCCCTGCTGCACGACGTCGCCAACCGGGGCGGGCTTCTGTACGCGTGGACGGTCAATGAACGTGCCGCCATCGAGTCGCTGCGCGGGCTCGGCGTCCACGGGATCACGACCGCCGACCCGCGGCTGTTCGCGCCGGCCTGAGCGCGCGGCGATCCGGGCGGGGAGGACGCGCCCTCCCCGTCCCGGGCCGCCGATCCATCAGTTGACGACGATGCCAAACGGCTTGGCGCCCGCCGGCAGTGCGGCGGCGGAGGGGGCAAGCTCGGTCAGGCTCCCCCCGTCGACGGCAAAGGCGCTGACCGCGTCGCCGCCGTTGTCGACGACCCACAGTGTCCGGCCATCCGGGCTGAGCCGCGCATCAAACGGTGCCAGCCCGGCTCCCGCAGCGAACGGGGTGCTGCCCAGCAGCGCCAGCGACCCATCCGGCGCGATCGCATACCGCGAGATGCTCGGCACCGCGGTGTTGACCGTGAACAGGAAGCGCCCGTCGTGGCTGATCTCCACCCAGCAGGGAGCCGTCTGGAGGTCGGCGAACGGCGATGCGCCGATCGCGTCAAGCGTTCCATCGCCCGCCACTCGGAATGCCGAGACCGTCCCGTTGCCGGCACCTCCGTGGGCGTTGGAGACAAACAGCTGGGACGGGTCGGTGGGCCGGAACTCGCTGCCGAACGGGCCGGCACCCTGGGCGGCAAACGGCGAGCCGGCCGCCGCCGTGAGCCGGCCGTCGCGGCCGACGGCGAAGCTGTCGATCTGCGAGGTGCCGACGCGGGTGCCGACGAGGTTGGTCCCGGAACTGTTGAACAGCACATCGCCGGGCGCGGCGGCGTCCGGCAACGGGTAGGTCGAGCCCGGGATCGGCCACAGCCGGCCGTGCCACAGGCCGAAGCCGGTGTAGTTGCTCCCGCCGGCGCCGGCGTTGGCGACGTAGACGAGATGGCGGTCCAGCGCGATGCTCACCGGCTCGCTGCCGCCGGATGGCACAACGCCGCCGGGCACCGCCTGCAGGGCGCCGTCAGACTCGATGCGCAGCACCGAGATCTGGCTGCTCCCCGGGTCAACGGCGAGCAGGAACCGGCCGTCGGCCGTCTCCTGAAGGGCGCCCTGGGAGGGGACCGTGGTGCCCGTGCCGGCCCCGCCGGTGGCAAACGGCGAACCGGGAACCGGCGTCAGCGATCCGTCGGCGTGGCGGTCAAACGCGGCGACGGTGTTGGCGGGCGCCGTGTTGTCGTTGACGTACACATGCCCGACGATCCGGGAATCCGGCGGCCGGCGGTGATCGGCCCCGGCGGAGGCGGCGGCCGGGACGGCGGCGGCCACCGCGAGCGCCGTGGCGGCAAGGGAGAGTGGCAATACGCGACGCATCGACCTTCCTTTCTGGCGTGGGAGAACGTCCCCACTGCAACACGGCGCTGGGTGCCCCATCAAGGGCGGTCGCGCTGCCGTTAAGACAGCGGAAAGCGACCGTTCATAGACTGTTTCTCAGTTACCGTCCGGGACATGGCCGCGGGCGTCTCCGCCGAGCAGGCCGCCGCCGCGGCGCTCGCACTTCCGGACAGCATCGAGGCCGGCCATCACGGCCGGCGGTCGTTCCGGGTCGCCGGGGCGATCTTCGCCACGCTGTGGGACGAGGACCACCTGAACGTCATGCTCGACGAGCCCGGGATCCGCACCGCGGTGCAGGCCCACCCGGAGGCCTGTGCCGAGTTCTGGTGGGGCAGGCGCCTGCGCGCGGTGCAGGTGGACCTGCGCCGCGCGCGGGCGAGCCTGGTGTCCGAGCTGCTGGCCGATGCCTGGGAGCGGCGCGCCGGCCGCCCCGCGGCTGACCGCTGAGCCGAGCTACCCGGCCGCCTTCGACAGCTCCTCAAACTGCTCGTCGGTGAGCTCCAGCTGGGCGGCGGCGAGGTTCTCCTCCAGATGCGCCACCGACGAGGTGCCGGGGATGGGGAGCATCACCTCAGAGCGCTTCAGCAGCCAGGCGAGCGCCAGCTGCGACGGGGAGGCGTCCTGCTCGTCGGCGAGGCGCTGGAGCGGACCGCCGGGCTTGCTCAGCTCGCCGGTGGCCAGCGGGAACCACGGGATGAAGCCGATGTCGTGCTGCTCGCAGTGCTCAAGCAGCGGCTCGGCCGAGCGGTTGGTCAGGTTGAACAGGTTCTGCACCGAGACGATCTCGGCCGTCTGCTGGGCCTCGGTGAGCTGATCGACGTCGACCTCCGAGAGGCCAATGTGCCGGATCTTGCCCTCGTCCTGGAGGGCCTTGAGCTCGCCGACCTGCTCGGCCAGGGGCACCTTGGGGTCGATCCGGTGCAGCTGGAGCAGCTCGATCTGCTCCAGTCCGAGGTGCCGGAGGCTCAGCTCCACCTGCTGGCGCAGGTACTCAGGCCGGCCGACCGGCTTCCAGACGCCCGGCCCGGAGCGCGTCAACCCCGCCTTGGTGGCGATGACGAGGTCGTCCGGGTACGGGTGCAGCGCCTTGCGGATGAGCTCCTCGGCGACGAACGGGCCGTAGGCGTCGGCGGTGTCGATCAGGTTGACGCCGAGCTCGACGGCGCGGCGCAGGACGCGGACGGCCTCGTCCGGATCCCGGGGGTCTCCCCAGACGCCCTCGCCGGTCAGCTGCATGCTGCCAAAGCCCAGCCGGTTGACGGTGGTGGTGCCTCCGATGTCAAACGTGCCGGAGGCGGCGACGGTGGATGTGCTCATGTCATGTGCTCCGTTTCAAAAGGAAAGACTGCTCTTTTGAGCGCTACCCGTCTCGCCTGGCTTCACACCCACCGGGAGGCACCGTCAGCCGATCGATCAGACTGGTGGAGAAATGCCGAGCGACAACCATTCCCGGGACGAAGCCGCCGGCGGGGCGAGCGGGCGCCGCCGGTCGGCGCCCCGCGCCGGCGCCCGGCTCCCGGTGCTCTTCTGGAAGGCGATCGCCTGGGTGAGCGCCCGGCTGCGCGGCCACGTCGTGCGGATCGTCGGCGGCCCCGCCCGGGCCCGCGTGATCGCCTTGTTCGGCGGCGTGCTCGCCCTCTCCAGCGCCCAGATCGCCACCGTCGGCGCCGTGGCGCCGCAGCTTGAGCACGCCCTGCACATCTCCAACACCCAGATCGGGTTGCTCAACTCGGTCGCGCTGCTCATCGGCGCCGTCGCCGTGCTGCCGGTGGGCATGCTCGTCGACCGCTTCCGGCGGATCCCGATGCTGGCCGGGAGCATGGTCCTGTGGAGCATCACCACGTTTCTGGGGGCGATCGCACCCTCGTACTCCCTGCTGCTGCTCAGCCGCGTGGGACTGGGCGCGGTGGCGGCGACCGCCGGTCCGGCGATCGCCTCGCTGACCGGCGACTACTTCCCCTCCCGGGAGCGCGCCGTCGTCTACGGCTACATCCTCAGCGGGGAGATCGCCGGCACCGCGGTCGGCTTCATCGTCAGCGGCTCCATCGCCACCGCCATCTCCTGGCGGGCGTCGTTCATCATCCTGGCCATCCCGGGCCTGTTCCTCGCCCGCTCGCTGTGGCGGACGATCCCGGAGCCCCAGCGCGGGGGGCAGAGCCGGCTGGCGCCGGGAACGCTTGACCTCGTTGATGCCGCCGCCGGGGCGGGGGTGGCCGGCGACGACCCGGACGGGGCCCCCGCCGGCCAGGAGCGCGACCTCGCTCGCGAGGCGGCGATCCAGCGCGGCTTTGCTCCCAACCCCAAGCTCATCCTCAGACAGGACCCGGACAGGCTGTCCCTGCCGGAGGCGATCCGCTACATCCTCCGTGTCCCCACCAACCTGCTGCTGATCATCAGTTCCTCGCTCGGCTACTTCTTCTTCGCCGGCCTGCAGACGTTCGCGCTGGTGTTCATGCGGGGCCACTACGGGACGAGCGAGGCGACGGCGACGCTGGTGCTGGGGCTGCTCGTCCTGGGGGCACTGGTGGGGACGCTCGTCAGCGGGCCCCTGTGTGACCTGCTGACGCGCCAGGGCTGGTTTGAGGCCCGGGTGGTGCTGCCCGGCATCTGCCAGCTCGCCGCCGCGGCCGTCCTCGTCCCCGGGCTGCTCTCCGGCACCCTCAGCGGCGGCCTGTGGTTTGACGTCGCCGGGACTGCGCTGATCTCGGCGGCCAACCCCCCGCTTGACGCCGCCCGGCTGGACATCATGCCCCCCGGCCTGTGGGGGCGGGCCGAGAGCACGCGCACGTTCCTGCGCTCGCTGGCTCAGGCGCTGGCGCCGCTGCTGTTCGGCGCGGTCGCCGACCTCATCGCCGGGTTCGTCCCGCCGCAGGCGCCGATCGGGACCCACCAGCACAACATCGTCTCCACCTCGACGGGGACCGGGCTGCAGATCACGTTCCTGATCATGCTCGTGACGCTGGCCGCCGCCGGCGTGTTCCTGCTGCGCGCGCGCAAGACCTACCCCACCGATGTCGCCACCGCGGGCGCGTCGTGGACCCCGCCCGCCGCGCCCGCGGCGGCGCCGGCCGGCCGCGCCACCGCCCCGGAATGAGCGGGACGCCGGCCGGCTCAGGCCGCGCCGTCCGGCCGCCGGCTCAGAGGAGCTTGGCGTCCAGCGTGATGTCGCCGACCGCGGCGAGCGCGCGGGAGACCGGGCAGCCCTCCTTGGCCTCACCGGCGAACTGGGCAAACTGGTCCTGATCGATCCCGGGCACCCGGCCCTCGGTCACGAGGTCGATCTGGTTGATCGTTGGGCCGCCGTCGAGCATCCGCAGGTGAACCCGCGCGGTGGTGTTCACCGACTCCGGTTCATGGCCGGCCTCGGCCAGGATGTTTGACAGCGCCATCGAGAAGCAGCTGGCGTGGGCGGCGGCGATCAGCTCCTCCGGGTTGGTGCCGGGCTCCTCCTCAAAGCGCGTCTTGAACGAGTAGCTGCCGGAGAACAGGCCGCTGCCGACCTGGAATGTGCCTGATCCGCCGCGCAGATCGCCTCGCCACTCCGCCGTGCCGTTGCGCGTTGCCATCGCCTCACACCTTTCGTTGCTGGGGGCTGTGTTTAGTGCAGGAGCCTATCCGTGGCCTCGTCCGCGGCCCCGCCGAAGTACATCGCCAGGACGCGGCCAAACACCGGCTCGTCCGGCGCGGCGCGGGCAAACAGCGTCATCGACGAGCGCAGCTTCATCGCGTCGATGCCGCCGAACACATCCTCGGCGCTGCGTCCGGGAAGCTCAGACAGAATCGCCGCGCACTCCCGCAGCCGGGGTCCGAGCACCGGATGGCTCAGGTACGCCCGCGCCTCCTCAAGCGACGAGATCGCATACGCCTGGGCGGTGGGGCTGCGGCCGAGCCCCGCGATCTGGGGGAAGATGAACCACATCCAGTGGCTGCGCTTGCGGCCGCCACGCAACTCGGCGACGGCCGCCGCATAGGTGCCGCCGCGGTCCTGGGCGTCGACGAAGCGCCGGAGGTCATGCGGGTCCTCGGCCACGGCACGACCTTACTGCGCCAAAAACAAAGGGGGGCCGCCGTCAGGCGAGCCCCCCTCCAATCCAATCTGGCGTCGCGTCAGACCGCGGCCGGCTCGGCGACCTCAAGCACGATCGCCTGCTCGGAGCCGTCCCGGGCGACGACGCGGCCCCCGTCGGCGATCCGGCCGTCCAGGATGGCCCGCGTCAGCTCCTTCTCCAGCGTGCGCCGGATGTGGCGCTTCAGCGGCCGGGCGCCGAACTCCGGGTCAAAGCCCTCGGTCGACAGCCGGGCGATGAGCTGCGGCTCCACCGTCAGCTCGACGCCGCGCTCGGCGAGCAGCCGGTCGGCGATCCGCGAGCAGATCAGCTCGCCGATCTCGCGCACCTGCTCCTCGGTGAGGGGCTCAAACACCACCACCTCGTCGATGCGGTTCAGGAACTCCGGCAGGAACGCCCGCTTGGCCGCGGCCAGCATGCGGTCGCCGGCGGGATCGGCCTCGCCCCCGGCAAAGCCCAGCGGCCGCTTGGCCTGCCCGGCGCCGAGGTTCGACGTCATCACCACGACCGTGTTGGTGAAGTCGACGGTGCGACCCTCGCCGTCGGTCAGCCGGCCGTCGTCGAGCACCTGGAGCAGGACGTTCCACACCTCCGGGTGGGCCTTCTCGATCTCGTCGAGCAGGACCACGGAGTAGGGCCGCCGCCGCACCGGCTCGGTGAGCTGGCCACCGTCGCCGTAGCCGACATAGCCGGGGGGTGAGCCGATCAGCCGCGCCACCGTGTGCGGCTCGCGGTACTCGGACATGTCGATCCGGACCAGCGCCTTCTCGGTGGCGAACAGCCGCTCGGTGAGCGCCTTGACCAGCTCGGTCTTGCCCACGCCGGTGGGCCCCATGAACAAGAAGCTGCCCAGCGGGCGGTCCGGTTCGGCCAGCCCGGCCCGGGCGTGGCGGATCGTCTCCGAGACGGCGTGCACGGCATCCTGCTGGCCGATGACCCGCCGGTGCAGGTCGTCCTCCAGCGTGCCGAGCCGCTCCAGCTCCGCCGCCACCAGCTCGCCGACCGGGATCCCGGTCCGCGCCGCGATGACGTCGGCGATCTCCGCTTCACCGACCACGCCGCGGGCTGCGCCCGCGCCTGAGGGCGAACTCAGAGCAGGCTCGGCCTGAGCGAGCTTTGCCTCCAGCTCGTCGATGCGCGCCTTGAGCTTCCCGGCCTCCTCGTAGGCCTCGGCGTCGACCGCGGCCTGCTTCTCGGCCCGCAGCCGCTCCAGCTCGCCGCGCAGGCGCTGCTGGTCGTCGATTCCGGGCTGGCGCAGCCGCAGCCGGGCCGCCGCCTGGTCGACGAGGTCGATCGCCTTGTCCGGCAGCCGGTACTCGGTGATGTAGCGATCTGACAGCCGGGCCGCCGCCTCCAGCGCCTCGTCGGCGATCTGGACGCGGTGGTGCGCCTCGTACTGGGAGCGCAGCCCGCGGAGGATCTCGACGGTGTCCGGCACCGACGGCTCCTCAACCATCACCGGCGAGAAGCGCCGGGCCAGGGCGGCATCGCGCTCAATCTGGCGGTACTCGGCCAGCGTCGTGGCGCCGACCATCCGCAGCTCACCGCGGGCCAGCATCGGCTTGAGCATGTTGGCGGCGTCCATTGCGCCCTCGGCCGCTCCGGCGCCGAGCACGGTGTGCAGCTCGTCGACGAACAGGATGATCTGGCCCTCGGCGGCGACGACCTCCTCAAGCGCGGCCTTCAGCCGCTGCTCAAAGGCGCCACGGAACTGGGTGCCGGCGATCATCCCGGCGAGGTCAAGGGCCACGACGCGCACGCCGCGCAGCGGCTCCGGGACCTCATCCTGCGCGATGCGCAGGGCCAGCCCCTCGGCGATCGCCGTCTTGCCGACGCCGGCCTCGCCGATGAGCGCGGCGTTGTTCTTGCGCCGCCGGGTCAGGACCTCAACGACCTGCGCGATCTCGTCCTCGCGGCCGATGACCGGGTCGATCCGGCCCACCCGCGCCTCCGCGGTCAGGTCACGGCCGAACTCGTCCAACGCGGGGGTCTGAGAGCGCTGGCGGGTCTGGGAACGCTGGCGCACGGCAGGACCGGCGCCCGGGCCACCCGGGTTCATGTTCATCAGGCCGCCGAGCAGCCCGCCGTCGAGCCGGCCGTCCTGCTGCTGGGCCATCGCCTCGCGGGCGCAGCGCTCGCACAGCAGTCCGCCGCGGCGTCCACCGGGGCCGGCGAACATCACACCGACGACACCGGGGCGCTCGCCGCAGACGTCGCACAGGTGCGTATTACGGCTGTTCTGGGTTTCAAAATCCACTTTCTGGTCTCCAATCTGCCTGAATATCTCAGTCAGGCGGACTTAGATTTTAGCCGTCGAATCACGCTTTGGAACGCGGTGTCCGCATGAAGACCCGCCGCGTGCACCGCTTGTCCTCGCCGGCGCCAGCCAATAACGTCCGCGTGGCGCCCCCGGTCGCCGGAGTGCGACCGCGACCGCCGCGGCGCGAGGTCAACGTGAGACAACCGGGGAACATCCGGGGGGTGACGGGGCATGGGCGGGACCGCTGAGACCGCCCGCTTCGAGCTTTTGGCCGCCGTCGGCCGGGTCGCCGACGGAACCCTGCTGCTGGGGGAGACGGTGCAGCGCCTCCTGCGGGTCGTCGTGCCCGCGGTCGCCGACCTGGCGACGCTCGACGCGGTCTCGCCCAGCGGCGAGCTCCGGCGGCTGGGCGTGCGCATGCGCGACCCGGGCGACCCGGCCGCGGAGGCGGCGATCCTGCGGCGCCAGCAGCCGCCGACCGCGGGCGTCGGGGTGATGCGGGCCGTCGCCGGCGGCGAAAGCCAGCTGCTGTCGCCGGTGAGCGAGGCCCACCTGCAGCAGATCGCGTCAAGCGAGGCGGACCTTGAGCTGCTGCGCGCGCTGGGGGTCACCGACGCCATGTTCATCCCGCTCCGCGCCCGGGGGCGGATCGTGGGTGCGCTCGCGTGCAGCATGACGAGCTCCGGGCGCCGGCTGGATGCAAGCGACGTGGAGTTCGCCGAGGTGCTGGGAGGACGCATCGCGCTCGCCCTGGACAACGCGGGACTGGCGGAAACCGTCAGCGGCCTGGAGCAGCGCCTGGAGGCGACGCTGGCCAATCTGGCTGAGGCGGTGATCGTCCGCGATGCCGCCGGTCGCATGCTGTTCACCAATCCCGCGGCCGCTGAGCTGCTCGGCGCCCTGTCCTTGGCGGAGCTCACCACGGCGACCTCGGCCGACCTCATGGCCCGGTATGAGGCCTACGACGAGGCGGGCCGCCGCCTCGGCCTCGAGCAGCTGCCGTCGGCGGCTGCCCTCCGGGGCGAACGCCCCCCGCCGCTGCTGGTGCGCAACGTGGCGCGGTCGACGGGGCGGACCCGGTGGCTGTTGCACAAGGCCACGCCCGTGTTCGACCCCAACGGGGCGCTGTCGATGGCCGTCAACGTGATCGAGGACGTCACCGAGCCCAAGCGCGCCGAGCTCGCGCAGCGGCTGCTGGCCGAGGCGGGGCGGGCGCTCGCCTCCTCGCTTGACTACGAGCAGACCCTGCAGCGGATCGCCCGGCTCGCGGTGCCCGGGCTCGCCGACTGGTGCGGAGTCGCCATGCGCGGCTTGCGCGATGAGCTGCGGCAGGTGGCCGTCGCCCACGCTGACCCGGACAAGGTTGCCCTGGCGCGGGAGTGGGCGGCGCGCTACCCACCGCATCTCACCAACCCGTCCGGGGCGGCCCGGGTGATCCGCTCCGGGAGGCCGGAGATCATCCGCGAGCTGACCGAGGATCTCATCACGCGGCTTCCGGCCACCGAGGAGCAGCGGTCGCTGGTGCGGGCGCTTGGGATGCGGTCGGTCATCTTTGTGCCCCTCGCCGTTCCGGGACGGCCGCCGTTCGGCGCGCTGTCGCTCATCATGGCCGAGTCCGGGCGGCGGTTCGACGATGACGACCTGGCCGTTGCCGAGGAGCTGGGCCGGCGGGCGGCGATTGCGGTGGAGAACTCACGCCTGTACACCGAGCGATCGCGGATCGCCGCCACCCTCCAGGAGAGCCTGCTGCCCCCGCGGCTGTCGGAGATCCCCGGCTGCAGCCTGGCCACCCTGTATCACCCGGCCGGCGAGGAGAGCGAGGTCGGCGGTGACTTCTACGACGCGTTCGCCGTGCCGGGCGGGTGGATGGTGCTGGTCGGCGACGTGGCCGGACACGGCGCCGAGGCGGCCGCCCTGACCTCCATGTCCCGCTACACGCTGCGCACCGCCGGCAAGCTGCTCGGAGATCCCGTGGCCGCCCTGGATCAGCTCAACCGGGCGCTGTGCGAGCGGCCGCTGTTCTCGCTGGTCAGCGTCTGCTGTGTCCGGCTGCGCGAGGCCGACGGCGAGGCGGTCGCCGATGTCGTGCTCGCCGGGCACCCGCCGGCCTACCACCTGCACGATGGCGAGGTGGAGCCCGCCGGCGTCCTCGCCCGGCTGCTCGGCGTGACCGAGGGCGGCAATTGGATGGCGGAGTCGGTCCGCCTGAGCATCGGTGACCAGCTGGTGCTCTATACCGATGGCGTCACCGACACCGTCGGCGCAAACGGGCGCTTTGGCTCAGACCGCCTGACCGGCACGCTCCGGGGGGCGGTCGATCCGGCCGACACGGTGGCCCGCGTGGAGCGGGCGCTGGGCAGGTTCGCCCGCGGGCCGCAGCGCGACGACACCGCCGTCCTCGTCGTGCAGCGAACCTCGTCGGCGTCGTTCGCTGACGTCGCCGATGCCGGGGAGGCGGCGCGCCCGGTCTCGGCGCCGTCCCCGGTCGGAGGCCGAAGCCGCGTCAGTGCGTCGCGGTGACCACCGGCTGGATGTGCGAGACGATCTGTCCGTTGGGAACGAGGTGGATCGCCACGCACGGTGGCTCGCGCACGAAGCGCAGCTCGCTGGCCTCCAGGTCAAGGCCGAGCTGAACGTCGGTGCTGGGGATGGCCAGGACGCGGGTGCCGGCGATCGCGCCGACGATCGTCCGGTGGACGTGCCCGGCGGTGACGAGCTGGACCTGCCGGTGACGGGCAAGCACCTCGGCCAGGGATGCCCGCTCGTCCTCCGGGATCCCGATCGCGTCCATCGCGGGAATGCCCGTCGTGATCGGCGGGTGGTGCATGGCGAGCAGCGTCGGGGTGACCGGGTCCTCGTGCAGCGTTCGGTCCAGCCACCGAAGCCGCGCGGAGTCCAGCCGGCCGCCGTCGCTTCCCGGTAGCGTCGAGTCAAGCGCGACGAGCCTGGCCGCCCCCAGGGAGACGGCGTAGCTGATAGACGCATCGTCGCCCTGGGGAAGCTCAAAGTGGCGGCGCAGGCTGTCCCGGTCGTCGTGATTGCCGGGCAGCGCGTAGAGCGGGACGCCGATCCCGTCGAGCAGCGCGCGGGCCTCGGCGTACTCGCCGTCGGTGGGGGTGCTGGCGATGTCACCGGAGACGACCACCGCATCCGGCGGCGTTGCCAGCGTCCCCGCGATCGTCGCCACGGCCGCGGCCAGCGCCGCGCCGGGATCGTCGCTGAAGCGAGCGCCGAGATGCGGGTCGGTGATCTGCACGATGGTGAGCGGCATCGCCGCAGGGTAGCCCGGGGGCCGGTGGCGCGGCGGGACGGCGGGGTCAGGAGCGGTAACGCGGGTGACGCGGGGGCGGAGTCCGTGCTTGCCGCGCTCCTCGCGGGGCAGGAGACCAACGAGGCGCACCGAGCGTGGGGGCCGGCCACGGTGTCGGTGCGCAGCGTCAACTCAAATGGAGGCACGATGAAAGCCGTCGTCTACAAGGAGCCGTACAAGGTCGCCGTCGAGGACGTCGAGGACCCC
This sequence comes from Solirubrobacteraceae bacterium, assembly GCA_035702755.1. Lineage (GTDB taxonomy): Bacteria > Actinomycetota > Thermoleophilia > Solirubrobacterales > Solirubrobacteraceae > Palsa-465. The sequence goes on along the minus strand of DASSZQ010000116.1, from coordinate 16,305 downwards.
CGCATCGAGGATCCCAACGACGTCCTGGTGCGGGTTACCACGGCCGCCATCTGCGGCTCGGACCTGCACATGTACGAAGGCCGGACGGGGGCCGAGCCGGGGATCGTGTTCGGCCATGAGAACATGGGGATCGTCGAGGAGGTCGGGCCGGGCGTGGCGCGGGTCAAGAAGGGCGATCGCGTCGTGATGCCGTTCAACGTGGCCTGCGGGTTCTGCAAGAACTGCCTCGCCGGCTACACCGGCTTCTGCCTCACGGTCAACCCCGGCTTTGGGGGCGGCGCCTATGGCTACGTGTCGATGGGTCCCTACCGCGGCGGCCAGGCCGAGTATCTGCGGGTCCCGTTCGCCGACTTCAACTGCCTGGAACTGCCGCCCGGCGACGAGCATGAGAACGACTTCGCGATGCTGGCCGACATCTTCCCCACCGGCTACCACGGCGCCGCGCTGGCCAAGGTCGGCCCGGGCGAGACGGTCGCCGTCTACGGCGGCGGGCCCGTCGGCCTGATGGCCGCCTACTCGTCGCTGATCATGGGGGCGAGCAAGGTGTTCGTCGTCGACCGGGTGCCGAGCCGCCTGAAGCTCGCCGAGCAGATCGGCGCGATCCCCGTCAACTACTTTGAGTCCGATCCGGTGGAGGTCATCCGCGAGCAGACCAACGGCGACGGGACCGACAAGGGCATCGATGCGGTGGGGTACCAGGCGACGGTCTCCGAGGGCGAGGAGCAGCCGGCGGTCGTGCTCAACCAGCTGGTGGAGACGGTCCGGGCCACCGGCATGCTCGGCGTTGTCGGCCTCTACGTCCCCAGCGACCCGGGTGCCCCCAACGAGGACGCGGCCGAGGGGCGGCTCCTGTTCAACATCGGTAAGTTCTTTGAGAAGGGGCTGCGGATGGGCACCGGCCAGGCCAACGTCAAGGCCTACAACCGTCACCTGCGCGACCTCATCATCGCCGGGCGGGCGGAGCCGAGCTTCGTCGTCTCCAAGGAACTGCCGCTCGCCGAGGCGCCGGACGCCTATTCGCGCTTTGACAAGCGTGAGGAGGGCTACTCCAAGGTCGTGCTGCGACCGGCCGCGTGACGGGAGGTTGAGGATGGGCAGCGATCTGGCCCGGCGCCTCGGCGCCGAGTTCGTCGGAACGGCGCTGCTGGTGTTCGTCGGCGCCGGCGCCTTCGTCGGCGCCGTCACACTCAGCAACGGCAAGCTCACCTACGCGGCGATTGGGTTCATCGCGCTCGCGTTCGCCCTCATCGTGGCCGGCGTGATCTACGCCTTCGGCCGGCTGTCCGGTGGCCACTTCAACCCGGCGGTGACCGTGGCGCTGACACTCTGTCGGCGCTTCCCGGCGGCTGAGCTGACCCCGTACGTGCTCGTCCAGATCGCCGGCGGGATCCTCGGCGCGCTGTTCATCATCGGCACCTTCGGCCATGGCGCGGCAAACATGCACGCCACCGGCGGCACGACCCTGGGACCGCACGTCAATTACGCCCAGGGCGTGCTCGCCGAGGGTGTCGGCACCTATTTCGTCATGCTGACGGTCATGGCGCTGGCCATCGACAAGCGTGCGCCCTCAGGCTGGGCCGGGCTCATCATCGGCCTGGCGGTCGCCGGGGAGATCATGGTCATCGGCCCGCTGACCAGCGGCTCGGTCAATCCGGCTCGCACCACCGGGCCGTATCTCATGACAGCGATCTTCGGCAGTGGGCCGCCCTGGGGGCAGTACTTCATCTACTGGGTGGGCCCGTGCGCGGGTGCGGTCGCCGCCGCGCTCAGCTATGACCTGATCATGCGCCCGCGCCGTGCCGGGGCCGAGGACCAGAACTCGCCGCCGCCCGCCGGCGACAGTGAGCGAGGCGGACGAGACGGCAGCCGCGGGCGCTCCGAGCACGCGCCGGCCAGCTGATGACGGCCGCGGCACGCCCCCGGGTGCTGATCGCCGGCGGCGGCTTTGTCGGCATGTACACGGCGCTCGCGCTTGAGAGCCGCCTCGCTCCCGGCGAGGCGGACCTTGAGCTCGTGGCGCCGGAGAACTTCATGCTCTACCAGCCGCTGCTGCCGGAGGTCGCATCCGGCAGCGTGGAGCCGCGCCACGTCGTCGTCCCGCTGCGCCGCGCGCTGCGTCGCACCCGGGTGACGCTCGGCCGCCTGTGCGGGGTTGACCGCGGCAGGCGGGTGGCGAGGATCGAAGCCGGTACGGGGGAGTCGCGGGAGACGGCATACGACGCGCTGGTGGTGGGGCTCGGCTCGGTGACCCGCACGATGGAGGTTCCCGGCCTGATCGATCATGCGGTGGGCTTCCAGACGCTCACCGAGGCGATGCATCTGCGCAACCAGGTCCTCTCCCGGCTGGAGGTCGCCGACTCGGCCACCAGTGCGGAGGCCCGCCGGCGCGCGCTGACGTTTGTGTTTGTGGGCGCCGGCTACGCCGGAGTGGAGGCGCTGGCCGAGCTGGAGGACCTGGCGCGCCAGGCCAGCCGCAGCTATCGCTCCATCAGCCCGGGGGACATGCGCTGGGTGCTGGTGGAGGCCACCGACCGGATCCTGCCCTCGGTCGATGAGAAGCTCGCCCGGCGTGCCGGGGAGCTGCTCCGGGCGCGAGGGATCGAGATGCGCCTTCAGACCACGCTGGAAGCGGTGTCCGACGGCGTGGTCTCGCTCTCGGACGGGTCGACGGTTGCGGCCGACACGCTGGTGTGGATGCCGGGGGTGGTCCCGGACCCCCAGGTGGGCCGGCTCGGCCTGGGTTGCGACGAGCGTGGGCGGCTTGTGGTCGACGCGTGCCTGCGCGTGGAGGGCGCCGAGGGGGTGTGGGCCGCCGGTGACTGCGCCGCGGTCCCCGGCCCAGACGGTGAGCCCTATCCGCCGACCGCTCAGCACGCCGAACGGGAGGCCCGGCAGCTTGGCCACAACATCGCCGCCGTGCTGCGCGGCCGGGGGCCGGAGCCGTTTCGCTACCGCTCGCGCGGCGAGTTCGTCACGCTCGGCAACCGCCGGGCGATCGCCCAGGTGATGGGGATGCCGCTGCGCGGACCGGCGGCGTGGGCGCTGCGCCGCGCCTACTACCTGGGCCGAATGCCGACGACCGAGCGCCGGGTGCGGCTCCTCGTCGACTGGCTCGCCGGGCTGCCGTTTGAGCCGGACATCGCCCAGCTGGGGGCCGAGCAGCATCCGGATCGTCCGCTGGCGCGGACCGCAGGCTAGGCCTGGCCTCGGCCGGCCGGCCGGCCGGCCGGGCGGGCGGGCGCTACCCGGCGTCGGCCTTGAGCAGGAGCGCCAGCGTGGGGCAGGCGGCGGCCGCGCGGCGCGCGTGCTCGACCACGGTCGGCGACACCTCCCCGGAGTGGAGAATGGGGTAGCCCCACTCGTCGAGGCGGATCGCCTCGGGCAGCAGCTCGGCGCACATGCCGTGGGCGACGCAGCGGATGGGGTTGACCTGCAGCTTCACCGCCAGCCTCGCGGCGCAGCCGGCGGGACGGGAACCGGCAGCGTGGGCGGTTGTCGACAGCGGTCGCACTGGCCGTGACGGGCGTGGTCGCGAAACTCGGTGGCGAACGTCCGCAGCGAGCTGCTGATGAAGCGCACGGCGCCGTCCGGATGCTGGCAGGCGCCGCGCCCGGGCAGCTCGGTCAGCCAGCGGTTGAGATCGTCGCCGGCGGTGCGGGACCCGGTCCCGCCGGCCACCTGCGCCACCGTGTAGGCGATGGCGTCCAGGCCGTTGACGCACGGGCCGCATTGGCCGGCTCCCTGGTCAGCGAACCAGCCGGCGATCCGGCTCGTCTCCGCCACCGGACAGGCGGACGCCCCCAGGGCGACGATCACGCCCGCCCCCAGGGTCGCGCCGGCCTGGGCCAGCGACTCGCCGCTCAGGCGGACGTCCGGGACGTCCGGGGCGGCGACCCACGTGCCGAAATATCCGCCGATGAGCACCGCGGCCAGCTCGTCCTCGAGCTCGGCCAGCTCCAGCAGGTCGGCGAGCGGCATCCCGTGCTCAATCTCGTAGACGCCGGGCGCGGCGACCGCTCCAGACAGGGTGACGAGCGCGGAGCCCGGGTCCCGGTCGGTGCCCAGCTCGCGAAACCAGTCCGCGCCGTACCGGGCGACCAGCGCCACGTGGGCCAGCGTCTCGACGTTCTGCACCAGGGTGGGCCGGCGGCGGACCCCGCGCTCAAACGGCCGCGGCGGTGCGAACGTCGGCAGTCCCGAGCCGCCGTTGATGGCGTTGACGAGCGCGGTCTCCTGCCCGGCCAGGTACCGCGGGGCGACGAAGAACAGCTCAATCCGCGGGTCGCCGGGCAGCCGCGCGCGGCGGCGTTCGCTGAGCGCCAGCTCCAGGCTGCGCACGCTGCGGTCATCGTCGCCCTCCAGGGCGATGATCGCCTCCTTGGCGCCCACGGCGCGCGCCGCCACCGCCACGCCGTCGAGCACCAGGTGCGGAAGCTCGCGCAGCAGCACCCGGTCCTTCTTGCTCGCCGGCTCGCCCTCCGAGCCGTTGGCGACGACGATCGCCGACCCGCGGCGCTGCGCCACCGCCCGCATCTTGGTGGCCACCGGGAACGCAGCGCCGCCGTGGCCGCGGAGGCCGGCAGCCGCGATCTCATCGACCAGCTGCTCGGGCCGCCAGCCGCGCAGATCCGGCGGGGGGCCGTGCACCTCGTGATGCTCGGCGAGCGCCACCATGTCGCGCTCGCCGACGCCGAGGAGCAGGCGCGGCAGCAGGTCGACGGCGGTGGTCGCCATCAGCGACAGCTCCCGGTGAGCGGGTCGGTGGCCGGTGGGTGGTTGATGGCAGGCGTGGGTGTCACGCTGCTCAGTGTTGGCCGGGGTCCGTAGAAGTTCGTAAGGAGCGCGTGAGACATTGCTAAGAGGACGGACCGGAGGGAAACCCTGTGTAAGGCCTGTCTCATCTGCCGTTGACATTGACTTCAGAGTGCACGTGGAGCCTGGGGGTCGGCGGTCCCACACCGCCGCAGGTGACTGACAGTGAAGATGACCCGGTCATGACCCCGGCCCGCCGCCGCCTGAGCGCCGCTTTGCTCGTCCTGGCCATGGGCGCCGTCGGCGGCTGCGCCAGCGCGGGAGCGTCCTCTCCGCCCAGCCGGACGTCGGCGACCGCGGTCGCCGCGTCGTCGCCGGCGTCGGCCTCCGTTTCGTCCTCGTCCGCGTCGTCGTCCTCGGCGGCGGCCTCGGCGAGTCAGACCGCCAGCGCCGCGCAGGCCCCGCGCCGCCCTCAGCCCACCGCCCCGCGTGATCATTACCCGGGCCGCCTGACGGGCGCCTGGCAGCGGATGGCGAGCGTCGGCGGCCGCCCCGCCATGTGGATCGCCGAGCGCTCCGGCGTGACGCTGGTTCGCATGGACCAGCATCTGGTGCACCTCGCGCTGCACGCGGGATCCGCTGACCCGGGAGGCACCGGCTGGCGCTACGGAGCACAGGTCGCCGGCCGCGAGATCCACCACCTGATCCTCGGCTTCAACGGCGGCTTCAAGTTCAGCACCGATTCAGGCGGCTTTCAGTCCTTCGGACGGACGGCCGTCCCCCTGACCCCGGGCCTGGCCTCGATCGTCACCTACACCGACGGCCGCACGCAGATCGGAACCTGGGGCGCGGGCGTGCCCGCGCACGGGCGCCGCATCGCCTCGGTGCGCCAGAACCTGCATCTGCTCATCGACCAGGGCCGGCCGGCCGCCTCGGTCAACTGCGGGGAAGCCTGCTGGGGCGCGACGATCGGCGGCGCGTCGGCCGTTGCCCGCAGCGGTCTTGGCATCCTCGGAAATGGCCAGCTTGTGTGGGCGGCGGGGGAGAACCTGACCGTCGCTCAGTTCGCCGATGCGATGGCGGGGGCCGGCGTCCAGCGGGGCGTGGAACTGGACATCAACCCTGACTGGGTCGCCGGCTACCTCTACGTCCACCATGCCAAGGCGCCGGTCACCCCGGTGCCCGTCGTGCCCGGCCAGTACGGCATCTACGGGCATCTGCTCATTCCCTACAGCCGCGACTTCTTCACCGTCCTGGCCAACTGACGCGCGGCCGCCCGGGGCCCGGCTCAGCGGGCCCGGTGCGCCTCAGGCTCAGCGGCAGGCCTGCTCAAGCCGGCGGTCCACCGAGCCGCCCGCCCGCGTGCCCCGCGTGGAGAAGAGGAAGCGCCAGGACCGCCCGCTGCGGCGAAACAGGAAGCGGACCGTGCCGGCATCCGGCGTCTTCTGGCAGACGACGCCAAGCTGCGGCCGTGACCCGGCCACATAGGTGCCTCTGACACCGGCGCTGGAGCCGTCCTGGACGACGAACGCGTGGACGAGCGCTGAGCGCGTGGAGCCGCGCGCGGGCGAGACTCCGCCCGCCGCGGAGGCGGTGCCGGCAGCGGCGAGGCCGGCAGCGGTGACCGCAGCGGCAAGCGTGGACCTACGAGGGAGTGTCATCGGCCGAGCGTAACAGTGACACGGGTTCGTCACCGTCCGCCAAGATGTGAATTCACACACATTGCAGTCCACTGTCGCGGGAACTTTGTTGCACCGTCTAACTGCGTGTTATCACGGGTGACTCTCCGGACCGGCACGTTGCACTTCGGTAACAGGCCGGGGTCGCTGAGCGCCCGTATGGTCCGCTTGGACGCCCAGGTTCGCGAGGGTCGCCCGTGACGCCGCCCAACGGCCCACCGGGCGCGCCGTCAGCCGCCGACGATCGTGAACCGGAGCGTCCGTGGCGCCGACCGGCGCCCGCCGCTGCCGATCGCCCTGAGCACCACCGTGTAGGCCCCGGGAGCGAGCCGCCGGTGGTGTGGGAGGCGGCCGGTGAACGCCAGCCGGTTGTGACCGGGATGACCGGCGACCGTCAGCGAGCCGACCGTGACCGTCCGCAGGCACGAGCGCGCGCGGCGATTGTGCTTGGTCGCGGCGACGCACCGGCCGGAGACGCGCCGGCCGCGGATCCGGTGGGAGAACGTCAGCGTCACCTTCGCAGCCACGTTCAACGTGAAGCGGAACGTCGTGCCGCTCGGCGGGTGGCGGCGCTTGCCCCGGCGCCGGCGTCCGGTACCGGGCTCGCGCCAGTGCGATGCCGACTGGCCGACCGCGGTCAGACGCGGCGGGGCAGCGGGGCCGGCGGCCGCCGTCACCGAGATCCGGTATGTGATCGTCGTCGGGTTGCCGAGCCGGTCGGCAGCGGTGACGGCGACCGTGTACGTGCCGGGAGCGGCGTAGCTGTGGCTGACCACCGATCCGGTCGCGCCGGCGCCGTCGCCAAAGCTCCAGCTCGCCGGTCCGGCCAGGCCGGACCACAGATCGGCAAACCCGGCGCTCATGGTCACGGCCGTCCCCGCGGTCGCCGTGGCCGGGATGCTGGCCGAGGTGAGGTTGGGGCCGCCGGCGTCGAACGCCGACACCCGGAGCGTGCTCGGCGCCGCCACCCAGAAGGCGGCCGCGCCGCCGTCCTCATCGGCGACGAAGCTGGTGAATGTCAGGCTCGATGTGGGGGTCTCGAGGTCGGTGAAATTGTCAGGCTGCGCGGCACCGTCGAGCCAGCGGCTGCCCTCCACGACGAAGCTGTTGGATCCGCTCGGTTGTCCGGCCCAGGCGAAGTAGGCGTCGTTGCCCAGGAAGGCCAGGCCCCCGGAGGAGCTGTTCTCAAAGCCGGTCGGCGAGACGCAGTGGGGCGCGGTGAACGAGCCGCCGACCGGCGCCCGCACGATGCCGTCGCAGTCAAGGCCGGAGTTGGTGCCCTGGTACCGGTACAGGACGTATGCCTTGTCGTCCGGGGAGACGCCGGCGGCGATGGGAGCGCTGGAGGCGCCTCCGGAGCCGACGTCGACCGGGGTCGTCCATGACCCATTCGCACCGGAACGCGTGACGGCATTGACATCAAGCGTGTTCGGGGCCGCGTAATGGATGTACTGAAAGGCGATCACGGCACTGCCGTCCGGCGCCACCCCCAGCACAGGCCCCCACGCGTCGGAGGTGGCGTCGGAGCCGGTGACGTCCTCCAGCGAGTCCCAGATCCCGGTGCTCGCCGCCCGGCGCCGGACGGCCAGGGTGTACCGGTTGTTGCTCATGCGCAGGCGGAACGCGGCGGTGAGATCGCCGCCGGCGTCGAAGCCGAGCACCGCGCCTTCGCTGGAGTCTGAGGGCGGCGAGATCTGCACCGGCGTCCCCCACGTTCCTCCGGCGTTGACGGCGACGTCGATCCGGTAGCCGTACGGGCTGGGGATGGTCGGATCGACGTGGTCGACGCCGGCCGCGGCGGTTCCGTTGGCGGCGATCGCCGGCGCGAGGTACTCATAGACGCCCGTTGTCCGGGTGGTGTCGGTGGCCACCGTCGTCGCCGCGCCCCACGGGGCGCTGCCGGTGGCGCGATAGCTCGCCAGATACGTGTAGGGCGATGTCGCCGCCGTCCCCTGCAGGTCCGCCCACTGAACGACGGCGGCTCCGCTGGGGGCCTCGGCCAGCGCCACGTCAGCCGGGATCGCCGTGGCCGTGGACGGGATTCGCAGCTGCTCCTGATAGGTGCCGCCGGGCGGGATGACGCCGACGTGCAGCACGGTCTGCAACGGAGACGGCGAGACGACCTCCAGGTAGGCGACCGTCGCCGTGCCGCCCGTTTGGTAGGCGATGTGCAGCGACGAGAGTGCGGCGTTGGCCGGAACGGTGAATCCGGCGGCGCCTGTCCATCCCGGTGACGCGACCGCCGTGGCGGGTCGCGCCGCTGCGGCTCCGAAAACGCCCACCAGCAAGACGGCTGCCGCCAGAAGGCAGCGGCGTGCCCGCATCACTCCAGTCCCACTCATCCCGGTCCTCCACGGCACTCGCCACGCCCCGCGCCCGCGCGCGGGACAACCGGCGCCAGCCTACTCCACTGCGGTGACGGCGGGGACGCGGTCGCTCGGACGGCCGGATGCCCCGGCGGGGGCCGGCTCCGCCGGCTCCCGAATCGGCACGCCGTCCCCGTCCGGCGGCGGCTCCGCCGGCTCCGGCATCCGCGCGCTGCCCCCACCCGGCGGCGGCTCCGCCGGCTCCGGCATCCGGACGCCACCGGCGGGCGCCGCGGGCAGCGGCGTCAACCCCCCGGCCCCGGCGGTGAACGCCGAGGCGAGCTCCTGCTCGGTGCGCGGCGCGATCCGCAGGAACGCCGCCACCAGGGCGGGGTCGAACTGGGTCCCGCCGCTGCGCTCGATCTCGGCGAGCACGTCGTCGAGTTGCCAGGCGCGCTTGTACGGGCGGTTGGACAACAGCGCGTCGTAGACGTCGGCGATCGCGCAGATGCGGCCGGGGAGCGGGATCTCGTCGCCCGCCAGACCGGCGGGGTAGCCGGTGCCGTCCCAGCGCTCATGATGGGAGAGGGCGATCGTCTCGGCCATCTGCAGGAGCGGGTTGGGTGACCCGGTCAGCAGCTGACCGCCGATCGTGGTGTGCGTCTTCATCGTCTCCCATTCCTCCGGCTCCAGCGGCCCCGGCTTGAGCAGGATCCGGTCTGGGATTCCGATCTTGCCGATGTCGTGAGCGACACTGGCGTACATCAGCGTCTCCGCCTCCGCCTCGCTCCAGCCGATCTCCAGCGCCAGCCGCCGGCACAGCAACCCGATGCGGTGGGTGTGCTCGCCGGTCTCGACGTCCCGTGACTCCACCGCATGGGCCAGGCGCTGGACGAGCTCCACCTGACTCTCCCGCAGGCGGCGCGAAAACGCATTGCGCTCGGAGAAGGCGGCCGTGTAACTGGCGACGACCATGCCGGCGAGGCCGAGCGTCCAGGCGGCCGCCGGATAGCTGACGCTGAGGACGAGTCCTGACTGGAAGGCGAATTGGGCGGCGACGAGGTAGAGGGCGGCCACCAGGACGCTGGCGAGCAGCGCGAAGAGAACGCGCCATCGCAGCGCCACCAGCGGGGCGACGAGGCCGGCGATCACAAGCGCGAGCAGCCCCAGCCACGCCGGAGCAGGCCGGAGCGGATTGCCGCGCAACGCCGTCCAGATGGCGTCAGCCTGGATCTCCGGCCCGGACATCGGCCGCGTCGACGTGGTCGATGTCCAGTGGAGATCCTGCAGCGTGGGCGCCGAGGCTCCGACGACGACGACCTTGCCGGCGAACACCCGCGGATCGACTCGACCGCGGTATACATCGCCAAAGGAGACCGTGCGCACCGTCCCGGGCCCTCCCGGGAAGTCGATCAGCGCGTGGCCGGCCGGGAACCGGTCCGGAGCGATCGGCCGTCCGGCGGCCTGGGCGGTGGCAACCGCGAAGCTCTTGAGGCCGATGATGCGATAGGGGTAGCTGCGGATCACCCCGCCCGCGTTCGCGGGCATGTTGGCGGCGGCGGCAACCGCGTGGGCGCTGCGGAGGCTGGCTTCGCCGCCGAGCACGTTCGTCTGCCCGGAGGCGCTGACCTCGGTTGTCGCCAGCACGACGTTCCCGGCGCGGCGGATCGCCGCGTACAGCGCGTTGTCATCGGTCGGATCGGTGGGCTCGGTGAACTGGACGTCGAAGGCGATCACCTTGGCTCCGTCGGCGCGCAGCCTCCTGATCACGGCGGCGTCGTAGCGACGGGGCAGCGGCCAGGGGCGGCCGAGGCCGGTCGGTGCGGGGTCGAACGTCCGGTCGTCGATCCCCACCACGACCACGCCGGGAGGCGAGGCAGCCGGACCCCGGACGGCGAAGCGCACGTCCAGGGTGTCGTTCTCAAGCCGCGGCCAGGCGTTGACGGCGTAGGCGACGGTGCCGCCGGCGACCGCGATCGCCCCCGCCGCGGCCATCGCCAGCAGCCTGGTCCTACGCAGGGCGAGCGCTTTCACCTTCGGCTCTGCCGATCAGCGCCGGGCGAGATACGAGTGTCCGGCCCGGACGATCACCGTGCGCTTCCGGTGCAGGTCGCGCACGGCGACGACGCCGCGCTTCACGAACGTCCGGGTGCCGGCGCAGGTGTCCACCGTCTCCCACCAGGTGCCGCGGACGGTCGTCACGCTGTTCTGGCCGCGCGTGCTGTACTGCCCGTGGTTGTCGCGTGCCCACAGCGACCGCACGCGGTGGCGCGGACGCCGACGCGGCCGGCGGCGGAAGCGGACCATGGTTGCCATGGCCATCGCCCGGACCGCGTGTGCATGCGACGTGCAGGCGAGGGGGCCGGCGAGGGTGAACGTCGTCATGCCGCGCGTGCGACTCTGGTGCACGACGAACGCTCCTCCCCAGACGGCCGCTGACTGCATCCGGCGGTGGGCGCCCAGCGAGGTGGTGATGACCACGGACCCGTGACCGGCATCGATCACCGATCCGGTGGGAATATCCGTGTTGCGGGTGAGCGGCACCGAGCGCGACGCTCCGGGCCGGCGCACCAGCACGGTGCCGGACGCCAGGCCGACGAGCGCCGTCCGGCCGATCGCCGGGGGCCTCAGGCCCTGCGCGGCGAGATCGCCGGGCGCTCCGGAGCTGAGGGTCTCAAACGTCATGTCGCTCCCGGCGCTCGTCCCCGTCTGACAGCCGCCGCAGTCGGTCGCGACGACGCGATAGTGATAGACGGTGCCCGGGGTCAGCCCGGTGAGCGTCTTCACGAGGACATGGCGCCCGGTCCCGGAGCCGATGCTGGCGTCCGCGCCAGGGACACGGTGCCCGTAGTCCGGTGTCGTGCCCCACTCAAAGTGGTAGGTCGCGTTTGCATCCGATGCGGTGACCACGGCAGCGACGGTTGCCGTCCGGGTCCCGATTCGACGCGGGGCCTCGGTGACCGCCCCCAGAGGTCCTGCCGGGGCCGCGCCCGGACCCCCATGTTCGGCGGGCGAAAGCCTGACGGTTCCCAGGCGGCCGGAGTCCGCCCGCTCGGTGAACCAGAGGTTGCCGTCGGGGCCGGTGGTGATGTCGGTGGGGGCGCTGTTGGGGGTCAGGCCGGTGGTGTATTGGGTGATGGTGCCGGTGGGGGTGATGCGGCCGATGGCGCCGGTGCCGGCGGCTTCGGTGAACCAGAGGTCGCCGGCGGGACCGGCCGTGATCCCGGTCGCCGGCTGGCTCAGGCCGCTCTGCTGGGCGATCGTCCCGTCGGCGGCGCGCACGCCGAGCGCAGCGGCCCCCGTCTCGGTGAAGACGAGCTCGCCTCTGGTCGAGGCCAGGTGCAGCGGACCGAGGTCCGCCGCGGGTAGCGGATACTCGGTGATGGTGGGAGTGACGCCACTGACGTCGGCGACGCGAGCACCGGCACCGCCGGCCGCAGTGAGGGTGATGCCCCCGCTGAGCACAAGCACGGACGTCCACAGGGCAAAGGGCAGGCGTGAGCGGGAGGGCATGTCGCGGTAATCGGCAGATCTGCTCCGAAGCTGACCGAAGCCGGGCCGTTGGCGGACACGTGTCTCAGGGGCTGGGAAGCCGGCTCACCTGAAACAGATGATGTGGTGGGCCGGGGCCGGCGCGACTCTGCCGAGGTGGACGAGCCGGCTGCCGCGGACGGAGGCTCCGGGCCAGGCCAGGCCCGGCAGTCACCGGCGCACCGCCGCGCCTCCCGGGTCGTCGGGGAGCGCATCCGGCGCGGTGCCGGGCGCGTCGCGGCCTTCTACTGGGACTCCGGAATCAGCGACGACGTGCCGGCGCTGGCCTGGTATCTGATCGGAGCCTGCGTCCCGTTGACGCTGGGGGTCGCGGCGCTCGCCGCGGTCGTCCTCGGCGACGGCGCGCAGGCCGAGCGCGCGGCCTCCCGGGTGGCGGACCTCCTGCCGCCCAGCGCCCGCGACCAGGTTCTGGAGCTGGTGCTGCGCACCCGCCGGGACTCGCCATGGCTGCTCGCCCTGGCGGTGGGGTCGATGGTGTGGGCGGGGGCGGGGGCGACCGGGGTGGTGGAGCGGGTGGCCTCGCGGCTGCTCGCCGCGCCCCGGCCCGGACCGGTCGCGCTCAAGCTGCGCCACCTCGGCCTGGCAGCGATCATGGTCCTGCTCATCGGCCTGATGGCGATCACCGCCACCGAGGCGACCGGCCTGCGCGCCCGGCTGAACCTCGACGTGCCGCCGTGGGTGCCGCTGCTGGTCTCGGCCGTCGTCATTGCGGGGATCACGGCGCTTCTGTACCGCTACGCGGCCACCCGCCATCTCACCTGGCGCGCTGCGATGCGAGGCGGCGTCCCCGCCGCCGTCGCGCTGGAGGCGACTCCGCTGCTGGCCGGCTATTACGCGCGGGCGGTGGCCGGGCGCACCCCGGTCCAGGTCTTCCTCGTCCTGGCCGGCCTGCTGTTCACGTGCTACCTGGTCGCCGTTGGCCTGCTCGTCGGGGCGGGGCTGGCCGTGGCCCGGCAGCACGCGCTTGACCGGGCGACGAGCCCGTCGCGGCGGCTGCCCCGGGTCAGTGAGCCGGGCGGCGCGGCAGGTGCTTGAGGACCTGTTCGATGATGAGCAGCAGCAGTCCGATGACGACGAGCACGACCGCGACGGGCCGGTGCAGGCCGATGGCGGCGCCGGCGATGACGAGCAACACCGCCGTGGCGCGCAGCGCGATATCCGCCGCCGGGGAGAGGCGGGGGCGGCCGGGGCCGGTCTCCGGAGACCGCGGCCCGGTCTCGTGCGCTCCGACCGGCGTGCGGTGCGTGCCGGATGATCGAGGCGCCAGCAACCGGTGCAGCTTCAGGGGCGCGCCGATTCGCAGGATCGCCCGTTCATAGGCGCGCCCCGCCAGGATGATCAGTGCGCCGGTGCCGATCACCTCAAGCGCGATCGCCAGAGCGAGCCCCAGCGCGGTCATGTCGCCGAGCACCATGCGAGCGGGGACGACCATCGGGGAGAGGGGTGGCAGGAACGCCGCGACGCGGGCGATCGTGCCGTTGGGGTTTGTGTTCACGACGAAGATGGCGAGGTAGAAGGCTCCGATCAGGACGGCGTTGACCGGGAGCATTGCCGTGTTGAGGTCCTCCTGGCGCGAGACGAGCGCGCCGATCGCCGCGAAGGCGACGCTGTAGAAGATGTAGCCGAGGATGAACCACAGGACGATCAGCGCGACTGCCTCAGGCGCGGCCGATGGCAATCCCGCTCCGCCGGCCAGTCGGCCCGCCGCCAGCGCGGCGGCGCTGGGAATGAGCAGGAGGGCCAGACCGAGGAGGCCGATCCCCAGGATCTTGCCCGCGAGCAGACGCCGCGGCGCGAGCGTCGTCAACAGCAGCTCCACAACCCGTGAGGACTTCTCCTCGGTGACCCCCTGGGCGACCGCCTGTCCAAAGAACACGAGCACCATGAACAGCGCCAGCAGTCCGGCGGCCACCAATCCCTGGGTCCGCTCGTAGTTGGGTGGGCGAGGCGTCAGGACATCGATGGGCAGCGCCGGCGGGCGGAGCGCGCTCAGAGCTTGCGCCTGGGTGAGCCCGGCGGCCTGGAGGCGGTCGACCACGCGCTGAGCGGCGACGGCCTGCTCGACAACCCGGACGGCGGGGCCGGTGCGGGAGGTCCGGACCACGATGCGCCTGCCATCGATGACCGCGACGCTGACCGAGCCGTCGCGGACAGCGCCGGAGGCCGCCGTCGCGTCGGCGAGCGTGTGGATGCGGACGTGGCGGCCGGCGGCGTGCGCCTGCAGGCGGATGGCGGGCTCAAGCGCCACCGACCGGGCGCCGACGACGCCGATGTTGTCGGTCGGAGTGCGGCCGGTCAGCCGAGCGGCGGCGATCGCGCCACCGACACTCAGGATCAGCAGCAGCACCAGGGACACGCGCAGCACACGTGAGCGGGAGCGTTCGACGAGCTCCCGTCGCGCAACCTCCCACACGGCGCGGCGAGCTCTCATGTCGACACCACCTCGCGAAACAGCTCCGCCAGCGAGGGGCGCAGCTCGGAGAAGTACGTTACGGACCCGGACCGGCGCGCGACGTCGAGGATGTGCTGAGGGTCGGCCGCAGGGGAGAGCCGCAGTACAACGCGGCCGTCGACATGCTCCACGAGTTCCACATCGGCGAGCGAGTCGACCCAGGTGGGAGCGGCACCGCGGAGCTCGACGCGAAGCAGGCGGGGCCCGCCGCTCCGCAACTGATCGACCTTTCCGTTGGCGACCAGCCGACCCTGGTCGATGATCGCCACCGACTCGCACAGCTGCTCGACGAGCTCGAGCTGATGCGATGAGAACAGCACCGGCACGCCGCGGCCTGCCTGTTCGCGCAGCACGTCGGCCATCACATCGGCGGCGATCGGGTCAAGCCCGGCAAAGGGCTCATCCAGGATCAGCAGACCGGGCTGGTGGACCAGCGCCGCCGCCAGCTGGACGCGCTGCTGATTGCCGTGCGACAACTCCTCCACGCGCTCGTCCTCGCGGTCGCCCAGCCCCAGCCGTTCCAACCATGCACGCGCCGCCGCCCGCCCTCGCGAATGCGACGCGCCGTGCAGCACGGCGAAGTACTCCAGCTGATCGCCGAGCCGCATCTTCGGATACAGACCGCGCTCCTCCGGCATGTAACCGATCCGCTCGCGTGCCTTCCCGTCGATCGGCTCTCCATCCCAGCGGACGGTGCCCGCGTCCGCGGCCAACAGCCCGCAGATGATCCGCATCGTCGTCGTCTTGCCGGCCCCGTTGCGACCGACGAATCCGAACACGCTCCCAGCCGGCACCGAGAAGGTGAGGTCGTCGACGGCGACGACGCCTCCAAAGGACCTGCGCAGGCCCCGGAGGGTGAGACCCCGGCTGGTCATGACGTCAGTCTCCCGCCGCAGCGCTCCTGCGCGCACCCGCGGTTGGGCCCAGACCGGCACCGTGATTCTGCGCAGTCCGGCCCCGGGGTTCCGGCAGCCGGGCGGCGCTGTGCCCTGGGCACGCTGGCGCCGCGGGTCATGCCAGCGGCGGTGGGTAGTTCCGCGCGGCGAGGTGCGCAGCAGGGCGGAGGACAGAAGGCGACCCGTTCTCTACCGTCGGAGTACGGAGGCCACTCATGGTCACGCACACCGCCGGGCATGAAAGGAGATGTCATGGCTACTCAGACGTCCGAACGCCCAGCCCAGCAGACGGCTCCTGATCTGGATGCGCTGTTTCCGGGCCGATACCTGAGCGTGACGAGCTTCAAGCGCGACGGCACCGGCGTCGCCACTCCGGTGTGGTCCATCTCCGACGGCACGCGGCTGTTCGCGTTCACCGACCTGCACTCGCCGAAGGTGTGGCGCATCCGCCGCAACCCACACGTTCTGATCGCGCCCTGCCGCGTGAACGGGGCGCTGCGCGGCCAACCGATCCCCGCGCACGCGGAGGTGCTGACCGACGAGGCCGACATGGAGCGCGTTCAGAGGCTCCTGTTGGACCGCTACAAGATCTCCTACCGGGTCGTCATGCTCTTCTATCGCCTGGGCCGCCGTGTTCGCGGCAAGCAGAGCGTCGCCGAGGGCGCCGT